>CAXMMX010000222.1:0-4651 GCA_964194535.1 uncultured Alphaproteobacteria bacterium | reverse complement strand
ATCCGGGATTCGCAGCCGCTTGGGAATGAGCGCAATAACCAGGCGCACCAATGGCAGGCACAAATTCATCAGCCGGTATCCAAGCGGTGTCGAAAGCTGCCAGGAGGCAGTTATCAGCGCCGGAGCCAGACCGCCAATAATATTATCGGTCAGCCAATGCGCCCCGCCCACCAGACGAGGCAGCATGAAAATCACGGCAATGATCCAGGCCGCCACCGTAATTTTACGAGGCCCCAGCATCCAGAAAAACAGCCCTACCGCGAAAAGTATGAACGCGTGGTCTCCTGGAAAACTGTATATCGATATATCTTTCGTCTCGAAGGAGGGAACCAGTTCATTCAATCGCAGTGCGCCATCAATCACCAGTGAGGGTGAGTAACGCTGAAAGTTCATAACGAATTTAATGATGATGTGCGCCGTGAAGGGGATCACCATGAGTGTCATGGCAAGACCGCCAAGCGCTGCGCATCGCTTGTTCTGTATGTCTCTGGGCTGCCCCCACAACCACCAGATGACAATCAATCCCAACGCCCCTCCAGAGACCAGATCGACGGTTCTGTGATTGGCCAGTGCCCAGAAGAATTGCCAGCCTTCTCCCAAGCGCAGAGACCCGTTGAGCAGCTCGAACGTAACCTCATCCAGTTGATCCCACCACGCACGTGTCACCGGCCATAACCAGCTCAGGATGAGAGCCGCCGCAAACAGATGAAACCGGATCAGGGATTTCAACCGCCAGCCAGGTTGGGGCAGGCGGAAATATCCGGCCGGGCCGCTTATGATTTCTGCTTCTTGTGACAGACTTTTAGCCCCTTACGGCAATCAGAGTTTGTGTTTGCAATATGCCAGACAGAGTGGCGTTTTCCATCGCAAATCTCACTATTGCTTTGCGAATGTTTCGGCGAGGCCCTGTTCGAGGGAGCGGGGCTTAAGCCCGAGAACATCTTTCATCTCGTTCACATCCACCACCTTGTCTTCGCGAAGCCGTAACACTTCCGCGTCCTTTATTGTAGGGACGCCGGGTACAAGCGCGCTCAACCGTGCCGCAACGCGTAAAAGTGTCACCGGTAAATGCGGCACCGTGACCCAGGTGCCGGCCGCGCCGGCGATTGCTCGTAAAAACGCGGCATAGGGAACCGCTTCGGGTCCGCCCAGATGGAGGACGGCGCGCTTCAGGCCAGGTTTAGTGGCGGCATGCACCACCGCCTCCACCACATCGAGCACATGGATCGGCTGAATAAGCGCCTGCCCGCCGCCCGGCAGAGGGACAATGTGAAAGCGCCTGATGAGTGCCGCCATGCGCTGGACATTGTTCTCCCCCGCTGCCCCATAGATCATGGTTGGATGCAGGAGAACCCAGGGCAGATCGCTGTTCTCCAGGACGCGCGCCGCGGCCCGCACTTCATCGGCTTTGACATCTGCAATTCTGGACAGGTACCGCGTGGAGCCAATAACGATGTAACGTTCAATGCCGTCCGGGCACAGCTTGGCAATGGCCGATGTGTAACGGGCATGAACCGTGTTGACGACGATATCGCCGGCGCGGATGGAGACTGCAGCGCCGGGGCTAGTGTCAAGATCGAGCACGGCGTATTCGCCTGGCAGTGCGGTGAGCGTATCCGCTTGGCGGCCTATTGAGACGATTGGATGCCCGGCCTCGTGAAACCTCTTCACCAGCAGGCGTCCGAGCCGGCCCGTGGCGCCGAAGATGACTATGCGATGGAGTTTGCGTTCAGGCATGGGACCATCAGGAGTACAGATCACAATCAGGGTTGTTTTAAGCAGGTGTTATGCGGTGATTTCGTTTATGAGTCACCGTTCTTGGACTGGATGAAACAAAACCTGGCAGATGTTACCACCGCATGCTGTTCAATTCTCAGATCTTCCTGTTGCTTTTTCTGCCGCTGACGCTGCTGGCCTATTACCGCGTTTCGGAGAACCGTGCGCAGCGGCAATGGCTGCTGATAGCGGCTTCAATAATATTCTACGGCTATTGGGACTACCGGCTGGTGCCATTGCTGGCAGGGTCCATCATCGCCAACTGGCTGCTCACCAATGCCACACGCAGGGGCGGGCATGGTATCGCGCTGGTGCTTGGTGTTGCGCTCAATCTGCTGATCATCGGCGTGTTCAAATATGCCGACTTCTTCGCCGGGTCGCTGGCCTGGGTGCTGGGCGCGCAGCATACACCCTGGAACGTGATCCTTCCGCTCGGCATCAGCTTTTTCACCTTTCAGCAGATTTCATACCTGGCTGACCGGTACAGGGGCGAAGCGCCGGAATATGGATTCAGGGAATATTTTCTCTATGTCTCGTTTTTCCCGCAGCTGATCGCGGGCCCGATCGTGCGGCACAACGAGCTGATTTTTCAGTTTGAGGCATCACCGCGCAGGGACGGCATGTATGAGCGTCTGTCGCGCGGCGCAACGCTCCTGGCCATTGGTTTGGTCAAAAAGGTGTTTATTGCCGATACCGCCGCGCGCATCGCCGATCCGCTGTTTGAGAGCGCCGACAAGGGCTCCCTTTCCATGATAGACGCCTGGGTGGCGACGCTTGCCTTCACGTTTCAGATCTATTTCGACTTTTCCGGCTACTCCGACATGGCCATCGGTCTCGCCCTGATGTTCGGGCTGACCCTGCCGATCAATTTCAATATCCCCTATCGGGCCACGTCACTGCGTGAGTTCTGGCGTCGCTGGCACATGACATTGTCTCATTTCCTGCGGGACTATCTCTACATACCCCTGGGCGGCGCGCGCCACGGCCTGTCCATGCAGGCGCTTGCACTGACAGCGACCATGTTTCTTGGCGGGCTGTGGCATGGCGCGGGCTGGACTTATGTCGTCTGGGGCCTGATGCACGGGGTGGGACTGGCGGTTCACGCATGGTGGACGCGGCTGGGAAAAATAACGTTGCCGCCCGTGGCCGGCTGGGCACTGACCATGGCGTTCGTGATGATGGGTTGGGTTTTGTTTCGCGCATCGGGTTTCGGCGAAGCCATGTCCATGTTCGCAAGCCTGTCCGGTGCGAACGGGGTCACCCTGGCCATGGCCGGGTACGGCGCACATCCGGCAATTCTGGTACTGGCGGCGGTTGTGGCGCTCGTTGGCCCAAGCAGCCAGGCGTTTGCGCTAAGCCAAGACTATGACCGCCCCTGGGCCGCGGTTGCGGTCGCCTCCGCATTGACGCTCTGCGTCATCATGGTTGGGTCTGGACTGCATCCTGAGTTCATTTATTTCCAATTTTGAGGTTGGGGCATCCGATGGGCTGGCAAAGTTTCTGGAAATGGATGAGTTGGTGTCTTGTAGCTGTGGCGCTGTTGCTAACAGGAGCCATCTGGGTTGTGGACCCTTATGACACCTTGCCACTTTCTCCTCCCCTGGAGCGCGCGCCAATGGCCTCGAACCAGCGCTACTCCTACCCGGCACTTGCCCGCTCGCCCGGCTTCGACAGCATTGTCGTTGGCACATCGACCATGCGTTTGCTGCCGCCGGTTGCCTTGAACGCGGCATTTGCCGCCCGTTTTGCCAACCTCTCCATGAACAGCGCAACGGCCTATGAGCAAATGCGCATCGTGGAGGTGTTCGCCCGCAATCATCGTCAACCAAAGACGCTCATAATGGGAATGGACGTCGTCTGGTGTGAGGTGGGGGAGGGGTTTGAGAAATATACCTTCCGCCGGTTTCCAGAATGGATGTACGATGCTAATCCCTGGAATGACGTTCTTCATATGCTGGAATTCAAGACGGTTGAGGTTCTGGTGCGGCAGGCAGGATTTTTGCTGGGATGGAGAAAGGCTCGATACGGCAATGATGGCTACAGGAATTTTCTTCCCCCGGTTAGCAAATACGACCTGAAGATCGCGCGTCAGAAAATCTATGGCGCATCATACAAGCCGCCAGTGAAAGCTGCCGTGACGCCATCAGCTGCGGTCGATTTCAAGCCTCATTTATGGAACTATCCGAGCCTTACTCTGCTCGAAAAAACCCTTAGCGTGCTTCCATCCGACACGCGCAAGGTTCTGGTTTTTGTGCCCTATCACCGGCATCACCAGCATGCGTCCCACACACGTAACGGAGCGCAATGGAGCGAATGCAAAAAACGCGTTGTCAATATGGCAGGGCGTCATCCGAACTCCGTTGTTCTGGATTTCATGATCCCGTCTCCAATTACGACGCGTGACGAGAATTATTGGGATCCCCTTCATTACAGAGTTTTTGTCGCGGAAAGGCTTGCGCGTCTGATAGCGGCGGGGACAAGCGGCAAACCAGCGCCTCACGGTGAATATGTTGTGTTGGAACTGGAACGCTAGGCGCTGAAGAGCGTCCTGAATATCAAGCCGAGGTCCATGCTCAGGCTCTGGCTTTGCATATAGCGCTGTTCAATTTCAGCAAGACGTTTTGGCTGGGACATGTCCACGCCTTCCACCTGCGCCAGTCCGGTTATGCCGGGATGAATATCAAAGATATTCAGCCTGCGCCGTTCCGATATCAGTTTCGTCTGCGAGGGCAAACAGGGCCGCGGACCGACAAGGCTCATATCGCCGCATAATACATTCCAGAGTTGCGGCAACTCATCCAGTTTGAACCGGCGCAGGACCGCGCCCGCCCGCGTGACCGCACTGCGGGCGACCTCGTGGGTGGCGCGCTGTGCT
>CAXMMX010000221.1:0-6027 GCA_964194535.1 uncultured Alphaproteobacteria bacterium | reverse complement strand
GCGCTTGATCATCCGCTCTCCGTGAACTTCCAGAATTTTCGATGAGGCAAAACCGCCCATCAGCGCTTCACGCACCTTGGCCGGGTCGGCGCCCGCCTTCGAGGCGAACAGCAAGGCCTCGGAAACCGCTTCGATATTGAGCGCCACGATAATCTGGTTGGCGACCTTGGTCGTCTGCCCGTCGCCATTGCCGCCCACCAGCGTGATGTTCTGCCCCATCAGATCGAACAGCGGCTTGACCTCATCAAAAGCTTTTTGCGGCCCGCCGACCATGATGGTGAGCGATGCCGCCTTGGCGCCAACCTCGCCGCCTGACACCGGTGCATCGAGATAGTCGCAGCCCAGATCGTTGATTTTTTTGGCGAACTCCTTTGTCTCGATGGGCGAGATCGAGCTCATGTCGACGACAGTCTTTCCCTTCGACAAACCTTCGGCCACGCCGTTCTCACCAAACAAGACCGCATTCACATGCGGCGTGTCCGGCACCATGACGATGATGATGTCGCCTTTTTCGGCGACTTCCTTGCTCGACGCACAGGACGTTGCGCCTGCGTCGAGGACGTCCTTGGGCAAATCCGCCACGTCATAGACGAACAGGCTATGCCCTGCCGCCAGCAAATGCCCGGCCATGGGGGCGCCCATGATGCCAAGTCCGATGAATCCGATATTCGCCATTGTTCCTCTCCTCAATTGTCCGTTTGAATTTTTATCTCGCGCGGGCGTGCTCCTCTAACCCACTGCCTTCATCCAGCCAAGACCCTCCCCGGTCGTTGTGGCGGGTTTGTATTCACAACCGATCCAGCCCTTGTACCCTATCGCGTCCAGATGGGCGAAAATAAAGGCGTAGTTGATCTCTCCCGTGCCCGGCTCATTGCGGCCCGGCGTATCGGCGAGTTGCATATGCGCGATTTTGGGGAGCAGCCGTTCCATGGTGGGGCTGAGATCGCCCTCCATGATCTGCATATGATAGATGTCATATTGAATGAACAGATTGTCAGAGGCGACCTCCTCCATGATCTGTTCGGCTTGCGCCGACATGTTCAGGTAAAATCCCGGAATATCGCGGGTGTTGATCATTTCCATTAGGCACCTGATCCCGGCTTTTTCCATTTCGGCCGAAGCAAAGCGCAGATTTTCCACGTAAATGCTGCGAAGTTCCGCCGCCTCAACGCCTTCCGGCGTCAGCCCGGCCATGCAGTGAAGCTGGTCGCACTCCAGAACCTTCGCGTAGTCGATTGCCCAGGCGACCCCGTCGCGAAACTCTTCGATACGCGATGGAATACAGGCCAGACCCCGCTCGCCCGCATCCCAGTCTCCGGCAGGTGTGTTGAACAGCACCTGCTTCAGGCCGCTGCTGTTTAATTTGCCGGCTATTTCCTTCGCCTCGAAATCGTACGGGAAAAGATACTCGATGCCCTTGAACCCGGCCCCGGCGGCGGCTTCGAAGCGATCAAGAAAATCGACCTCGTTGAACATCATGGAAAGATTGGCGGCGAACTGAACCATTTATATGGGCTCCTGAAATTGACTGAGCCCTTGACGGGCCGGGTTTTGAGTGTCCTTGCGTGGAACTTCCGGTCAAACCGGCGAGTGAGCCGCTGCCTGGGGCGCGCTCGCCGTTATCGGAAATACCGGGTAGACACCGGCAACTTCGCCCATTTGCTGCACCAATGCCAAGACGGCATCGATATAAGGTGTTTTCACGCCAGCGCTCTGACCCATTTCCTGAACTGCAGTCAGCAGGGCGTCGAGTTCAAGCGGGCGCCTGCGTTCAAGGTCCTGCAGCATCGAGGTGCGATGGGCGCCAACCCGTGCGGCGCCGTCTATGCGCCGGGTGACATCGACGCGGAAATGAACGCCGAGCGCCTCACCGATGGTTTGCGCTTCGGTCATCATGGCGCGCGCCAGAGAGCGTGTGCCCGGCTGGGCAATTGACGATGAAGAGCGCACGCCGGGCATGCGCTGCATCGCCGCGCCAATCTATAACGAACATGGTGAGGCATTCGCCAGACTGTCCGTTTCCGGCCCTACGGTACGCGTGTCAGACGAGCGCGTCGGCGAACTGGGTCCGATGGTCAAACGGGCCGCTGAGGAGATTACCAAATCGATTGGCGGACACGCGCCGGACTAGGGTCAGGCCCAATGGCGTGAGCGGAAGGAAAACAGCAACAGGATAAGAGCCGCGCCGGCAAACACAGCCCCCACATAGAAGGTCATCGATGCGCCGAGCATCTGCCAGACCATACCTGCCACAAGAGAGGCAAACAAAAGCGCGACGCCATTGACAAGATTGAAGATGCCGAACGCCGTGCCGCGCAAATGATCCGGTGCGCTGTCCGCCACCAGTGCCGACAGCAGCCCCTGGGTAAGCCCAAGATGAACGCCCCAGATCGCCACTCCGGCCATCGCCAGCAAATATCCTGAAGAGCTGGCCAGCACTAGCTCGGCGATAATCAGCGAGACAAAGCCAAGGGCGAGCAAAATTCCCCGGTCCATGCGGTCAGCCAGCACCCCTACCGGGTATGAGGACGCCGAGAAGACAACCATCGTCAGCACCAGCACGAAAGGCGACAGCCCGATCGGCAACCCCAGGTCGATGGCGCGCAGGGCGAGAAACGCCACGGAGAAACGCGCCAGTGCGAACAGCGCGCCAATCACGACGATAAGCCAGTAGCTGTCGCTCATTTTGGCAAGGTCAGCACGATAAAGAGAAAAGCCGCTTTTGCCGCCCTTGTCTCTCGCCGCCGGAATAGCGTCCGGTTCTTCGACGCCGAACAGCAGAAACGCCATGCACAGCATAGCGGGAACGAGAGCAAACCACAGGACAAGAGTGATATCGTCCGACAGCAGGGCCATCAGCGCAATCGCCAGGAGAGGGCCAATGAACGCGCCGGCCGCGTCCATCGACTGGCGCAAGCCATAGGCCGCGCCGCGTATCGAGGGCGGCGTTATGTCAGCGATCAACGCATCGCGCGGCGCACCCCTGATGCCCTTGCCAATCCGGTCTATAAATCGCGCCGTAAACAGCACCTCAGCCGACTGCGCCAGGGGGAACAGCGGCTTGGTGATCGCCGCCAGGCCATAGCCAATCACCGCCAGGATCTTGCGCTTGCCGAGCCAGTCGCTGAGCGCCCCGGAAAACAGCTTGGTAATGGACGCGGTGGCCTCGGCCACGCCTTCAATAAGACCGACGACCCCCATGGAGATGCCAAGCGAGACGAACAGCGCCGGCAGCAGGGAATGCACCAGCTCCGATGAAGCATCCATGAACAGAGAGACGAAACCGAGCGCCCAGACACCGCTGGGTATTTTTTGCGTGTTTTTCGGCAAAAACATTGTGTAACCCCCCACCGAAAGTGGCCGCTGGACGATGGTGCAGCGATGCCGGGCCGTCAAGCGAGATGGAGGATTGTTTTGCGGCCCGGCTCGAGTGTTCTGGTATTGAAGCCCCCATTGCCCGACGGAGCATTACATTTCCCTTCCCCCCTTGCGCCGCGCGCGCAAACTCCCGATAACGCTTCGCGAGCCTTATCTCCTTGAAAGGAATTCCCCATGACCTTCGTCATTGATCCGCCAGCGCGTGTCACGCTTCCCGTCAAAGGCAGCGATGACCTTTTCCCCGTCCACCGTATCTACTGCGTCGGGCGCAACTATGCCGATCACGCCATCGAGATGGGCCATGACCCGGACAAGGAGCCGCCGTTTTTCTTCCAGAAGAACCCGGACAATCTTCTGGTCGGCCAGGACTTCCCCTACCCGCCCGCCTCGAGCGATGTACATTTCGAGTTCGAGCTAGCCGTGGCGCTGATGAGCGGCGGCACGGATATCCCGATCGACGATGCGCTGAGCCACGTCTATGGCTACGCGGTGGCGCTCGACATGACGCGGCGCGATTTGCAGGGCGAAGCCAAAAAGGCCGGGCGCCCATGGGAAGTGGGCAAGTCGTTTGAACATTCAGCCCCCTGCAGCGCCATCGTACCGGCGAGCGAGATCGGCCACCCGGCGTCGGGCGCGCTGTGGCTGGAGGTCGATGGCGAGCGTCGCCAGGAAGGGGACATCAACCAGTTGATCTGGAAGGTCCCGGAAATGATCTGTTACCTTTCTGGCCTGTTCGAGCTGGTGCCCGGAGACTTGATCTTTACCGGCACGCCGGCGGGCGTGGGACCGGTCGCACGAGGCAACCGGCTCCACGGCGAGGTGGAGGGCGTGGGTACGCTCGACGTCACCGTGGTCTAGTGCAAGGTTTGGAAATTTCTGAACAGGTTTCGCGCCTAACGCAAAAACAATTATAACTACGATCAATAACAGAACTTGGGGTCTAAGGGGGAGTGGAGATGGCCACCATTGTCATCACGGGCGCCAACAGGGGCATTGGCCTTGAGTTGGCGAAGCAATACCAGGCAAGGCGAGATCATGTCATCGCCGCCGTTCGCGAGGCATCGGCGGAATTATCCGGGGCAGACATCGAAACAATCGAGGGCGTTGACGTTACCGACGACGCTTCGGTCGAACGCCTCGCTGCCGCGCTGGAGGGCCATGACATCGATGTGCTCATCAACAATGCAGGCATTCTTCTGGCGAGAGAGACTATTGAAGATCTGAACTGGGATGGGATCCGCCAGCAGTTCGAGGTCAACACGCTTGGCCCCATGCGGGTGACGCGCGCGCTGCTGCCCCGTCTCAAGGACGGCGGCAAGATCGCGATCGTTTCAAGCCGGGTCGGCTCGATTGCGGACAATACAACCGGCGGGCGCTACGGATACCGTATCTCCAAGACCGCGGTAAACATGGCCGGCGTCTGCCTGGCGCACGATTTGCGCGATCGCGGTATCGCCGTGGTGCTGCTGCATCCGGGCTATGTGCGTACCGGGCTCACTGGTATGAATGGTGATATCGACGCGGATGAATCCGCACGCGGCCTGATCGCCCGGATCGATGAAACAAACATGGAGCGCACCGGCACTTTCTGGCACGCCAACGGCTCTGAGCTGCCCTGGTAGGATACCCTGACACCATGAGCGAAATCATTCTGCATAACTATCCCCAGTCCCCGGTGGCGGAGAAGGTCCGTGTCGGGCTGGGGCTCAAGGGACTTGCATGGCGCTCTGTGGAAATTCCGCGCATCCCGCCCAAGCCGGACCTGATGCCTCTGACCGGTGGCTTCCGCCGCACGCCGGTCTTGCAGATCGGCGCGGACATCTATTGCGACAGCCAGTGCATCCTGCGCGAGATCGACCGCCGGCACCCGGAACCCACCTTCTTTCCCGGCGGCGGTTATGGCATACCCTGGGCGTTGAGCCGCTGGACCGACACCATCATGTTCGACCTGGTCGTACGCATGGTGCTGGGTCAAGCGCCCGACGACTTGCCGGCTGAATTCGCCGCCGACCGCGGCCGGCTTTATTTCGGTCCCGACTGGGATTTGAAGGCGGTGCAGGCAGACCTGCCCCACATCCTGGCGCAGCTGAGAGCCCAGCTTGGCTGGCTGAATGAGCGCCTCGCCCATGGCCGTGAATTCTTTTTAGGGGAGCCCGGCCTGCCCGATGTCCTGGCCTATTACCTGGTGTGGTTCTTGCGCGGACGCTGGGACGGGGGAGCGGAATTACTGTCGCAATTCCCTGCCCTCGAGGCCTGGGAGGCACGGGTCAAGGCCATCGGCCACGGAAATCCAAGCGATATGGACCCCCTTGAGGCACTGGACATCGCCCAAGCGACCGAACCGGATATGGTGCAAAGAGAAGACCCGCTAGACCCGCAAAAGTTGAAACCTGGCATGAGGGTAACAGTACAACCGGACAGCGATGGCGGTGACCCTGACAATAACGGGTTCACTGGTTGGACCTCGAGCCAGGATACCTGGTCGACAGAGTTTCAAATCCTCTCCAATGGCGACGGTGCGCTGGAGTGGATGCTGGGTGCCTACTACTTCGAGCAGGATAGTGACTGGACCTGGCAGTCGCGTGAGAACGGCGAATTTGTAATACCTCACTGGGATCGCGTGGGTAATTACCTGAGTGATTCAACCGG
>CAXMMX010000220.1:0-5547 GCA_964194535.1 uncultured Alphaproteobacteria bacterium | reverse complement strand
GCTCGTGACGTTCGGCTGGGCTTTGGCGGGTATGGTAGCGGGGCTTGCCGTCGGGTTGACCGTTTCTCCCTATCCTGGTCTTACCGTCATTATTTTTAGCGTGTTTCTTTACTGGTTCTACTTCCTGGCCATGACCTCGGGCGCCCACATTCTGGCGGTTATCGGCGCCCTGATCGGAGCGTTGCTGATGCCTGTACTTGCGCAGACTTATCCCGAATTGCCGGTCACCGCATTTTGGGGTCTCGCAACCGGTATTGCCATAGCGATTTTTTGCTCCTGGGTGATGTTTCTGTTTATCCCCGCACCAGAGATCCCTTCCCTGAAGCCCTCAAAGAAAGCAGAAAAATCACCGGAAGAAATTCATAGTGCCGCCCTGATGACGACAATGGTTGCCGCTCCACTGCTGATAGCATTCCTGTTTTTCGGGTGGAGCAAGGTCCTTGTCCTGATTTATGCCGCCCTGTTTGCAACCTCATTGGGTGCCCAGGGCGGGTCACAAGCCGGCATGAAAGCCGTAGCCGCAAATCTGTTTTACGGGGCGCCTTTTGCAATAATCGTTTATGAACTGATGGTCATGGCCCCCGGTCTTGGCTTTGCGATTTTGCTGGTCCTTGCAACAAGTCTCATTTTCGCGGAGCGAATCTATTCCGGCAGTTCGAATGCCCCCTTGTGGAAGAGTGGATTGACCGGCTTCCTGTTTTTGCTCGGGGGCTCTATCGGTGTCTTTGCACCTGATGCAGGTGACAATGCTTTTGTGCGTGTTCTCCAGATCGCCATGGCCTGCGTCTATGTCATCGCTGCTTACAGCTTCATCGATCTTCTCAGAGATATCTGGCAGGCAAAACTTGTGATGCATGTTCGTCAATCCCTGAGCTACCTTTCACCAGCGAAGATCAGGCAGCTCTTGCGCAACGATCAGGGCGCCAGCTAAAAATCTGCGATCTTCAAGAGGGCTTGCTTTGGAGTGGGGATCAGTCATCAATACCGGAACCTGGATCAAGCAGTTAGAACCCGTCAAGGTACACTACGGCATTCTGCCCAGGATCAATGTAGCGTCCTGGCACAGCCGTCGATTGGAGATAGAACCCATTCCCAAACGCACCGTTCTCCCGGCGCTCTCATAAATTAACAGGACTCTGGACAGGCAAGTGGAGTGGAACCACTGATGTCCACACGAGAATTCGGGTGTGCAAAAAAGTCTCACTTGAGACCATTGATCTCCCGGGTAATATGCGTGGCGTGATTTTTCATCTATTCGACCCCATGGAGAGTTTGCAACGTAATGCTCAGCGAAAGCGCATTCGACACAGAGGAGATTCTCAAAGGCATCATCGCCTGGTCGAGCGTAGAGAGCCCATCCCACAACAAATCCGGCGTCAACGCGATGATGGACCTTGCCGCGGGGGCGTTGGACGAATTGGGAGCGAAGACGGATCGTCTTCCGGGTCTCGACGGTTTTGGCGATGTGGTTATTGGCCGGCTTGCCGGAAATGACGGTGTCACCGGTCCTGGCATCTTGATCCTCAGCCACCTTGATACGGTACACGAGACCGGTACGCTGGACTCGGTGCTCCCCATCAGCCGCGATGGTGAGCGTGTGTATGGCCCGGGCATTCTCGACATGAAGGGTGGCGCGCGGCTGGGCATCGAGGCGATGCGTGCCCTGCGGCGGGAAAACATCTCGCCCAAACTCCCCGTCACCTTCATGTTCACGCCCGACGAGGAAGTGGGCAGCCCGTCATCGCGCGAACGCATCGAGGAGCAAGCGAAACGGCACAAATTCATCCTGGTGCCTGAACCGCTGCGCCCCTGGGGCGATGTTGTCACCGGCCGTCACGCCATCCAGCGCTTTATCGTGCGCACGCATGGCGCGCCATCCCATGCCGGATTGACCAAGGCGCAAGGGCGTTCCGCCATCGCCAAAATGGCGCAACTCATCACCCGCATCGAGGCCATGACCGACTATGAGCGTGGCACGACCTATTCGGTCGGCACGCTCAAGGGCGGCACCTTCGTCAATGTGGTTGCCGTTACCTGCGAAGCGCAGGTCTTGTGCGTTGCGCCGAGCGATGAATTGCTGGAAGAGGTTCGGGCCAATATGCATGTCCTGGAGGGCGAAGAAGACGAGGTGCGCATCGAAGTAGAGCAGGGGGTCGTGCGCCCGGTCGCAAAACCTCACGAGAAAACCATGGCGCTCTATGAGATCGCGAGCGGCCTGGCCGGGGAAATCGGCCTCGAGTTCGGCCATTGTCAATCAGGCGGTGGTTCAGATGGTAATTTCACCGGGGCGCTGGGCCTGGCAACACTCGATGGCCTTGGTGTTGCCGGCGCGGGAGCGCATACGTTTGAAGAACATTTGCTGATTTCGTCCCTGGCGCCGCGATGCCGCTTGCTGGCAGGATTGCTGGAGACGCTGCAATAGATTTCACATTCTATGGATGGAGCGTAAGCTATGATCGATTTTTATATCTGGTACACATCGAATGCGCGAAAAGTGGCGATCATGCTCGAAGAGACCGGGCTGGAGTACCAGAGTCACGTCATCGACATCGGGCGCGGAGACCAGTTCACGCCCGAATTCCTCACCATCAGCCCCAACAACAAGATCCCGGCCATTCTTGACCCCGACGGCCCGGACGGCGGGCCGATTGCGGTGTTCGAATCCGGCGCCATCCTCGTCTATCTGGCCGAGAAAACGGGGGCCTTTTTGCCCGGGAAAGGCGCCGCCCGCTACCATGTCATGCAGTGGCTGATGTTCCAGATGGCAAGCGTCGGGCCGATGTTCGGCCAGTATAATCATTTCCATAGCTACGCCCGCGAGGAAGAGAGTTACGCAAAGGAGCGCTACGCGAAGGAGTGCAACAGGCTCTACCGGGTGATGGATAAGGCGCTTGTGGGGCAGGACTATATTGCCGGAGACTATTCCATTACCGATATGGCGCTCTGGCCGTGGGCGCATAACTTCTCAGGCCGGGGCCAGGACCCATCAGAAGTGCCGCATGTGCAAGCATGGGCGCAGCGTGTTGGTGCGCGTGATGCTGTGAAGCGGGCCATGGAGGCGATAGGTGCATCACCACGTACAGGCCCCATCGACGACGAGCACTGGGAGAATATGTATGGCGCAACGCAGTATGAGCAGCGCTAAGGCCTTGAGTACGCCCGTTAAACCCTCGGGCTGATAGGACCGACAGAAGCGCTTGCGGTCTGCTTCTTCAATTGTGCCTCGCGGTGGACGATAAACAGGCTCGCGGCAAAGATGATGGCCGCGCCAATCCACGTCCACAGATCGATAATCTCTCCGAACACCGCATAACCGAACACAACCGCAAACGGCAGGCGGGCGAAATCGAACGTCATGGTGAAGGAGGCCTCCGCAGCAGCAAAGGCGCGTGTCAGGGTTACGTGTCCAAGCGTGGCGACAGGCCCCATGGCTATGAGATAGGGCCACACGCCCGGTTCGGGCCATTGCCAGACGTAAAGAGCGGGAAGGAGCGTGAGCGGTGCTTGGATCATTGATGAGATGAAGACCACCTTGTCCGGGTTATCGCCATCGGCAAGACGCTTGATGAACACCGAAGAGATACCCATGGCAATGGCGGATGCAACGGCGAGCCAGCTCCCGAGGCTGAATTCTACCACTCCCGGGCGAAGAATGACGAGCGCGCCCATCAGGCCGATAATCGTCGCTGCCCAGCGCCTGATACGCACGATCTCTCCGAGAAAAAGCGCGGCGCCAATCGTTGTGAAGAGCGGTGCGAGAAAGCTGATCGCGGTCACATCTCCAACGGTTATCAGCGCCAGTGCCGAGAACCAGCAAAACATGGCAACTGACCCGGAAGCAGCTCGCACGGCGTAGAGTTTCCACCGGCTGGTGCGGAAGAATGCATTGCCATGGAGCACTGTCAGTGGAAGCAGCGTGATGATTGCAAAGACAACGCGCAGGAATACGACCTGAAAGGGTGGAACGCCGGCTGTGACGACATGCCTGCCGATTGTGGCCAGACCGGCCAGTAGTGCGCATGAAAGGATCATCCACAAGGCGCAAGCCAGAGGATCGTGCCGCTTGCCTGCGCGGGAAATCTTCGGCTCTGGTTCATCCATCGCTGTGAGAGCCCTCAACTATCCGCGAAATCGGAGCCGGAAATAGCCCGCGCTGTTTCTATCACGAGAGGAACAATCTTTTCTTCCGCCATTTCGGTTGTCCATTCCGGCATATAGACGGGGATCTGGACGGCCGCAAAAGCCTTGCCCTCGCTGTTCAGCACTGGTGCTGCTGTGCTGATTTCATGGGGCCGGGCTTGCTGGACACTGACGCAGTAGCCATCCTGCTTTGTTTGCTCAATCCGTTTCCGAACTTCTTTTGGGTCGGTGATTGTCCATTTCGTAATCGGCTTGTAATCGGAATGTTCCAGTACAAACTCAAGCGTGTCCGCGGGACTGTGAGCCAGGATCACAATACCGCCTGAAGCGAAGAATGCCGGTATGCGGCGGCCGGGCAAAGTTGCCTTGAAATATTCCTTCTGGTGCGGAATACGAAGCGTATAGATGATGTCGGTTCCCGAAAGCTCACACAGATTGACCGTCGTCCCGAAAACCTTGCTCGCCTCGATCAACCGCGGCATGGCGATCTCCGCCAGCCGGTTGCTCACCAGGTATGTGTAAGCAAAGTCAATGAGCCTGACCGCCGGCCTGTAGCGGCGTGTACGTGGATCCTTTTCCAGATAGCCCAGTTCGACAAGCGTATTGGTGAAACGCTGGGAGGCGCTCTTGTCGAGGCCGGAAAGATCGGAAATTTGTGTCAGGCTCAGATCGCGCAAACCCAGCTCCCGCTGTCCGGCCCGAAACGCCCTGAGAACGTCGAACGCCTTTTTGACGGAGCCGACATAAAGCGTACCAGCGCTCTGCTTGTTGATATTTCTCTGAAGTCCAGTGGTCATGACTGAACCAGCTTAACGGCGTCAGCGTCTTTGGTTAGGATATTACTTAATAATAAAATATATTATATGTTAATATAAGATAATTTGGGAGAAAACCATGTGACTTACCTGCTGAGAAGGCCATATATTGATTGTTATATCAGTAAGTTACTTCAGCATGCCAAAGCAACAAAAACCCAATAGGTAACATCTCAGGTAACAGATACACGAAAAAGTACAGACCGCCGCGCTACAAGGAAAGAGGCCAGCGCAATGCTGACCCTTCGCCCAAACAAAAGCGGCCCCGAAGGACCGCCCTGAAACCTTGTGTCTGCTTAACTAGACAGCCGCTAAGAAAAATTGCGTCGTAAATAGTATGTTCGCCGATGACCCAACCATAACATTGCCAAAATCAATCGGTAATGTATGAGATGAAGTGATAGTAACGGCATGCGCCCGTTCCACATATTGGTCTCCCGCATCGCAGGTCCTCTGGAAGGTCACTCCAAGGGCCCGGTTTGACCGACATTTGTATCACGGCGGCCTTTTCACCCGGTGAATTTGGCGGTGCATATGCAATTCAAATTTTATCGATTGGGAAAACGGGCAGGTAATTGAGGCCAGCGCAATG
>CAXMMX010000219.1:0-4181 GCA_964194535.1 uncultured Alphaproteobacteria bacterium | reverse complement strand
GATTCTCAGCCGGTCGCCACTGCCAAGCAAGTAAGGAGCGCTCACCGGGCTGTCTTGCCGCACATATCGCGAAGTTTCGCTTGTGCCCATTCTCAGGGCAATCGGGTGCAGAGGCGTTGCAGACGTGCCATGCACATTTCCAGCAACTCGCTTGGCTGGGTGGCTGCTGGTCAAACTGGTTTTGCAGCCTGTAAGAGCAAGGCAAATGGCCGCGATGAGCAAAACGAGGCGTATAGCCATAAACGTTTCCGGTCTGGATCGAAAAATCGATTCTTTCACAGGCTTGTTTGTAAACCCTTCATGGTTAACAAAGGTTAAGCATCCGTACCGTGATGGTGCAGTCCTTAAGCCTTTGGTTACCGGGAATCAGTAGAAGGGTAGGTGAGTAGAGTTTCTCTAAACGCACGAGTATCGCCATGCATCCGACAGTCCGGCCCGCCGCTTCCGACGACATTGATATTGCAGCATTATTACGCGCAATCAGCCGCCGCAAATTCTGGATCACTGCACTTGCCGTTGCAGCGGGTCTGGCAACTTTTGTGGCATTGAGCTTCGTTACACCGCTGTATTCCTCACAAGCGCGTATTCTGATTGAGCGTGAGGCGAATACCTATAAGCGTCCGGCCGGTTCGCAAATACTCAACGAGCGGCGTGAGGGCACAGATCAGGAGGCAATATCCAGCCAGATTCAGGTGCTGCTTTCGCGCGATCTCGCTATGGGCGTTGTGAAGGATCTAAGGCTTGATGAAGATCCCGAGTTCAACACGCAAGCCGGAAGTGGCATTTTCTGGCGCAGACTCCTGCGTTTCATCTCTTTCGACCATTTGCCCTCACAGGTTGCGCTGCAGGAGCGGGTGCTGGATGTTTTTCTCAGTCGGCTCAGCGTATATCAACTGAAGAAATCACACGTTATCGCGGTGTCGTTCCAGTCCAGCAATCCCGATACGGCGGCAAAGGCGGCCAACACGCTTTCCGATTTCTACCTGACGTGGCAGCAGAGCGAGAAACTGAAGCAGACGAAGGAAGCCAGCGCCTGGCTTAGCGGCCAGATCAAAGAGCTGACAAAAAAGGTGGAATCGGCAGATATCGCAGCGGAGCGTTTTCGCTCTTCCTCAGGTCTGCTGGAAGGCAGCAACAACACCACACTTGACGCCCAGCAACTCTCGGAGCTGAACAGCCAGCTCATACTGGCCAAGGCGCAGCGCACCGAAGCTGTAGTGCGCGCGGAACTTATTGAAAAAATGCTCAAAGATATGGGCGGCGTGGCTAATGCCGCAGATGTCATCAAATCCAGGTTGATTCAAAGATTGCTCGAACAACGCGTGACCGTCCAGCGTGAGCTGGCGGAAGTATCGGCCACGTTGCTTCCATCACATCCTCGCATAAAACAGCTCAACTCCGAGCTTGCCGACGTACGAACTCAAATACGCAAGGAAGCGCGCAAGGTCGTATCTGGCCTGCGGAATGAAGCTCAGATCGCGGGCGCCAGGGAGGCATCTCTTCGAGAGAGCCTTGCCGAGCTAAAACAATCCGCTTCCAAGGGCAATGAAAGTCAAATCAAACTACGCGCCCTGGAGCGGGAAGCCAAAGCCAACCGGGATGTGCTTGAATCCTATCTGGCGCGCTACCGCGATGCGAGCGCACGCTCAGACGAGGCTTCGGTGCCTGCCCATGCGAGCATCATTTCGCGTGCGCATATCTCCAGTTTACCTTCATTTCCGCAAAAGGGACCAATTTCACTTCTGGCCTTCGCGGCGGTCGCTCTTCTGGGTTTTGCCCAAACAATCGCCCGGGAACTCATTGTCCCGCAAAACAGACTGGGACCACATGTCAGCTATGATGATAATGCGTCTTCGCATCCTCCACGGCCACGCGCAGTGCAGATTGAGCATCAATCAGGTTTCTCCACGCTGAAATCGCCCGGGGATATGGCTCATTATCTGGAAGCGGGGGGGCTCACCCGTATGATAATCGCCGCGCCCTTGTCGGGCTGGACCGACTCAACCGGTCAGGCGATCGATATTGCACGCGAGGTGTCCGCGTCCGGCAGAAGCGCGGTTCTGGTCGATGCCATGATTGAAGGCGATCATGTGGCCATTGCTCTCGACCTTCCAGATGCGCCTGGCGTTCACCAGATACTTTCCGGGGATGCAAGCTTTGAAGACGCAGTTCGCCGCGACCCCGATTCCGCACTGCATGTCATATCCGGCACCACTGAGCCGGGCAGGGTGTTCGGGCTCGATATGCAAGGTCTCGGCCCCATGCTCGAAGCCCTTGAGACGGCATATGACAGCATCATCATCTATGCAGCCCCGTCCGACGCGAGCGCATTGGTAAGTATCCCGTCTCAAGCTGAACCTGATCTGGTTATGATCGTTGACCCGTCAGCTTCAACAGATGAGGCTCTCTGGCTTGCAGATGAAATTCTGGCCAGGGCGGAGAGTTCGGCAAATGTAATGTTTCTCGCGCACAACCAAACTCGTCCATGGGCTATGCCGCAAATGCCATTCCTGAGAAGGGCTGCTGCGGGTTAGCTCAAACGATCAACCCCAGCTTCATGAGTCATGATGGGATTTCGGCGCTGACCGAAAAGTTTGCGGCGGACGCTTTGTGCCAGAGCCCACAGTTTTGGGCGCGTCTTGACGAACCTCTTCACGCTTTCCTGGGCGGCAAGCGGCACCGTGAAAAGGTAGCCCCGCTCATCGAAAGCGATGATGTTCTCTAACAAAGGCGTATCAATATCGCACCACTCTTCCTTGTGGCGGGCTTGTCCAGCACCCATGTCGAAGAAATTCAGCCCCCTGCGGCAGGCATCCTCGATTTGAAAATGAAGCAGCAAGGAACCCGGTGAAAATTTTCGCACCGGCCCTTCGTCTATTGACGTCAACATGGAGGTGAATTTGTCTTTGAAAAAGGCGCCACTCGAGATAGCCGCAATCTGATTGCCAGCTTTGAGATAACCTATTTCCAATGTTCCCTGCTCTCCTGAAGGCAGTGACGCTATCTCGTGATAGAAGGCGCGATGGCGCGGCTCGGCAAATACATCGCTGATGCCTTGTTTCAGGAATTGATGCGACTTCTGCTTGAAAAATTCATCAAGCAATTTGCGCCTCTCATCCGGGGACTGCGCCCAGCCCATTTCGACCGGAGCCTGTTCACGCAGGCGTCGCTCCTTACGGCCAAGCGTATTTCGGGATTTACCGCTGAACCGGTTACGGCAGAGCGTATCGAAATCGCTATCCAGCAGCACTGCATGCCCCTGATTCGGGCTCGGGCGCCGTGGCAGATGCGCCATGGGATTTGCCACGCCGTCCCACTCGTAGGGTTGCTTGTCAAAATATGCAGCATTCACACCGCCAATCAGGCTGGCTGCCTCGCTGAGTAGCGCTTTCATGTCATCAGGCGTGACCTTGCGTGAGAAATTAAGGGTATGGAGACCCATATTGTAGTTTGCGTGTTCCCAGCCTATCCAATGCAGGCAGCGCACCGCCCAGTGTTCCACCACTTCAAAGGGCCAGATGAACTGTATGTCGCCAGAGCGCGAGCGCCCGCAGACAATCGCAAGCTCGGCGCCGGAAGGCTTCGAGACCAGCCGGAACCAGGCCTCGGCATAGGTGTAGGACTGCGTTTGCACGCCCACGCTGTGTGCCTGAAATGCAAGCCACTGGCTCTTGAACAGTTCAAAATCACGAAAAATTGATAGTTTTACGAGGCCCGCGGCTGTCTCCAGCGACCCGATAGACGGTGCCGCCGCCTGTATGCCGTCCTGCTTGTGACGCGCACGAGGCAAACTGATAACAGTCATGACCCACTCCAACGCAATACGAACGCGCGGCTTCCTGTCTAAAAAGCATACGCAGTCAAGGCTTTCTCAAGGAAAGCCTGAGATACTTGTCAAGAACACCCTAAAACTAGAGGCAACTTGTTAACTTGCGGTTGCGATTGAAAAAGAGGCGATTGGAACCGATGACGGGTTTGCGGGCCGATATTCTGAAACCAGGCATGAAGGCGCTTTACTACTCAGGCGTCTACCGGCTTCTTGCGCCGTTTGCTGAAGGTATCGGCATGATTTTTATGCTGCATCAGGTCTCCCCAAAGCGGCATGGAGGATTTGCCCCGAACCGGGGGCTGATGGTGACCCCGGACTATCTCGATGCGGTCCTGTGCGACGTGAAACAGGC
>CAXMMX010000218.1:0-9239 GCA_964194535.1 uncultured Alphaproteobacteria bacterium | reverse complement strand
GCTTCGGGTGAACTGGAAGACGTGATGACCGGGTTTTACGACCGGCAGTATGATGTCTTGCTGAGCACGACCATAATCGAATCCGGCCTCGATATTCCGACCGCGAACACGCTCATCGTGCACCGTTCAGACATGTTCGGGTTATCGCAACTCTATCAGTTGCGGGGCAGGGTGGGGCGTTCCAAGACGCGCGCCTATGCCTATTTCACGCTGCCGGTGGACGCCAAGCTGACGCCGGCGGCGGAAAAGCGTCTCAAGGTGCTGCAGTCGCTTGATACGCTGGGGGCCGGGTTCTCTCTTGCCAGCCACGATCTCGACATCCGGGGCGCGGGCAATCTGCTCGGCGAGGAGCAGTCCGGACACATCAAGGAAGTGGGTTTTGAGCTTTACCAGGCCATGCTGGAAGAGGCCGTTGCCGGTCTCAAGGGCGGCAAATCGGTTGAGCTGGAAGACCAGTGGTCGCCGCGCATTGCGCTGGGAACTTCAGTCCTTATCCCCGAAGCGTATGTTCCGGACCTGTCAGTACGCCTGGGGCTGTACCGAAGGCTCTCTGAAGTGGCTTCCACAACGGAAATTGAAGGCTTTGCCGCGGAGCTTGTTGACCGGTTCGGGTCACTGCCCGAGGAAGTGCGGCATCTGCTCGACATCGTTCAGATCAAGGCGCTGTGCCGGCAGGCCGGTGTTTCCGATATCGATGCCGGCTCCCGCGGTGCACTCATCACTTTCAGGGACAACTCCTTCGCCAATCCCGAAGGGTTGATTGCCATGATCACGAGCGAATCAAAGCGAATGCGTTTGCAGCCTGATCATAAGCTGGTGATGAAGGGGGACTGGCCGGAGCCCGAAGAACGGCTCAAAGGCACCCGCGCATTCATGCGGCAACTGGCGGAGCTGGCAGGCAAGGCCCGACAAGCCGCTTAATCCATTTCCTCTTCCGAGCCAAAGTCCGGCTCCTGGGATATCTGCACCAACGCGTCGGCAAGCACTTCAGCGCGTTGGGCGCCGACCAGAATATGCTGCTGATCGATCACGAATGTGGGCACGCCCTGGACGCCGAGTTCATGGGCCAAGGCTATCTCCTTCTCCACCTCGTCAATGTCGCGATCGGTCGCCAGAACTTCCTCTACAAAGTCCACATCCATCTGGGCCTCGCACGCAGCATCAAGTAGCACGGAGGTTTCACCAATGTCTTCGCCTTCCGTGAAGTAGAGCTCGAACAGGCGCTCCACCACCGCGTCCTGCTGTTCGCCCACTTCAGCCCAGCGGATCACGCGATGCGCATTGAGTGTGTTGGGTGACCTGGTGATCCTGTCAAAGGCGAAGATGATGCCTTCGACCTCGCCGGTTTCCTGAATTTGCGTATACATCTCGATCGCTTTTTCACGGCCGAATTTCTTGTCGAGATATTCCTGACGGTCCATGCCTTCGGGCGGAATGGTGACATCGAGCAGAAACGGGCGCCAGCGCACAACCGGCTCAACATCCGGCGCCAGCACTTGCGCGCGGTCGAGACGGCGCTTGCCGATATAACACCACGGGCACATCACGTCCGAGACAACATCGACGGTCAGGATATCCATTTCACGCATTTCACACGCCTCGCAGAATTGCGGCTGGACACGCTGAATTGCGCTCCCTTGCTGCTTATGAGAAGACACTTTCGTGCCTCCTGCGGGATTTAGTGAGTATCAGGCTGCGACCTTGAGGTCCACGTTGCGCGTGCGCTCTGCGCGATATCCATGCATGGCGCAAACCTTCTTTAGAGTTGAGAGAGGATCTGGTCGCGCAAAATGACGCCTTCGCCACTGCGCGGTATCGATTTGACGATGACCAGCTGATCGGGCGTCTTGTAAGGGGCTACACGTTTTTCGATAAGAAACTGTTTGAGCCGTGCGAGCGACGGGGAAAGCTCAGGCCTTGGCACGACGGCGGCGAAAATGCGTTCACCGATAACCGCATCGTCAAGGACGAACACGGCGGCATCGAGGAATTCATCAAACTCGGCATACAGCTCATCGAGCTCACCGGCGGCTATCACGGCGCCACCGTGATAGATCAGGTCCTCGCTCTTCTGGCAGCGGAAATGGCCCTCGAGCGTGTCTCCCACAACGCAGCCGATGCCCGTATCGAGATAGCCATGGGAGTCGGGCTGCTGAACAGCCTTACCCGCCGGCTCCTCCAGCGCGGACAGCCCGGAGGGCACGATACTGCCGCGCACAATCAGCGTGCCCTTCAACAGCTGCTTGCTGTCCTCATGCGTCACGCTTCCGCGCACCCGCGTTTCCAGTACGGGTTCAACATTCTCATCGCTGTCCGGTACGTGAATCTTGCCCAATGGCAGCAGGGACGGGTCGGTGTCTGATTTTCGCTCGCGGACCATCAGCGCCAATTCACTGAAATTGTACATATCGAATATGGGCAATGGCGTTTCGAACAATCCAGAACGGGCGTGAATGGCGTGGGGGCTCGGCCAGACGCAGCCTAGCCGTCGCAGATGCAACGCGTCCGAGTGAAGGTTGTGACGCTCTTCGAGCGCTGCGATAACCGGTGCGGGAACGGCTGTGAAGGTAATCCGGTGGTCCTTGAGTTGCCGCACAAAGACATCGAAGTCGAATGGCAGGTGCTGCACCATTTCGCAGCCCGCCAGGAGTGGCGCCACCAGTTGCCCGGCCAGCGCGGCAATGCTTGTGAACGGATAGGTGTTGAGCAGTACATCCGAGCTGTTCAGTTTCAACTGCGTGGTGAACATGCGCGCTGCTGCCATCACTTCAGCCTGGGTGCGCGGAACGGGGTGGGGGCCTTGCTCGCAAACCGCCCATGTCATGATGATGGGTTTGCCGGACATATCTGGCGTCTCGTCCGTGACTGCACCGGCGTTATTCTCGATCATCTCCGGCTCGATCAACTCCGGGACTGCCAGCCAGTCATTGATCGGCGTTATGCCATCAGGCAAATCATCACCAAACGCAAACACATGGCGGATGCTCATATGCCTGGCAGCCGCCTCGCCAAAGGTTTCGGCCTGGCGTTCACCTGCATGGTGTCCGATGCTGACACTCGCCCTGGGCTTGATCTGCGAGAAGGCCCGATGAATTTCATCAAGCCTCCAAAGAAGCGGCAGGAGGCAGGGTATGAGCCCGGCGCGCCATGCGCCCAGAATGAGCAGGGGCGTCTCGATTATGTTGGGGCCCTGTATGGCGATCACATCACCTTCGCCCAGCCCGGTTTCGCGGAACTTGCCGCAAAGCGTATCTGCAATGGCATTGGCCTGGGCGAATGTGACCGAGCGGGGCTGGCCCAGAGCGCGTTCGCTCCGGTCCGGCGGATCGGTAAATGCGACCCTTTCGCCGTGACTAATCGCGCGGCTCCGCAACGCTGCTTCGGCGCTTGACGCACCGGGTCCCGGATCGTCAGAAATTTCAATCCGGACTTCTGACTCGCCGTCCATCATTTCTCAATCCACCATGTATCGACGCGATACCCGTAAAGCGATGTTTTTGCCGGGTGGGCGAGCATTTTCCACCGCGCAATCCACTGCTTTTGCAGGTGGAACAGGGGTATCACATAGTGACCCGATAACAGCACCCGGTCGAGAGCCCGGACCGCGGAGATGAAATCTTCTCTTTTGGTGGCCGCCAGCAGGGCGGCGATCATTTTATCCACGGCAGGGTTTTTGACGCCCGCATAGTTGAATGAGCCTTCAGCATCCGCGCTTTTGACGCTCCAGCGGAACAGTTGCTCGTTGCCGGGCGATAGCGAGGCGTACCAGAAAGACTGGATCATATCGAAATCGAATGTCTGACGGCGGCGCTGGTATTGCGCGGAATCCACCTGCCGTAGCCGCGCCTCGATGCCCAATCCCTTGAGCGTATCGATGAATTTGAGCAGCAGGCGTTTCTGGCCGCCGCTCGCGGCAAGAATTTCAAACGTAAAGGGGTCTCCGGTTTTCCGGTTGATCAGTTTGCTGTCCTTGAGCGTGTACCCCGCCTGCTTGAGCAGGCCCAGCGCCTTGCGGCGGTTGATGCGGTTCCTCCCCGTGCCGTCGCTGGCCGGCAGCTTGTAGGTTCCATCGAGGATAGCTGGCTTCACGGCATTGTTGAATGGAGCCAGGAGTTCACGCTCGCGCGCGTCCGCGGCGCGGCCATGGGATGATAAATCCGACCGGTCGAAGAAGCTTTGGGTGCGGGTGTAGAGGCCGTAATAATAATTCTTGTTCAGCCACTCGAAATCGAGCACCAGCGTCAGCGCTTCGCGCACGCGAATGTCGGTAAAAAGCGGCCGGCGCGTGTTGAATGCAAGTGCGGACATGCCAGAAGGAATACTGATCGGCAACTCTTCCCTGACCACCCGACCATCCTTGTGGGCGGGGAAGTCGTAGCCGCGCGCCCAGCGCCCCGAATCCGATTCCCGCCACAGCTGGTGCAGCCCTTTCTGGAAGGCCTGAAACATCGGGTCGTCGTCGCGGTAATATTCGTACCTGATCTGGTCGAAATTGAACCGGCCCTTGTTTGCCGCCAGGTTGCGGCCCCAATAGTCCGGGTTGCGCCGATAGACGATGCGTTTTCCGGCTTCGACCCTGGATACGCGGTAGGGGCCACTGCCGAGGGGCGGCGTGAGCGTGGTTGACTCGAAAGTATCTGTTGAGAAGTGATGGCGCGGCAGGATGGGCATCAGCCCCATGATCAATGGCATTTCGCGGTCACCTTGCCGATCGAAAGTGAATTTGACCGTGCGCGGGCCGGTCTTCTCAGCTTTTGTAATTTTCGAGTAATAGGTGCGGTGATTGGGACGGCCCTTGTCGCGCAGCAGGAGATGCGAGAACAGCACGTCTTCTACCGTGACTGGCTTGCCGTCGGAGAAGCGCGCCTGTTTGCGCAGCGTGAACGCAACCCAGCTTCTGTCGTCGGGCATTTCGATAGTTTCGGCAAGCAGACCGTAGAGTGAGAATGGTTCGTCATATGCCCGCGCCATCAGGCTCTCGAAAACATAGTCCCTCAATCCAGCCGCCGCGACGCCCTTGATGATCAGCGGGTTAAGGCTGTCGAAAGAACCGAGCGTCGCAAATGTCACCGTTCCGCCTTTTGGCGCGTTCGGGTTTGCATAGCTGAAATTGGTGAAGCCAGGCTGGTGCTTTGGCGCACCATGCATGGCTATGCCATGAGTGGGTTCAGCGTGGGCGTGAGCTGTGAAACTGTGAACTATTGCCACGCACATAAGGGCTTTCAAGCAAGTGGAAGCCCAGCTATAGATGGATGCGAGCAGCCTCATAAGTTCACCGTTTAGGCGAGGAGGCTGATAAATGCAATTCTTCGATGGCGAAGACTGCCCTGCGTCCGATAGATTGCGAATGGGCCGGGAGCAGGAAAACAGATGCAGGTGCCTGCAAGATACGCGCTCATGAATGATGACGGTCACGGGAATGCCGTAATTCGATGTATTCAGACACATCAGAATTTAACCGGCGTCTCACGCGGCAAATGAGCCATGGTCTGCAAATGCGTGTAAGAGTGATGAAAAGGGTAAGACATATGGCGTTCTTCAAACCGGAAAATCACCGGACAGTTTCAATGGCGGCATCCAGAAGCCTGGTTATGGCGGTTGCTGCCGGCGCCCTTTTCCTGGCCGCTCCTGCATCGGCTCAACAACCCGCGAAACCGGCGCCTGCGCCAGCTCCGGCGAAAAAGGCCGGGGACGCGACCAAAACGACCAATAGTGCGTGGGTAAAGCTGTGTGAGAAGCAGAAGGGCGAGAAGAAGGACAATGTCTGCCTGACTCACCATGAGCGCTTCCATCCTACGACGGGCCAGCCTCTCATCTCCGCTGCCATCCGCAAGATCGATGGACAGAAGCAGGAAGTGCTTATGGTGATGGTGCCGCTTGGGCGGCTTCTCCCGCCGGGTTTGATTCTGAAAGTCGACGAGGATAAGCCGGTCAAGTTGAACTATTCGTTCTGCACGACCGTGGGGTGCGTCGCCGAAATTCCTGCGACAGCTGAAATTCTCGCAAAGTTCAAGAAGGGGAAGCAGCTCACTATCGGCACCATCGATATCAATCAGAAACGGATTGGGTTCCGGGTATCGCTGACAGGGTTTTCCAACGCATATGACGGACCGCCGATCGACAGGAAAGTCTATGCCAAGGCGCGCAAGGAAATGTTCCAGATGATCCGTGCACGCCAGATCGAATTGTTAAAACGGGCGAAAGCAGCTGCTGAGAAGAAGAAAGCGGCTGGAGGCGCGGCGGCGCCGGCCCCGGCGCCAAAAAAGACTCCTTAGAAAAGGAGCCTGTGCCGCAGCCGGTATGGCGAGCTAATGATTCTGCTCCCCGCGAAAGCGGTAGATACCGTTTTCAGGCCCGTCGAACACTTCTGGAATATCGGGATGACGCAGCGGTTCGCCTGAATCGTCCGGCAGCAGGTTCTGCTCCGAGACATAGGCGACATATTCGGTCTCTTCGTTTTCAGCCAACAGGTGGTAGTAGGGCTGGTCCTTGCGCGGCCGGATGTCCTGCGGAATGGAAAGCCACCAATCCTCTGTATTGCTGAAGGTCGGATCGACATCGAAGATCACGCCGCGGAACGGGTAAACCCGGTGCCGCACGATCTGGCCGATCTGGTATTTTGCTTGTCTAGGGTCAGGACCCATTAATTCCACCCATTCTGCGCGAGAAGATTTGACCCCTGAGCATGATGCGAAACAGCTCCACAGACCCCAGTGTCTGCGTGATGCGCTTTCAGGCACCCTTATCCCGTGCTGGTATAAACCCTGTCAACAGGTGCGGATAAGCATCTATAGCCCATAAAGTTCAGCGCTCTCAGGGTCCTTTTCCGCCACAAGCCGGGCCAGATCAACAATCACTTTTGCTTGTTTCCAGGTGGCGTCGTCCTGCATTTTGCCGTCTATCATCACGGCGCCTGTTCCGTCAGGCATGGCCTCCAGTATTTTTCGCGCGAAGCTGACTTCTTCCGCGTCAGGACTAAAAACCCTCTTGGCAATTTCGATCTGGCTTGGATGAAGCGACCAGGCGCCGAGGCATCCCTGAAGGAAGGCATTGCGGAACTGTGCCTCGCAAGCGTCTGCGTCGGAAAAATCTCCGAACGGGCCGTAGAATGGCTTGATGCCGTTGGCGGCACAGGCGTCGACCATTTTCGCGATGGTGTAGTGCCACAGATCCTGCTGGTGAAACGCACGATTGTCTTCACCGCTATCGTCGGCCAGGACGCCATAGGAGGGGTGACCGCCTCCGACCCGCGTGGTCTTCATGCCGCGAGAAGCAGCGAGATCGGCGGGTCCAAGGCTCATGCCGTGCATGCGCGGGCTAGCCTCTGCTATGGCCTCGACATTCTTCACCCCTTCCGCCGTCTCGAGAATGGCGTGGATCAGGATCGGGCGGGTGACATTGTGGGCCGCTTCGAGTTGCGCCAGAAGCTGGTCCAGATAGTAGATGTCCCACGGCCCCTCGACCATAGGGAGCATGATCACATCCAGTTTGTTGCCAACAGCGGCGACAAGCTGGGTGACATCATCAAGCGCCCAGGGGCTGGAGAGCGTATTGATCCGGCTCCACAGTCCGGTAGATCCGAACTCGTGTCCCTGGGCGAGTTCGATGAAGCCCTCGCGTGCCGCTGTCTTCGCATCGGCCGGAATGGCGTCTTCCAGATTGCCGAGCAGCACATCAACCTTGCCTGCAAGGCCGCTGGCCTTGGCGCGGATCTTTTCAATATGCGGTGGGATGAAATGGATCATCCGCTCCAACGCTACCGGCAGCTCGCGGAGCGGTGCGGGCGCGCCGATGGCGAGTGGTTCAAAGAATTTCCGGGGAAGTTTTCCTGATGCCGTCATGTTGTATTCCCGAATGGATATTGGAGTGCGTGTTCCCTCAATCTGACAATAAGGCGTTTGCGCGCCTCATACGAAACGTTTGTTGGACCACATAAACTGCCCCGGTGATTCCCGGATCCATTCCTCAAACTGCGATTGTACGCTTGCGGTAATGGTCCGAATGTCTTCTTTTTCATCGTCGGTGCGGGGCACCTTGATTTCGAGGAATTTAACGCGGAAGCGGGATTGTTTGCCGAGCCTGACACAGCAGCCGATCCACATCCGCGCATTGAGCCGACGCACCAGCATGGCCGGAAAGGGTGAGAACCTTACCTCCTGGCCAAAAAACGGAACGCCCACTCCGTTCTTGTCATAAAGGTCTGCGGTAAATCCGAGAGATGCGGTGTCATGCCGGCCCCGCTCACGCAGGAATCGTCCCAGCAACCGTGCTGTCTCAAAACCTGTATATACGCCTTTCACCCGGCCTTTGCCGAACAGCCCGCCGGGGTACAGAGGCCTGCGTTTCTCCTGAACATATTCGTCAATATACGGGTTTTTAATGATCCGGAAGACGGCAGCCATTTTCGAACCGGCTACGGCCAGGGGCCAACCTGAAATTTCCCAGTTTCCCATATGCATGGTCGAGGCAATGGTGGCGCCCATCTTGTCCTTGTAGCGCAGCACCATCGGCAGATTTTCGACTTCGATGCGGTTCTCGGCATCGGCCAGAATGCGGTCGACCATCATGAATTCAATGATCACCCGGCCGATATTATCCCACATCTCCATTGCGATCTCTTCGCGCTCTTCAGGCGTCTTTTCCGGATAGGCAATTTCCAGATTGGCCAGCGCGTTGCGATGACGCCGGCCTCCCCGGGATATTTTCTGCGTTATCCTGGCGGAAAAATTACACGCCAGTTCGAGCGGAAACAGCCGCACGATGCCGATGACGATGCGCAGTAGCGCATATTCGAGCCGGTACCTGATATCGAGTAGCCAATACATGCGGTTTCAAATCTGATGTTGCTCGGGTGGGTGCGACTCACTGGCGGTGCAATGCTGCCCTCACGCTCTGTTGCCAGCACCTTGCCACATCCGTCAAGGGACAGAGCGCCGCAACTGGTGGGCTGCGGGTCCTCAGGTCTGGCTGGTCAGTGTGGTGCAGCCATGTGTTCAGGGGCCTGCATGAGTTTTGGCAAACCCGTCTGCGGCGCAAGGCCTTCGCGCATGAACAGCCGGCGCAACGGCCCAACCCCGCTGAGCAGATGCAATCCTATTCCGCGTGCCGCCTGGATGGGCAGGAACCCGGAGATCAGCGAGCGATTGAGCAAATCGACGGCCAGCGTGCGAGACGCGACATCGACGCGCCGGGCCCTGTTATAGGCACGGATCGTTTCCCCGCTTCCGGGGTCGCCGTCC
>CAXMMX010000217.1:0-5658 GCA_964194535.1 uncultured Alphaproteobacteria bacterium | reverse complement strand
CAGACGGTCACCCACCTTCACCAGCGGACGCTGGTTGATGCAGGTGTTCTGATTGGAGCGCTGGAATTTGCGCAGATTGTAAATGTCGACGCCGGACTTCGATGGGTCGTCCTCTTCCGTCGCACGGATGACGATGCGCGTGGCGTCGACCTGATCGACCACGCCGGTGCGCCGCGCGGCGATGGCCGCACCTGAATCTCGCGCCACAACTTCTTCCATACCCGTACCGACTAGCGGCGCTTCCGCCGTGATCAGCGGCACCGCCTGGCGCTGCATGTTAGACCCCATGAGCGCACGGTTGGCATCATCATTTTCCAGGAACGGAATGAGGGCCGCGGCAACCGACACCAACTGCTTCGGCGACACGTCCATAAATTCGACTCGATCAGCCGGGACCAAAAGTGCATCGCCCGCATGGCGGCAATTTATCATGTCATTCTCAAATTCGCCCTTGGCGGACATTTTCGCGTTTGCCTGGGCAATGCGATAGCGCGTCTCTTCCATGGCCGAGAGGTAAACCACCTGTTTCGTAACCTTGCCCTTTTCCACTTTGCGGTAAGGGCTCTCGATAAAGCCGTATTTATTGACCCGCGCATAAGTGGCGAGTGAGTTGATGAGACCGATATTCGGCCCTTCAGGCGTCTCAATGGGGCAGATGCGCCCGTAATGGGTCGGATGCACGTCGCGCACTTCAAAGCCTGCGCGCTCGCGGGTAAGCCCCCCCGGGCCAAGCGCGGACAAACGCCGCTTGTGGGTGATCTCCGACAGCGGGTTCGTCTGGTCCATGAACTGAGACAGCTGCGAGGAACCGAAGAACTCACGCACCGCCGCAGCCGCCGGCTTGGCGTTTATCAAATCCTGTGGCATCACAGTATCGATGTCGACCGAACTCATCCGCTCCTTGATCGCACGCTCCATGCGCAGCAGGCCGATGCGGTACTGGTTTTCCATCAATTCGCCAACCGAGCGCACACGCCGGTTGCCGAGATGATCGATATCGTCGATCTCACCCTTGCCATCGCGCAGATCCACAAGCGTCTTGATAACGGAGATAATGTCTTCCTTGCGCAGCGTGCGGACCGTGTCCTCGCAATCCAACTCAAGGCGCATATTCATCTTCACCCGGCCAACAGAGGACAGATCGTATCGCTCGGAATCGAAGAACAGGCTGTCAAATAATGCCTGCGCCGCATCAGGCGTCGGCGGCTCGCCAGGCCGCATGACACGGTAAAGATCAAGCAGCGCATCCTCATGACCGCTGTTCTTATCAACGGTAAGAGTATTGCGGATAAAAGCCCCGATATTTACGTGATCGATATCGAGGATCGGGAACACCTTCAAACCCACTTCACGGATTTTGGTCACGAACTCTTCGGTGATTTCTTCCCCAGCCTCGGCGTAAATCTCGCCTGACTTCATGTCGACCAGATCTTCAGACAGATAACGTCCCAGCAAATCCTCATCGGAAATCAGAAGCTCCTTGACGCCCTCCGAGGCAACCTTGTTGGCAAGGCGAGCTGTGATCTTCAGGCCGGATTCAATCACGACTTTACCAGTCTTCGCATCGATCATGTCGCTTGAGGCCTTCAAACCCCGGAAACGTTCCGGTTTGAAGGGCATGCGCCATCCATCCTTCGTCGCCTTCAGAGCCAGGCTGTCATAGAAAGTGGCGAGAATTTCCTCGTCGTCCAGACCAAGTGCATAGAGCAGCGTGGTGGCGGGAAGTTTACGGCGGCGGTCGATACGCACAAAAACCAGGTCCTTGGCGTCGAATTCAAAATCGAGCCAGGAACCGCGATAGGGAATGATGCGTGCCGCAAACAGCAACTTGCCCGATGAGTGGGTCTTGCCGCGATCATGGTCAAAGAACACACCGGGGGAGCGGTGCATCTGGGAGACAATGACCCGCTCGGTGCCGTTGATGACGAAGGTGCCATTCGACGTCATAAAGGGCATGTCGCCCATATAAACGTCCTGCTCCTTGATGTCCTTGACCGACCGGGCGTCGGTTTCCTCATTCACATCGAATACGATCAATCGCAGCGTCACCTTCAACGGCGCCGCGAATGTCATGCCTCGCTGCTGACATTCCTCGACATCATATTTAGGCGGCTCAAACTCGTATTGGACGAATTCGAGTTGGGCACGGTCGGAGAAGTCCTTGATCGGAAAAACGGAAACGAATACGGCCTGAAGACCCTCGTCAGACCGTCCGTCCTCCGGCTCTTCCTCCATAAGAAATTGATCATAGGAATGCTTCTGCACTTCAATCAGGTTGGGCATTGCCGCCACTTCCTGAATGTTGCCAAATTTCTTCCTTACGCGTCTGCGACCCGCAAAGTTTTGCTCCGACATGGGGGCTCCTCATCTCGCTCGATAACGGCTCACCAAAACGCCCCTGCGGGACGCTTGAGGGAACCGTTAGTAAACGCTGAAGGCCCCTGCCCGGCATGTGGCCGGGCCTGGGCTTCCAGCAAGTTAACGCCTACTTGAGTTCGACGGTTGCACCCGCTTCCTCAAGTTTACCTTTGATTTCCTCGGCTTCGTCCTTGGACACGCCTTCCTTAACCGCTTTGGGCGCAGCTTCGACCAGATCCTTGGCTTCCTTCAGGCCAAGACCGGTAAGAGCGCGCACTTCCTTGATGACATTGATTTTCTTCTCACCAAAGGACGCCAGAACGACATCGAATTCAGTTTGCTCCTCAGCTGCAGCAGCGTCTCCACCCGCAGCTGCCGCGGCAACAGCAACTGGAGCTGCGGCGGAAACGCCCCATTTCTCTTCCAGCAATTTCGCTAGATCGGCTGCTTCAAGCACCGTAAGCTCGGACAGTTGATCAACTATTTTCTCTATGTTTGCCATACTCTTAGTTCCTATTGGTTTGAACCTAATTCAAGTAGCACGTGGATCGCGTCACGCCGCTTCGCTTTGACTTCCCTTCGCACTGAAAACGCGCGCCAGCTTGCCTGCCGGGGCATTCACCAGCTGAGCAATCTGCCCTGCGGGCGCCTGCATCAGGCCAACCAGCTTGCCGCGCAATTCATCAAGCGAGGGCAGGCTTGCAAGCGACTTCACACCGTTGGTGTCCAAAGCCGTTGCGCCCATGGTGCCTCCAAGGATCACGAGATTTTCGTAATCCTTGGCGAAATTGACGGCGGCCTTGGGTGCGGCCACGGGATCGTCGGAATATGTGATGCAGGTTGGTCCTGCGAATAAATCCGAAATTCCGCTGACTTCAGTCCCTTCGAGTGCGAGCTTTGCAAGGCGGTTTTTCGCAACCTTGACATGGGCGCCCGCTTCACGTGCCCGGCGCCTGAAATCGGTCATTTCAGTGACCGACAGGCCGGAATAGTGGGCGACAACAATCACGCCAGTGTTCGAAAATACCTCATTAAGCGCCGTAACGAGCTCACTCTTTTGCGCTCTGTCCAACTGCTCTCTCCAGCTTGGCGGGCCCGAAAAACTTGTCCGGCAACCCGCGTTGCATTTGCCACTGATAACGCCACCGGCAAGCCGAGGCGTTCCAATGACGCTCGTTTGCCTGTCCACCCCGTCCCCAGCAAAACTCAGGGAAGCGGCGTGTCTACGAGGTTCAAACCTAAACCGGGAAATTCCCGGCTTTCAGCTCGTCTCCCGTCTCATGCAGGCCCTGAAATCAGGCTTAAGCCACTTGAACCGCGGCACCCGCAATCTCGGACAGGTCCAGACTGAAATAGAGAAATTCACAACTCTCTCCAGTCTGGGTTCGGCAACGCCGTAACGCCGCCAAAACTTGATTGGTCTCCTTAAACGCTCATCACGCTCGATGGTTCGATTTTCACACCCGGCCCCATGGTCGAGCTGATTGCCACGCGTTTGACGAATGTTCCCTTGACGCCCGTCGGCTTGGCCTTGGCCACCGCATTGGTAAATGCCTTGATGTTCTCAATCAGCGCATCCTCGGAAAAGCTGGCCTTGCCGATGCCCGCATGAATTATGCCTTCCTTCTCCACGCGGAACTCAACCGCACCGCCTTTGGCGCCCTTGACTGCTTCTGTAACGTCCGCGGTAACAGTGCCAACCTTGGGGTTCGGCATCAGGTTTCGCGGGCCCAGCACTTTGCCAAGCTTGCCGACCAGCGGCATCATGTCAGGCGTAGCGATGCAGCGATCAAAATCGATCTTGCCCTTCTGGATGTCTTCGGCAAGCTCCTCCGCGCCGACAATATCCGCCCCGGCCTTCTTGGCTTCCTCGGCTTTGTCACCCTTGGCAAAAACAGCAACTCGCACCGAGCGTCCCGAGCCGTTGGGCAGAGTGACGACCCCGCGCACCATCTGATCCGCATGGCGGGGATCGACACCGAGATTCATGGCGATTTCCACCGTTTCATCAAACTTGCTGGTGGCGTTTTGCTTGATGAGTTTCACAGCCTCATCAATGGCATATTGCATGTTACGGTCGACCGCCTTGCGCACCTTGTGCATGCGTTTTCCTTCATGTGCCATCGTCGCTACTCCTGCACCTGAAGACCCATCGAACGCGCGGAACCGGCAATGATCTTCATCGCCTGTTCCACCGTATTCGCGTTCAGGTCCTGCATTTTCGCTTCGGCTATATCCCGCAGCTGCGCCTGGTTCACCGAACCGACGATTTCCCGGCCCGGTTCCTGCGAGCCTTTATCCAGTCTGGCCGCCTTGCGCAGTAAATAGGACGCGGGTGGTGTCTTGGTTTCAAAAGTGAACGACTTGTCCGTGTATATCGTGATGACGGTCGGAATCGGCGACCCCTGATCCTGGTTCTGGGTTGCCGCATTAAATGTCTTGCAAAACTCCATGATATTTAGCCCGCGCTGGCCGAGCGCCGGCCCAATGGGCGGCGACGGGTTTGCCTGTCCCGCGGGCACCTGGAGTTTCAAGTAACCATCTATCTTCTTTGCCATATCTATTCCCTACAAGGTCCGCTAAACGGTTTTTATTACAAGGGTTTGTGGTCTCGGGTTAACAGAATATGGCAACGTCCTGCAAACCCTCCCACATGACCTTGACCAGTCAGAGTTTCTCCACCTGGCCATACTCAAGTTCGACCGGAGTTGCCCGGCCGAAAATTGACACGGCGACTTTTAACCGTGCCCGTTCTTCATCAACTTCTTCCACCAGCCCGTTGAACGAGGCGAATGGTCCATCTGCGACACGCACCTGCTCTCCGATCTCGAAGGACACCGAGGGTTTGGGACGCTCAACGCCTTCCTGCACCTGCTGCAGAATGCGCATTGCTTCTTCTTCGGTAATCGGTACCGGTTTCTGATCTGATCCCAGAAAGCCGGTAACCTTGGGCGTGTTCTTCACCAGATGATAGGTCTGGTCATTCATCTCCATCTTTGCCAGCACATAGCCAGGAAAGAACTTTCTCTCCGAGGTGACTTTTCTGCCGCGGCGCATCTCAACGACTTCTTCCATAGGCACCAGAACGTCATCGAATTCGTCCTCAAGCCCCTGCGCCTGCGCCCGCTCCTTGATGGCCACCGCCACCTTGCGCTCAAAGTTCGAATAAGCGTGCACGATGTACCAGTGTTTCGTCATTCCGCTCGCTCTTGCCGCCTCTACCGCCATGTCCTTGAGACTAACGCCCCAGCACCAGGCCAACGACCGAACTCAGCAGGTAATCGGCGCCGAGAAAAAACA
>CAXMMX010000216.1:0-3653 GCA_964194535.1 uncultured Alphaproteobacteria bacterium | reverse complement strand
CAACACCTATATCTACCCGCCCGCGCCCTCGTTGCGGATCATCTCCGACATATTCGCCTATACAGCCAAGAACATGCCGAAGTTCAACTCGATCTCGATTTCCGGCTACCACATGCAGGAGGCCGGTGCGACGGCGGACCTGGAGCTGGCCTATACCCTGGCAGATGGAGTGGAATATGTGCGCAAGGGTGTCGGGGCGGGAATGGACATCGATAACTTTGCGCCAAGGCTGTCCTTCTTCTGGGCGATTGGCATGAACTTCTTCATGGAGATCGCCAAGATGCGCGCCGCGCGAGCGCTGTGGGCCAAGCTCATCAGTGAGTTCAACCCGAAAAACCCGCGCTCCCTGAGCCTGCGCACCCATTGCCAGACCAGCGGGTGGAGCCTCACCGCGCAAGACGTGTTCAACAATGTCTCGCGCACCTGCATTGAGGCCATGGCGGCAACGCAAGGGCACACCCAGTCGCTGCACACCAATGCGCTTGATGAAGCGCTCGCGCTGCCGACCGATTTCAGCGCACGCATCGCCCGCAACACGCAGCTTGTCCTGCAGCAGGAATCAGGGACCACGCGCGTGATCGATCCGTGGGGCGGGAGTTATTTTGTAGAGCGGCTGACTTCAGACCTCGCTACAAAAGCCTGGGCGCATATCGAAGAAGTGGAAGAGCTTGGCGGTATGGCGAACGCCATCGAGGCGGGCATCCCGAAACTCAAGATAGAGGAAGCCGCGGCCCGCACGCAGGGGCGCATCGATTCCGGCCGCCAGACAATCGTCGGCGTGAACAAGTTCCGTGTCCCGGACGAAGCAGAAATTGAAATTCTCAAAGTCGACAATCACGCCGTTCGCCGCCAGCAACAGGAGAAGCTGGAGCGGCTGAGAGCGGAACGCGACGAAGCACAATGCCAGACTGCCCTTGACGCCCTCACCAAATGCGCCGACACGGGAGATGGTAATTTACTCGGCGCTTGCGTCAAGGCGGCGCGCGCCAAGGCCACTGTCGGTGAAATTTCAGATGCGATGGAGAAAGTATTCGGGCGGCACAGGGCTGAAGTGAAAGCCATTACTGGCGTCTACAAAGCGGAGATGGGAACCATGCCGAAATCGCTCGCACGGGTTCAGAAGCTGATCGAGGCATTCGAGGGACACGAGGGCCGCCGCCCGCGCATCCTTGTCGCCAAGGTTGGCCAGGATGGGCACGACCGGGGCCAGAAGGTCATCGCCTCCGCCTTTGCCGATCTGGGCTTTGATGTGGATATCGGCGCACTGTTCCAGACACCTGAAGAAGCTGCCCGGCAAGCCATCGAAAACGACGTGCATATTGTCGGTGTCTCTTCGCTTGCCGCGAGCCACTTGACGCTGGTGCCGGAACTTCGCAAGGCGCTTGAGGCTCAAGGGCGCGGCGACATCATGATCGTAGTCGGGGGCGTGATTCCGCCACAGGACCATGACGAACTTTATGCCGCCGGCGCCAAGGCCATCTTCGGTCCCGGCACGGTCATCGCCGACGCGGCGGCTGACTTGCTGGAGAAACTCTCCGCCCAGCTTGGCTTCAAACCAAGCGCGGCGGCGGAGTAGGTGAACCCTGACTTAAAGTGGTTGGCTCTTGCCATCTCAGGCGATTCCGCCTAACCCGCTAGAATGGCGACAAGCGGCAAACAGCGCAGCGATTTGACCTTGCAGGACTACGCTTCCGGCGTACGTTCGGGTGACCGTGTGATGCTGGCGCGCGCCATCACCCTCATTGAAAGCAAACGCGAAGAGCATCAGAAGCTGGCACAGGAGCTGTTGCAGGCCTTGCTGCCCGATACGGGCAAAGCGTTCCGGGTCGGCATTACCGGGGTTCCCGGTGTCGGCAAGTCGACCGCCATCGACCAGTTGGGCACGAACCTCACCAATGCCGGACACAAGGTCGCCGTGCTCGCGGTCGACCCCTCCTCCACCCGTTCTGGCGGCTCGGTGCTCGGCGACAAGACACGCATGCCGCGTCTCGCCCAGGATGAAAACGCATATGTGCGCCCCTCCCCTACCTCCGGCACGCTCGGCGGCGTAACGCGTAAAACACGAGAGACCATGGCGCTGTGCGAGGCGGCCGGGTTCGACGTCATCCTCGTGGAGACGGTTGGCGTAGGGCAATCCGAAACAGCCGTGGCCGAGATGGTGGATTTTTTCCTTGCCCTCATGCTGCCGGGCGCGGGCGATGAACTTCAGGGCATCAAGAAAGGCATCATCGAGATCGCCGACATGATCGCCATCAACAAGACCGACGGTGACAATGTGGTGCGGGCCAAAACAGCAGCCAGTGTCTATCGCGCGGCCCTCAACATCATTGCCTCAACCAGTCCAAACTGGTCACCCCCCGTCGTCACGGTTTCGGGCAAGGAAAATATTGGCCTGGATGAGTTGTGGAGCACCATTGAAAGGCACCGCGAAACGCTCACCCGTTCGGGGGAATTTGAAGAACGCCGGCAAGCCCAGGCCGTCAAATGGATGCATGACATGTTGGAAGACCGGTTGAAGGCGGAGCTTCAAGCCAATCAGAAGATCGCCGTGCGCCTGCCGGAAATCGAAGCTGAAGTGCGATCAGGCAAGTTCACGCCAGCCCTCGCGGTCGAGGAAATCCTGGGGCTGATGGGAACTGGGCCCAACGCTTGAGCCACGGGGCCTTTGCCATGCCAACGCATGAGAAGATCAAACTTCTGGTAACCGGATTCGGGCCTTTCCCCGGCATGCACTCGAACCCGAGCGCAGACTTGCTGGACCCGATTGAGCAGCGGCATATCCGTCTGTGCCCCAAAGTTCAGTTGAAAACCGCTCTTATTCCCACGAGCTGGGCGGCGGTAGAACAGTTCTCATCCGGGACACTTGCTGATTTCGACCCGGATATTGTGCTCCATTTCGGCGTTCATTCGCGAGCAGAGAGCCTGCGCGTGGAGAAGCTCGCCCGCAACTGCACCAGTACGCAGGCAGATGCGACTGGTGAGACCGCGCCGCGCCATTGCGTGATTGATGGCGCGCCGCAGACCCTGAAATCCACGCTCGACACGGAAAGACTGGTGACTGTATTGTGCGCCCGCAGCCTGCCCGCGCAAAGCTCCATGAACGCCGGTAGCTATATCTGTAACGCCCTGCTGTTCGACTCGCTTCATCATGCAGAAAAACGGCCCTCACAACGCCAGACCGGATTTATTCACATCCCGCCGCTCAATGCGCGGGGTTTGGACAGCATGACTTTGTTGAAAAGTGCCGAGATCATTATCCGCCATTGTGTTGGCGCGCATATCCACCGGACCCTGACAAAGGCAGGCGTTGGCGGTTAACGCTGCTTGGCGTAGCGCTTGCGTTTTAAGGGCTTCAGGAAGCACAAAGGACGGGTTTATTTTGTCCTACCGCTTCGTTATTTGAGGACGGGTTTATTTTGTCCTACCGCTTCGCTATTTGAGGACCCATGGTTTTGGATCGACGAACAATGATGATAGGTGGCGCCGGGCTCGGCGCCGGCCTTGCCGCCGCAGCAGGCCCGCGGGCCGCCCTCGCCCAAGCGAGCCATACCAATGCAGGCATACGCTCGGTGGCCGATTTTGGTGTGCAGCCCAATGCGAAGAACAACCAGACCAAAGCACTCCAGAAAGCGATTAACGCGGCGGCAAAAAGC
>CAXMMX010000215.1:0-11212 GCA_964194535.1 uncultured Alphaproteobacteria bacterium | reverse complement strand
GCGTTCGCGGGGCTGGCTGCGGAGGGCTTGATCGTAGATACCGATCACTGGCGGCATTTCTACGTGGTGATGGGTGTGCTCTGGGGTCTGATCATGGCCAGGGAGACAATTGGCTCTTCACCGGTTGTTCCTGGAGGGCACACAACAAGGTTTGAAAATGGTCGGAGCGGCGAGATTTGAACTCGCGACCCCCGGTCCCCCAGACCGGTGCGCTAACCGGGCTGCGCCACGCTCCGCCATAACAGAAATTGGTTGTGCCTGCTTCGAGAGAGCGGGTCAATCTCAACGTTCACTGCCAGTGCCTGAAATAGCTGGATTACCCTCTCGACGCCGTCAGCAGTTTCTTGCATTCGGCAAGCTCACCCAGCACATCGCGCAATTGATCCGTTTGCCATTTGGTCAGGTCATTCGGGGTTGCGTTCTCGCCGGAACCGTCGGACATGCTGCGCGCGGCATCTGCAGCGACGTCAGGAATATCCTTCACTGCGGCGCGGTCAGAACCCTCAGCTGTCTCTTCCCAGCACGTCATGACATAGCGCACGCCATTCTCACGCAGGAGACGCTGCACACCCTTGATGGTATATCCGTCGCCATAGAGAAGCTGGCGAATTCCGCGTAGTAAATCCACATCTTCGGGTCGGTAATAACGCCGACCTCCACCGCGCTTCAGTGGTCGAAGCTGAGAGAACTTACCTTCCCAGAATCTCAAGACGTGCTTCGGCACATCAAGTTCAACCGCAACTTCACTTATGGTTCGAAAGGCCTCAGGTGATTTGATCAACTACAATTCCCCCCTAAAAAGTCGTGTTAAACGGGTCTTAGCCTAGTTGGCCGCATTCTTTTTCGTCAACGAATCGTTGACCCGTTCTTTCATAATGTTGCTTGCTCTGAATACAAGCACACGCCGTGGCGTGATAGGCACTTCTTCTCCTGTTTTCGGATTACGGCCTATTCTTTCGCCCTTTTCGCGGATGCCGAAGGAGCCAAATGAGGAAAGTTTGACCGGCGAGCCTCGTTCCAGAGAGCCGGTTATTTCCCTCAGGACCAATTCCACAAGATCAGCCGACTCATTGCGTGGTAATCCCACCTTCTGAAAGACGGCCTCTGCTAAATCAGCCCGCGTCAATGTCTTGCTTGTCATTATACAGCGCCCTATCACAACCCCAACTCAATCAGAAGATGCTAAAGGACAAGACGAATGAGGGTCAACGGGCCAAATTGGAAAAACTGTCTGTTTTCAAGTAGATTGTGGCTATGATTTAGCTAAATGTGCAATCTGTCGCTTAAACAGGGACGTTGAGCACTTTCAGTGGGCGGGAAATACACCCTCATTACAGATCAGAATGCCAAAAAATAATGGACTACCAACGGACAAGAGCCGCCCCCCAGGTAAATCCGCCGCCCATGGCTTCCATGAGGACAAGATGCCCCCGCTGGATCCTGCCGTCCTCCAGAGCTGCATTCAATGCAAGCGGAATGGAGGCGGCTGAGGTGTTGGCGTGTTTCTCCACGGTCATAACCACTTTTTCCGGCGCCAGACCAATTTTTTTGGCCGTTCCGTCGAGAATGCGTTTGTTGGCCTGATGTGGCACAAACCAGTCTATATCCTTGGTGGTATAATTGGTGCCTGCCAGTGTTTCCTGAATGATGTCGGCAATATTTGTAACGGCATGCCGGAACACTTCGCGTCCATGCATGCGTAAGTGTCCGACAGTTCCTGTGGAAGAAGGTCCGCCATCCACATAAAGTTTTTTGCGATAGCGGCCATCAGAGCGAAGTTCAGACTTCAGGATGCCTCTGTCCAGCGCGGCGCCATTCAGTTTCTGCGCCTCGATCACAACTGCCCCGGCGCCATCACCGAATAGAACGCATGTGCTGCGGTCCTCCCAGTCAAGCAGACGCGAAAAAGTTTCCGCACCGATCACCAGTGCGCGTTTGAACTGCCCCGCCTTGAGAAAATTATCAGCCGTGGCCAAGGCATAGACGAAGCCGGAACACACGGCCTGCACATCAAAAGCTGCGCCATGGTGAATGCCGAGATTAGCCTGAATTGTAACGGCGGTAGCCGGGAAGGTGTTGTCAGGGGTGGAGGTGGCCAGAATGATAAGGTCAATATCGCCCGGATCAACTTGCGCGCGTTCAAGCGCTTGAAGTGCAGCCGCTGTCCCCAAGTCTGACGTCAATTCCCCCTCGCCAGCAATATGGCGCTCACGAATGCCAGTACGTTCGTAAATCCAATTGTCGCTTGTATCGACGATCTTCGCGAGATCATGGTTGGTCAGAATGGTGTCGGGCAGATAACTTCCGCACCCTAAAATGACCGACCGAATCAATCTCACGTCAGGTTACTCCACACATTAGGCTATATTCTCCATGTTCAAGGACGCGTGGAACTTCTCGATATCGGCTGCAAGGCGCTCCACGAGACCACTGCGTGCCATGTCGTAACCGAGATCGATGGCGCTCGCAAACCCTGTTGCATCCGTGCCGCCATGGCTTTTGATGACAATTCCGTTCAGTCCAAGGAATACACCACCATTCGAGTTCCGCGGATCCATCTTTTCCTTCAAGGCTCTAAAGGCGCCTTGGGCAAGGATTGCGCCCATACGGGCCATGAATGATCGGCTCATCGCCGCCTTGAGATATTCAGCAATCTGCTTGGCGGTGCCTTCAGCGGTCTTTAGCGCGATATTACCAGAAAATCCTTCCGTTACGACAACGTCGACAGCCCCCTGCCCTACATCGTTGCCTTCAACAAAACCGCGATAATCAAACGGCGGATTGGACTCTCGTAATACAGACGCGGCTTTGCGCACCTCTTCAAGTCCCTTGATTTCCTCCACGCCAATATTGAGCAACCCTACCGTAGGGCGGTCATGTGAAAAAAGGGCGCGCGCCATAGCAGCGCCCATCATCGAAAAATCAATAAGCTGACGCGCGTCGGCGCCAACATTGGCGCCAACATCGAGAACAATGCATTCAGCGTCCACAGTGGGCCAGATGGCGGCGATCGCGGGGCGTTCGATTTCGGGGAGCGTTTTTAAACAAAATCTGGCCATAGCCATAAGCGCGCCTGTATTGCCGGCCGAGATGACGGCCTCTGCATCCCCGTCACGCACCGCCTCGATGGCTTTCCACATAGAGCTCTTCCATCTGCCCTGCCTGAGTGCCTGGCTCGGTTTCGCATCCATGGAAATCGAGACATCGGTGTGTAAGATCTCGCTCTTGCCGGCCAGATTCTTGTGGCGTGTGAGTTCCTCTCGAATTACCGCCTCATCGCCGAAAAGCATATAACGGGTATCGGGATGGCGCACCAAAGACAGCTCCGCCCCCGGGATCACGACCTGCGGTCCGTGATCTCCACCCATGACGTCAAGTGCTATCGTCTGTGAAGCTGCCATCCGCACAATCAGGTTCTGGGCAAGCGGTTAAATGCGTGAGCTTGCCGCTGCCACACCCCCTTGCGCATTGAAGACACTTTGAAAATACCGGATTGCCCTATTGAAACAACTGCAAATTGTGGACATCACAAATACCATTTAGTCTGAAGTCACGCTATTCGGATCTTTCAGGCGGGCCAATTCAGCAAACGGTTTGTTGCCGTCTTCCGAATCCGGATCAGATTGCGGGTCTTTCCAATCAAAACTGGCGTCTGTTTTGCGAGGATAGGGATCGAGTGCAGCAGCAAAGTGCTCGTAGGCCATCTGCCCGATATCAATACGTTTCTCCAGTATAGGTTCAGGTCCATCCAGGGGTACGTCCATCCCCGCCTCCTCTGCCTCGGATTCAAGCCGTGCGACATCTTCAGGCGGCCAGAATTCAATGGTGAACTGTTCGTCAATCTTGCTTTCAATCGGTTCAAGCGTCAGGACACAGCTCTGCGTCACATCCGCAACTAAATGTGCTTTAAGATTGAACCGACCCCGGCCGGACCTTTGCAGATTGAAATCCATTCTTATTGAATCGAGACTCGAAAGATCAAGAACCTTCGCAATGGCTGCGCAATCCTGAGCGCTCACCTCCAAACTCCCAGACACGCCGTTGGAGGAAATCTCATCTGTTTTGAAAATGTGCGAACACAGAAAACTCGCTTCTGCCTCCTCAGGTGACTTGCTCATAATTTCGTTCCATCGATGTCAGGAGCTGCAATCTCTCCCGCGGCAAGTTCGTCAAGCGATGCTTTTGACAGGTTTTGCCGCAGTTTCAACAGATACCGGGCCAGATCATTTCCACCGCTGGCGAAGGCTTTGTCGTTACCAAAAATGTTTTTCCGCAACTCGTTAGAGAGTGCATTCTTGCCTGTATTCTCAACTGAAGATTTATACGCCGCCATCCGAGCCTCGAAAATGGTAGCGAGTCCCCGCATTTTTTTTGGCACCGCGATATCGCCAACACCGAGTTCTCTGGAGGTCGTATCCATATCAGCGAAGAACATGTCGACAATATCCTTCGCCAGAGGCGGAGCCTCACCGTTGAGCCGCTCCAGACAGGCAAACATGTGAAGAACAAGAATTTCGAACCGGCCCTCTACCGTATCCGGCACCTGTAACATAGCGTAGATGGACGCGGAACGTGACAGCGCCACAATGGAGCCATATAGATCGTGCGCATTGGTTCTGCGTTCAGCGCGTCTGGTAATCCAGGTCAACATCGGTGAAACTTTTTTCCTTAACTCAAGCGAAGACAATCCGTACGACAGCCCCGCAAACCACGCTATAGATTTGTTATTCCCAGCGTAGCGCTGACAAATAAAACTGATCTATAAACCTCCGCAAGACACCGGAAAGAGTGATGAACCGCACGGACAAAATCAAGAGATGGAAGAAAACGGGAGGGGGAAGGCCTCTGGCGCCCGTAGCCTTGTCTATGTGCGCTGCCATATTCCTCCTCATCGGTTGCGCGGGGCAGATAGACCGTCACGGACATTTGTTTACAGATGTCGATTTGCAGCAGATTCAGCCCGGCATGTCGCAGGATCAGGTGCGTCTCACACTGGGCACCCCAGACACCAAAGGCACCCTGGACGGTGATGTCTTCTATTATATTTCAAGCACCCGCAAGACCCTGCCCATGGGCAGGCCCAAGGTTATCGACCGAAAAATCGTTGCGGTTTATTTTGATCAGCAGCAATCTGTGCGGCAAGTCGGACATTATGGCCTCAGGGATGGAAAAATCATCGACTTTATTAAAGGCGAAACGCCTACGTACGGAAAGAAACTGACAGCCCTGGAACAGATTTTCGGAAACATCGCCAACCGCCGCTCACTACTGCAGGAATAGCAGGACATTGCCGGAATATAGCGCTTGAGGCCCAACTCATTTTGACCAAACCAAAAATGGGCCCGCTATTGGCAGGGCCCCTCTTTTAAGAAATGAAACTGGCTTCGGCTAATGAGCCAGTATCGCCAACAGCAGCAATGCCACGATGTTGGTGATCTTGATCATCGGATTGACAGCGGGACCGGCGGTATCCTTGTAAGGATCTCCGACCGTGTCACCTGTTATGGCGGCTTTGTGGGCTTCGGAGCCCTTGCCGCCATATTGCCCATCCTCGATCAGCTTCTTGGCATTGTCCCATGCGCCGCCACCCGCGGTCATTGATATGGCCACGAACATGCCTGTCACGATAACGCCCAAGAGCATGGCGCCAAGCGCAGCAAAGGCATCAGACTTTGACGACGTAATCCAGTAGATGGCGTAAAAGCACACCAGCGGCGAAAGAATGGGCAGCATCGACGGAACGATCATCTCCCGGATCGCGGCTTTGGTCAGTATGTCCACGGCGCGACCATAGTCCGGCTTTTCCTTGCCTTTCATGATGCCAGGCTTTTCCCTGAATTGACGGCGCACTTCTTCCACCACAGCACCCGCGGCGCGGCCCACCGCTGTCATGGCCATGCCGCCAAACAGATATGGCAGCAGGCCACCAAACAGGAGACCGACGACGACGTAAGGGTTGGTAAGTGAGAAGTCGACGCTAACGCCCTCAAAGAAAGATCCCGGCGCGGCTTGTGCGGCAAAGAATTTGAGGTCTGACGTGTAGGCGGCGAACAGTACCAATGCGCCAAGGCCGGCTGAGCCAATTGCATAGCCCTTGGTCACGGCTTTGGTAGTGTTGCCAACGGCATCCAGCGCATCGGTTGTTTTGCGCACTTTTTCGGGCAATTTCGCCATTTGCGCAATGCCGCCGGCGTTATCAGTGACAGGACCAAATGCATCAAGCGCAACCACCACACCGGCCAGAGCCAGCATCGTTGTCACGGCGATGGCAATCCCGAACAGACCGGCAAGGGAATTGGCGACAATAATCCCGCCGATGATGACGAGTGCAGGCAGCGCGGTCGACTCAAGAGAAATCGCGAGACCCTGGATTACGTTGGTTCCATGACCGGTTTCGGAAGCCTTGGCGATGGAATTGACCGGGCGATAAGGGGTGCCGGTATAATATTCCGTAATCCAGATGATGAGGCCCGTGACGACAAGCCCGACTATGCCGCAATAGAACAGCTGAGAGCCAGTGAACGTCGTTTCGCCGGCCTGGAATGTGGTGTCTGCGCCCAGCCATCCCCAGACAATGACTGCCAGCGCAATTGCTGACAGTACAGCAGTGGCCACAAATCCCTTGTACAGAGCGCCCATGATCGAATTGCTGGCACCGAGTTTGACGAAGAATGTGCCGATAATCGAGGTCACGACACAACTTGCACCAATGACCAATGGCAGCAACATAAGAGTCTGGGCCGCAGCGCCATCAAAAAAGATCGATGCCAGAACCATGGTCGCAACGATGGTCACGACATAGGTTTCAAACAAGTCGGCAGCCATGCCCGCGCAGTCGCCGACATTGTCGCCAACATTATCTGCAATTGTGGCCGGGTTGCGCGGATCGTCCTCCGGGATGCCAGCCTCAAGCTTGCCCACAAGGTCGCCACCAACGTCAGCGCCCTTTGTGAAGATTCCGCCGCCAAGACGCGCGAATATGGAAATGAGCGAAGCGCCAAAGCTAAGCGCAACGAGCGCGTCGATTACCGTACGGCTTTCAGGGGATAAGCCCATTGGACCGGTGAGCACCAAGAAATAAACGGCGACCCCCAGCAATGCCAAACCGGCAACGAGAAGCCCTGTAATCGCACCGGACTTGAAAGCAATTTCAAGACCCGCGCCAAGTGATTCGCTGGCCGCTTGCGCGGTACGCACATTGGCGCGCACGGAAACCAGCATGCCGATAAAACCGGCGGTGCCAGACAAAATGGCGCCAATGGCAAAAGCTATAGCGGCCTGGGCCGACAACAAAAGCCAGGCAATGACAAAGACCACAACACCAACAATGGCGATGGTCATATATTGACGCGTGAGGTAGGCCATCGCGCCTTCGCGAATGTGGCCCGCAATTTCCTGCATGCGCTTGTTGCCCGCATCGGCGGCCATAACGGATTGAATTGCCCAGATGGCATAAACAATCGACAGCACGCCGCAGGCGATAATCAGGTAAAGAACCGAATTCATAATAACCGTCCCTGTTCTGGATAGGCCCTGTTCTGGATAGGGTCGCCGGTCACGGGCATGATTGCGGGAATGTCTGGGCACTCTGTGATCGCAAACCGCGTGCCCCCCTTGTCCTCAGCCCGGACTGAAGCCGCGCGGAACATGCCAAATATGACTGTGCAACGCAACATCTGACATCGCGACTTTGGTCTGAGCGGGAAAACCTGACCCTGGCTCTATAGCCGGGAGACGCCCGTCCCCCAATTCGCAGTGCGCAACAGAAGCATCAGCACGAGGCCAGCAGCCAGCACAACCAGAGGCAAATAAGACACCACGACAGTGAACCAGCCCATATCGTGGAGTAGCTTTCCAGAGGAGAAAGACGCCAGGGCAACAAGTCCGAAGACCATGAATTCATTGACCGCCTGAACCTTGTTGCGCTCTTCGGGCCAGTGACAATCCGTAACCATTGTGGTTGAGCCGATATAACTCAGGTTCCACCCCAACCCCAAAAGGATCATAGCCAGATTGAACTGCCATATGGCCAAACCCGAGACCGCAACCAGTCCTGCGCATGCAAGCAGCGTGAGGCCGGCAAACACCACGCGCTCGCGCCCGAAACGTTCAATAAGATGCCCGGTGATAAAACTCGGGGCGAACATTGCCAGTACATGCCATTGAATCGCCATGGCGGCCGAATCAACCGAATAATTGGACGCGACCATGGCGAGAGGCGTTGCGGTCATGATGAATGCCATCGAGGCGTAACTCACCATTCCGGTAAAATTGGCGATCCGGAGTTTCGCCTGGCCGAGGATTTCGCGCAGGGGCCGTGGCGGGGTCCCATCCGCGCTCGCGGCCGACGTATTGGGAATATCCACAAATGCAAGGATCCCCAACGCAACAATGGCGGTGCAGGCTGATGCCACGAAGCTGCCCGCATACATGACAGGAGCAAAGGCGTCTCTGGTGTAGATAACCAGTTGCGAGCCTGCGACGGCGGCAATCAGCCCTCCCGCAAGAACCCATGAGATTGCCTTGGGGCGAAACGCGGCGCTGGCAGTATCAGCTGCGGCAAAGCGGTAATAGCAGTATCAGCAGCGGCAAAGCGGTAATATTGGGCAGACGCCTGATAGTCGCCTGAAAGAAACATGGCGAGGCAGAACAGGGCGAAAGATAACTCGAATATCGCGAACACGGCGAGACTGGCGCTCGCCAGCCCCAATAGCGCACCGAACTGGAAACCTATCCGGCGGCCCACCCGGCGCATGAACATTGACGCGGGGATTGTCGATATCACCGTGCCCAGCACATAGGCCGTTACGGGAAAGGTCGCGAGCTATTTGTCGTCTGCCAGCAAATGCCCGGCAATGCCGGCCAGGGTAATCTGGATTGCCACGCCTATCATATAGAGCGCTTGCGCCAGTGATAAAAAAATGGCGTTGCGACGGGCGCGCCTGTCGTTGCTTGCCAGTTGCGGCTGTGTGCTGTCTGCGTGTGTCATAAATTGGAGCTTTTGCTTCTTTGGGCGTTGGCGGACCGATCAAATTTCAAAAATGGTCATAGCTCGGATGATTGAATTGCAGGGCCTTACCATCCGCGCCCAGAACTCTCACCCCCTCGCTCCGGGATGCTATACATCCAATGAGAGATATTTGCAGCCCCGATGAGGCGCAATCCCTCTCAAAAGCGGTAACATTTTCCTCCGATACGCTCGTCAGCACTTCATAATCGTCCCCCCCGGTGAGGACATTGCCGAGATGCTCTGGCTCTTGCTCCAGCCAGTGGGTCGCCGCATCCGATAAAGGCACGTCAGCCGCATTGATAACCCCGCCAACATTGGACGCGGAGCACAGTTTGACAAAATCACCAGCCAGCCCATCAGAGATATCCAGTGCCGCACTGGCGTGTGCGCGAATGACAGGAATCGCCGCCAGCCGGGGCTGCGGCCGCCAATAGCGCCGTTTCAGGAATTCTGCCTGTTCGGCTGACAGATGATCCGCACCCACGCCTTGTAGGAGAGCCAGGCCTAAAGCCGCATCGCCAATTGTTCCCGACACATAGACATGATCGCCTGCCCGGGCGTCGGAGCGATGCACCATATCGCCTTCAGGCACAAAACCGGCCGCGGTGATGGATAGCGCCACTGGACCCGGTGTATGCACCGTATCGCCTCCCAGCAGTGTGCATCCGAAATCTGACTGGGCTTCGGCAAAACCTTCGCTCAGCCCATTAAGCCATTGTGGGTCGGGCGTGCCGGATAGCGCGATGGACAGAAGATAAACCGAAGGGTCTGCGCCCTTGGCGCACAAGTCGGACACATTCACGCCGAGCGCCTTGTACGCAATGTCCCGAGGCGCGGCATTTTTCAGATAATGAACGCCTTCCACGATCATATCCGTGGTCAGAACAAGGTCCATGCCCTCCTGGGGCGCGATGAGACCTGCATCGTCTCTCAATCCAAAAGCCCCTGGAGTGTCTTTCGCCAGCGGTGCAAAATAATGCTTGATGATGCCGGTCTCACCGGCCGGCTCGTCTTTAGTCATCACCTTCCTGTTTAAATTCGCTCGTGCGCCGGTCTCTGGCCAACCGGTCGAGAATGCCATTCACAACTTTCGGCTCGTCGGTTTCAAAGAAAGCATGAGCTATGTTCACATATTCATTGATGATGACCTTGGCCGGCACATCTTCACACAGAACGAGTTCAAAAGCCGCCGAGCGCAGGATGGCGCGCAAAATGCTGTCAATACGAGACAGGCGCCAGCCTTGAGCCAAATGGGCGTCAAGAACAGGGTCTACGGCGCTTTGCTCCCTGACAACTCCGATGACGATATCCCTGAAATAATCCTCATCGGTTTCTTCCGAGCCAACGCTTTCAGCCACCTCGGTAAGGCGATACTCAAGAAATTCACGAACCACCAGATTGGCGTCTGTTCCCGCCATGTCCATTTGATAGAGTGCCTGAACAGCCGCCAGCCTTGCAGCTGTTCTCGATGCCGAGCGGGGTATCGGGACTGGCTTGGCCTTTTCGGAGACATGTTCGCTCACGGGCCTGTCTTTCGTGCAAACTTGGCTGCCAGGGCCATCAGCTCGGCGCACGCACCAGCAGCGACAGCGCCCTTGTTCTTGCCATCCACACTGGCGCGCGCCCAGGCCTGGTCGCGATTGTCCACAGTGAGTATGCCGTTGCCAACCGGTATGGCATGGGCCACGCCGATATCGAGCAATGCACGGGCGGATTCATTGGCGACGATGTCATAGTGGGAGGTCTCGCCGCGTATGACGCAGCCCAAAGCAACGCACCCATGATGCCGCCCCGAGAGAGCAACAGCCTTGGCCGCGATTGCCGCGCTCAAGGCAATCGGAATTTCCAATGCGCCGGACACCGCGACGCGCTCAAATCCAATGCCGCGCTGGCGCAACTCTTCGGTCGCGCCCCGCGCCAGTTCATTGGCAATATCCTCGTAAAAGCGCGCCTCGATAATAAGCACTGACGGGGCAAGCTTGACCATGCAAATACCCTACTCAAGCCTGCGGTGATCGGTAATCCGCAACCCGTAGCCTTCAAGTCCGACGACCTTGCGCTGTGGCGAATTGCTCAGCAAGACCATATCGCGCACCCCAAGATCATGCAGGATTTGTGAACCGATACCAATTTCCAGCAGGCGGTTTTGCGAGGCATCGGGATCGGGTTCTGCCCATTCATCCTGATCCAGTGCCTCCGATA
>CAXMMX010000214.1:0-3912 GCA_964194535.1 uncultured Alphaproteobacteria bacterium | reverse complement strand
CGGTAGGCGCCGACAGCGAGGATGAGCGTGGTGACGCCGGACGCCATGACGAGCGCGATCGCCAGAGCTTGCGCCCACAGGCGGACCATGTCGCGCAGCAGCTTTTTGTCGAGAGCTCTCACCAATGCACCTTGTCAGGCGCAACGCGCCGCGTGTTGGCATAGGTTTTTGTGATCTTGCCATTGCTGAAATGGAACACGCGGTGGGCGATATCAGCAATCGCCATGTTGTGGGTGATAACGGCGGTGGTCGTACCCAACTCCTCGTTGACCATGGTGAGGGCCTCGAGTACCCACACGCCGGTTTTTGAATCGAGTGCGCCGGTGGGTTCATCGCACAACAGCACTTCGGGGCGTTTGGCGATGGCGCGGGCGATGGACACACGCTGCTGCTCACCGCCCGACATCTGTGCCGGGAAATGGTCAAGCCGGTGATCGAGGCCGACCAGCCCGAGCGCCTCCTCGGGTGTCATTGGGTCTTTCGATATTTCGGTGACAAGCGCCACATTCTCCCGCGCACTCAAGGAGGGAATGAGATTGTAGAACTGGAACACAAACCCCACATGGTCGCGCCGGTACCGGGTGAGTTTGCGCTCTGTAAGCGCGGTGATTTCCCTGTTCCGGAACCAGACGTGGCCATCGCTAGCGACATCCAGTCCGCCAAGGATATTGAGCAGGGTTGATTTGCCGCTCCCGGAGGGTCCGAGCAGCACCGCCAGTTCGCCCTCATACAATTTGAGATCGATACCCGACAGCGCATGAATATCAAGTTCCCCGGTGTGGTAAACCTTGGTCAGGCCCTCCACCGTGAAGATGATGTCCTGGGCGGCCTTTGAGCCGCCTTTTTTTCTGCTCGAAGCCATGTGTTTCCCTATAGACCATATGGGTGTGAGACAGCAGGAAATGAAGCGATTCGTGAGGCATGTTCAGGAGCAATGTGCTGTGTGGCAGATGGGTCACGTTAGACGAATTGGTATTCATCAATGTTATATTTGCATCTTGCGTCCAGACTGAGGCTCTGTTCCGATAACGATGTGGAGCAGTGGCGGGAATCGTATTCCCGTCAAAGCAGAGAAATGAACCTTGCGAAGGGCGGAAATGCGCTGTTTTGCGGGGGTTCACGTAGTAAAGGTCGCAAGGCGTGTCTGCGCGGCCTGAGGTTTTGGGCTGATGAGCTCGGTGGATGTCGCCGTCAAATCCCGCGGAATGCGGCCGACGGACATCACAGACCCGGACTACTTCCACAAGGTGGTGGATTGCCAATGGGCATGCCCGGCCCATACTCCCGTACCTGAATATATTCGCCTGGTTGCGCAAGGGCGTTACACCGAAGCCTACATGCTCAATTGGGAGTCGAATGTCTTTCCCGGCATACTTGGGCGCACGTGCGACCGGCCGTGCGAGCCTGCCTGCCGGCGCGGGCGGCTGGAAGATAAGCCCGTGGCTATCTGCCGGCTGAAACGCGTGGCCGCTGATTATCGCGGCGACATTTCAGGCATATTGCCGAAAATACCGAAAAAGAAAAACGGCAAGCGCATTGCGCTGCTGGGCGCCGGACCGGTCTCGCTCACGGTTGCACGCGATCTCATGCCCTTGGGATATTCCTGTGTTCTGTTCGAGAAGGACAAGTGCAGCGGCGGGCTGATGCGTACCAATATCCCCTCTTTCCGCCTGCCGGAAAAGGTGATTAACGAAGAAGTCGGCATAATCCTCGATATGGGTGTCGAGACCCATTTCAACCATGAGGTTACGAGCCTCAAAGCCGTGCTCGATGAAGGTTTTGACGCGGTGTTTGTCGGCACCGGCGCGCCGCGCGGCAAGGATTTGAACATCCCCGGCCGCGAAGAGGTTGCCAGGAACATCCATATCGGTATCGACTGGCTGACCTCCATTGCTTTTGAGCACACCAAAAAAATTGGCAAGCGCGTCGTTGTGATTGGCGGCGGGAATACGGCAATGGATTGCTGCCGTTCCGCGATCAGGCTGGGCGGCAAGGATGTGCGCGTGACCGTGCGCTCGCCGCGCGCCGACATGAAGGCGTCGGACTGGGAGATCGAGGATGCGGAGCGCGAGGGCATTCCGATCTTCGACAATCACCAGCCGAAGGAGTTTGTCATCGAGAATGGCAAACTGGCCGGGGTCAGGTTCGCGCGCGTGGAAGCCAGCTATGGCAAGGATGGCCGCCGCAAGCTCGTACCAACTGGCGAAGAGGTCATGTTTGAGTGTGACGATGTGCTGATGGCCATCGGCCAGGACAATGCCTTCCCCTGGATTGAGCGCGATATTGGTCTTGATTTTGACGAATGGGACATGCCGGTCGTGGACAAGACGACGATGATGTCGACGAGGCCCGGCGTGTTCTTCGGCGGCGATGCAGGCTGGGGGCCGGAAAACATCATCTGGGCTGTGGCCCATGGCCATCAGGCCGCCATTTCCATTGATCTGCATTGCTCAGGCAAAAGCCTTACCAAGGCGCGCCCCGGTCCCGGCACCAGCCTCATCAGCCAGAAAATGGGCCTGCATGAGTGGTCTTACGCCAATGATTATTCCGAAGACCAACGCGTGGCCGTGCCCCATGTTGCCCCGAAAAAATCTCTGAGAAGCCTCAAGGTCGAGGTTGAGCTGGGATATGACTTGGAGCTTGCCCTGGAAGAAGCGGAGCGCTGTCTGAATTGCGACATCCAGACGGTGTTTGCCCGGTCTTTGTGCATCGAGTGCGATGCCTGTGTCGATATTTGCCCCGTTGATTGCATCAATTTCACGCCCAATGGCGAGGAAGACGAATTGCGGGGGTCCTTGCGTGTTCCTGCCGCGAATCCGGAGCAGGACCTCTATGTTTCGGACGAGCTGAAAACAGGGCGCATCATGGCCAAGGATGAAGATCTGTGCCTGCATTGCGGGCTGTGCGCCGAGCGCTGCCCAACCGGCGCATGGGACATGCAGAAATTCACCTATGTGGAGCGGCAGGCGAATATTCATGGCCAGCCAAATTGCATGGCGTATATCCGATGAAGAAGCTCAACGATTTCGTCGTCAAGTTTGCCAATGTGAATGGCTCGGGGTCAGCCAGCGCCAATTTGCTGTTTGCCAAGTCGCTGTTCCGTATGGGCCTCTGCGTGGTGCCGAAGAATGTCTTCCCCTCGAATATTCAGGGGCTGCCCACCTGGTATGAGGTGCGTGTCTCGCAGACCGGGCGCGCCGCGCGCCGCGGCGGTGTCGATGTCATGGTGGCCATGAACCCGCAAACCTATGCGCAGGATCTGATGGAGATCGTTCCCGGCGGCTTTTTCATTTATGATTCCTCTCTGCCGCGGTCCTTTCCGCGCGAGGATGTCAACGTGCTCGGCATCCCCATCGCGCGCATGTGCGCCGACGCCTATGTCAATCCGCGCGAGCGCCAGCTGTTCAAGAATGTGGTCTATGTGGGCGCGCTGACAGAGCTGCTGGAGATGGATTTCAAGGTGGTCAAGCAGGCAGTGCGGGACCGGTTCAAGGGCATGACGAAGCTGGTCGCCCCCAATATCGAGGCGCTGAAGATGGGGCGCGATTATGCGCGCCGGAATTTCACCTGTCCGCTGCCCGTCAGGGTGAAGAAGGTCAAGGCCAACAAGGACCGTATCATGATTACCGGCAATGAAGCCGCCGCCTTGGGCTGCCTCTATGCCGGCGCGACGGTAGCGGCCTGGTATCCGATCACCCCCTCTACCTCATTGCCTGAAGCTTTTGAACGCCATGCCAAAAGGTTGCGGTTACGCGAGGACGGCACGCGTGATGTGGCAATTGTTCAGGCCGAGGATGAGCTGGCCGCCATCGGTATAGTGATTGGTGCGGCCTGGAATGGCGCGCGCGCCTTTACCTCCACCTCGGGACCGGGCATCTCCCTGATGGCGGAATTTCTCGGACTTGCCTATTT
>CAXMMX010000213.1:0-13141 GCA_964194535.1 uncultured Alphaproteobacteria bacterium | reverse complement strand
GCCTCGCAAATCGCCGCTGAGATAGAACGGCGCTGGCGCAAGAGATAACTGTCCTCCACAGGCCCGGGATGTGTTGCATGGTTCAGTTGAAAATCGACCTCCTGAAAAAAGCCGAACTTCGCTCGGATCCATTTGAATACACCATCGTCCCCGGCTTCCTGCCGCCGGACAGCTTGCAGGAAATTGTCTCCAGCTACCCCGCACTGAAGGGCGGCTCCTATCCAGTGGAAGCAGTGGATGTGCCGCCTGCGGTTCAGGCCCTGATCGATCATATGGACGGCCCCGAGTTCGAGCAGGCGATCGAAGACAAATTCGGCGTCTGTTTGAAAGGCCAGCCGAAGATGTATTCGCTGCGCGGCTATTGCCGTAACTCCGATGGCAAGATCCACACCGATTCAAAGGACAAGATCATTACCGTCCTACTCTATCTCAACCAGAACTGGAACGAAGAGGGCGGCAAGCTGCGCATGCTGCGTGGGGCTAAGGATTTGGACGACTTTGCTGAAGAAGTCCCGCCCGACAACGGCACCTTGCTGGTGTTCAAGCGCTCCGACAAATCATGGCATGGCCATGGACCTTTCGAGGGAAGGCGCTGTTCCATTCAGATGAACTGGATGGTGTCGAAAGGTGCGCGCGGTTTCCACAAGCTGCGCCACACCATCTCCGCCAAGATGAAGAAGCTGACGGCCGCGGAGTAGAGAGCGCTACCGTCCTGCGTGATGGCTTTACCGCCCGCGTGGCCCATGCATTAATACGTGAAACAATGCACACATTCAGTAGTGGGGGGGTGAATATAATGGGCCGGAAATTCGCAAATATTCTCGAAACCATCGGCAATACGCCAGTTGTCAGGGTCGACAAGCTCGCCCCTGAGGGCATCAATCTTTACGTCAAGATCGAGGCCTTTAATCCGCTTGGTTCGGTAAAAGACCGGCTCGCGCTCGGTGTGATCGAGGCGGCTGAAAAATCAGGTGAACTCAAACCCGGACAAACCGTGATTGAGGCGACAAGCGGCAATACCGGCATCGGCCTGGCCATGGTGTGCGCCCAGAAAGGCTACCCGCTTGTCGTCACCATGGCTGACAGCTTTTCTGTCGAGCGCAGGAAACTGATGCGTTTCTTCGGCGCGGAAGTTGTGCACACGCCGGCGAAGGAAAAAGGCACGGGGATGGTCAAGAAGGCCATTGAACTTGCCGAGACCCATGGCTGGTTCCTGACGCGGCAGTTCGAGAATGAGGCCAATCCCGATATGCATTCGCGCACCACGGCCAAGGAAATCCTCGATGATTTTGACGGCGAGGCGCTCGACTATTGGGTCACTGGATTTGGCACCGGCGGCACCCTCAAGGGCGTGGCGCGGGTTCTGGCAAAGAAGAAACCGGACACGAAAATCATTGTCTGTGAACCGGAGATCGCGGCCATGCTCACCAGCGGGGAGGCCCAGGAAAGAAACCCGGACGGCTCACCGGCGACGGGCCATCCGGCCTTCACTCCTCATCCCATGCAGGGCTGGACCCCGGATTTCATTCCGAAACTGACCGGCGATGCGGTTGATACCGGCGTCATCGATAAAATCCTGACGATTTCGAACGAAAACGCCATGCACTGGAGCAAGGAACTTGCCCAGAAGGAGGGCATCTTCGTCGGCATTACCGCGGGAGGCACCCTCGCCGGGGCGCTGGAAATTTGCAAAGAGGCCCCCAAGGGCGCAACGGTTCTGGCCATGCTGCCCGACACCGGCGAGCGTTATCTCAGCACGCCGCTTTTTGCCGATATTCCGGTCGAGATGACGAACAAGGAAATCGAGACTGCAAATTCATCGCCGAGTTTCCAGGTTGAGGCGTCCGAGTAAAGTCCAGGGATACAGGAGTCATCCTCCACGCCACGGAACGGGTTTGCCGAATAACGCCTGATAGAGCTTGTCGTCGCGCTGATAGAAATCGACGTAAAAGCGGATCGTACCGTCCTCCGCCAGCCACGCTGTCGAATAGACAATGTGTACCGGCAAGGGCTGATCGAGCTTGACCACTGTCCGCTTGCCGCTGGCAAGGACTCTGTCTATTCGCGCCCGATCCCAGCCTTCCTTTTGCTTCAAAAGCACCTCGGCGAAATCAATTGGCTGGTGCACCCGTACGCAGCCTGAACTGAAGGAGCGAAATGTCTTGTCGAAGAGACTTCGATCAGGCGTGTCGTGCAGATAGACGTTGAACCGGTTGGGAAACATGAACTTCACCCGGCCTAGCGCATTCCTGGGGCCTGGCTTTTGCCGGAGCGTATAGGGGAACCTCGCGCGCGAATATTGCCCCCAGTTAACGGTGCGAGGGTCTACCTTCCGTGAGCCGGAAAAAACTTCGAAGCCCGACGCAATAAGGGCGGATGGATTTCTCTGCAGAACGGGGAGCTTGTCCCGGGTCGCGATCGAATAGGGCACAGTCCAGAAAGGATTGAATTCGAGATATTTGATTGTGTCACTAAAAGCCGGCGTGCGCCGGTAGGGCTTGCCCACAATCACCTTCTTGCGTTCCGCGAATTGCCCGCTCTCAAAACGTGTTAGGTGAAAACCCCCAATGTTGACCATGACATAATTGCGCCCGAGATCCTCCGGCATCCAGCGCCAGCGTTCCATGGCTACGATGACCTGCCTGACCCGTTCTTCGATCGGAATGTTGATGGCGACTTTTGTCCGGAATCCGATCACCCCGTCCGGTTCCAGGCCATGGAGTTTCTGAAAATGTTTGACTGCTTCGACCAGGGCCTCGTCGAACACGGTACTTCCCGGCGCTGTAATTGCGTCTTCAGGTGCTCCTGCAGGGGCCTGCCTCGCTCGCATTTCTCCAGAGAGACGCTGGCGAAGAATCGGCACGCGGGCATCTTCCATCCCGGGTTTGAGAACCTCGCCGGACGGAATTTTGGGCCAGCTGTTATTCTTCTCAAATTCGCGATAGAGAACGAGCTTGGCCTTAAGCGCCTTGTAATTGGGGATGTCTGGTTCCCAGCCATCGATAAACTGGTTGAAATCCGATGCCTTTGACAGGCTCCGTAACGCCGCGACAAGGTCAAATTCCTTCGTGCGCCAGTAAAGCTCCGGGTCGACCTTGCGCGGCAGCACCCGCCCGCCCTTAAGATCGGCGGCATATGACAGAAAAAATGCAGAATAGAGAAGCTCGACAACAGCCCGGCTTTTCGTATCCGTCAGAGGAACGGCGGCAAGCAGCTTCTGGAGATAATCCGTCGGATAGTCGCTGGCGAACAAGCCTTCTGTTTCTGCCGAGAGCAGGAGCTGGATCAGCCGGGGCATGCGCTCTTTTCCGATCCATAGCAACTCACCCTTCTCTTCCAGATAGTATGTTTTAAGCGAAGCCTTCCTCTTGCGGATTTCCAATGCCAGCTTCTCTTCGCTCTCCAGCAGCAAGACGGCCTGTTCGAGCACTCCGGCCTGAACCTGTGAGGGTTGCTTCGCCTGCGCTGACAGCACCGATGTAAGAAACAGGATGGGCAGCAGAAGCCGCCTCAAATTAGAACAGACATGCCCTAGACACTTCCTGAACAGCATTTCTCTTCCTTCCGCGCTATCTCAATTAGAAAAAGCTACCCTCAAAACTCCCCGGAAAACTCCGATGTGAGCCGCCCGCGCAAATCCTGAATGGCGCGAAAACAGTCGGCGAGATATTCCTTCTCGCGCCTTGACAGGCTGGCTTTGGGCACGAAGTTGGTGACCTTGTTCCCGGCTTTGAAATCGGACAATTGCTGGCGCAGCAACAACCGGGTGAGATGATTGAGACCCCCGGTGAGATAGTCAAATTGATCATCGCCGATGGCATCGCATTCACGCAAACCTTTCAGACGCCCGAGCGTGGATGTGTCCGCAACGCCATGCTTGAGAGCCATCAGCCGGACTGCCTCCACCAGCGGCAGGGTGCCGCTATATTTCAGATTGATCCTACCATTGCGACCATCGGCGTCAGTTTCGGTCAAAAGCCGCCCGAACCACCCCAATGCCACGTTATGGTCTTGCTGAATGGCGAACATGTCCTTCAGGAACCCGGGATTGCGCACGCCCATTTCCGTTACATATTCACGCAGCCGGGCCACATAACCGGCGCGCCCGAAGCCATGGGCGAAGTCGAAGAAGATATCACAGTAGCGCAATGTGGCGGGGGTGCGCGAGCTCATCCAGTAGGCGACCTGATCGCGCCACTGGGTCTGCGTCTTGCGCCATACCGGATTGGTCGCCATGACGTAACCAAGACACAATGTCAGACCGACGGCATCGAGGTCTTTGGTCATGCGTGTCGCAAGCTCTATGAAGTAGGGGTCGATGCGCGAATGATCGGCGTCGCGGTAATCATCCAGAATGAAAGCGTTGTCCTGATCGGGAAACAGGAAGTTTTCGCCCCTGCCCCCTGAGCCCAGAATAATCAGCGCAAATTCCACCGGCGGTGCGCCCCATAGCTTCTCACTCTCCATCTCGGCCAGATGCCGGCGCAGGATGCGCGCATGAATATCGCGATTGATATCGGTGAGGAGCGATTGCACTTCGGGCACCGGCACATTGTCGTTGAACAGCGCTTCGGCCAGTTCCACCTGGGTCGTCTTGACCGCCCTCAATCCCTCCAGCGTCGCCTCGTGGGTGAGCATGCGCATGAGTTCAAGCGTGTGCTCGGAGAGGAAGGACAGCGCCTCGCTCAACGAAAGCATACCGCACACCAGCCCCTCTTCATTCAGCACCGGGATATGCCGCAAGTTCCGCCGCCGCATGAAAGCAACCGCGTGATAGAGATAGTCGGACCGCTGGATGGTCACGACCGGTGTTGTCATGATTTGCGAGACGGGGGTTTCAGGATCGAGACGGCAGGCAATCCGGCGTGTCACATCCTGTTCAGTGATAATCCCGACCGGCCGCCAGCCATCATCAACAATCACCGCGCAGGTCGCGGTCTCGGCCTCCATGCGCTCGACCAGTTCCTTGAGCGTGGCGTCAGGCCCAAGACAAACCGGCGGGTCGCCCAACCGGTCCGAGACAAGACGACGGAATATGTCGGTCTGTGTGCTCATTGGCTCTTCCTGACACCAGTGTCAGTTTTTTATCCGCTAGCATGACGGTTCCGGTCATGTAATCATTCATTGTTTTCAACTTAAGAGCCTAGCGCAAATTGAGCCCCTTGCCCCGCTTGCACGCTTATGTGAGTTCTGCTCTTGTTTTAAAAAGCCTTCCAATAACTGCATCCAGCCGACCCGGGAACTCTCATGACCCTGAACGACCCTTTCAACCTCACCGGCCGCACCGCATTCGTGACCGGTGCGTCTTCGGGCCTCGGGCGTCACTTCGCCCAAACCCTGGCAAAAGCAGGCGCGAAAGTGGCCCTGGCGGCCCGGCGCGCGGAGCGGCTGAATGAAACGGTGGAAGCAATTGAATCGACAGGCGGCAATGCGCTCGCCATAGAACTCGACGTCACCGACCCCAAAGCCATCGCGCCCGCCTTCAGCAAGGCTGAAGAGGCGCTGGGGCAGGTCACGATTTTGGTGCCGGCAGCGGGTGTAACCGAACGCGCCTTTTTTACCGATACCGAGGAACAGCAATGGCGCCATGTGATGGACACCAATCTCGATGGCGTCTGGCGCACCTGCCGCGAAGCCGCCCGGCGCATGCAGGCCCATGGGCAAGGCGGTTCGATCGTCATCATTGCCTCGGTGCTTTCCTTCGCCGTGGTGAAAGCGACCTCCCCCTATGCAACTTCGAAAGCCGCCATTGCCCATCTCACCCGCGCCATGGCGCTTGAGCTGGCGCGCGACAAAATCCGCGTCAATGCACTGGCGCCGGGCTACTTTTCGACCGAGCTGAACGAGGATTACCTCAAAAGCGAAACAGGTTTGCAGTTGGTTGAAAAATTCCCCATGCAGCGGCTGGGTGAATTGAGCGATCTGGATGGGCCGTTGTTGCTGCTTGCCTCGGACGCCGGATCGTTTATGACGGGTACGGTTATTCCCGTTGACGGCGGGGCGCTGCTGTCCATGAGTTAGGGTCTTAAAAACTCCATGATCGATTTTTCCCTCTCGAACGAAATTAAAGATGTGCGTGCCCGCACGCGGGCCTTCGTCGCGGAGCATATCCTTCCCCTTGAAGATGATCCGGCGAACTATGACGAGCATGAAAATATCCGCCTGGATCTGTGTGATGAGGTGCGCGCCAAGGTGAAAAAGGAAGGCCTGTGGTGCCCGCAAGTACCCAAGGAGCGCGGCGGCATGGGCCTGCCCTTCGTTGGCCAAGCGGTCATGTATGAAGAAGCCAATTTTTCTATCTTCGGCCCGGTCTGCTTCAACTGCGCCGCGCCTGACGATGGCAATATGCGTGTGCTCAACCAGGTATGCACCGAAGAACAAAAGGAAAAATGGCTGCAACCGATCATCGATGGGAAGGTGCGCGGCGCCATCGTCATGACCGAGCCGCATCCGGGCGGCGGCTCCGACCCGACCATGATCCGCACCACCGCCACGCTAAAGGGCAATGGCGGCACGTGGGTCATCAACGGCCATAAATGGTTCATCACCGGCGCCGGTGTCGCCGATCATTTCATCCTGCTCGCCAAGACCTCCGATGAACCGCGCCGCGAACTCACAACCTTCATGGTGCACAAGGACACGCCCGGCTTCGAGATGGTGCGCAAGGTGCCGATCATGGGGCCGGAAGAACATGGCGGCCATTGCGAGCTGAAATTCCATGACATGGAAATCCCCGATGAAAACCGGCTGATGGAAGTGGGGCGTGGCATGAAGGTTGTGCAGATGCGCCTTGGCCCCGCGCGCCTCACCCACTGCATGCGCTGGCTGGGTCTGGCCAAGCGCTCGATGGAAGTTGCGCAGGACTACATCAATGAGCGGATGAGCTTTGGCATCAAGCTTGCCGACCGGGAGTCGGTGCAATTGATGATGGGCGAGATGGCGAAGGAGATTCACATCGGCCGGTTGCTGGTGATGAATGCCGCATGGACGCTCGATCAGGGCGATTTTGCCCGCACGGAAGTCTCCATGGCGAAAGTCCATTGCGCCAACATGTTGCACAAGGTTGTGGACACGGCGATCCAGCTCAACGGCGCGCGCGGCTATTCCAAGGACACCATCCTGGAATGGATTTACCGCTATGCGAGGCAGGCCCGCATCCTCGACGGCGCGGACGAAGTGCACAAGATGGTCCTCGCCAATGCCTACCGCTCTGAGGGCCGTGACTTCTGGAGCTGGGGGGCTTGAGGCCCTGATACTCCCATGGCGCACGCAACCCGGCCCCGCACCCTCGACCCGGATAATCTCGGGGCCTTGCAAGACTGGCTCTGCTCGGCGCTCAGTGCGGACGCGCTGATAATCGAAAAGGCCGAGCTTCTGGGTGGCGGCGCCATCGGCGAGAACTGGCGGCTTGATGTCAAAGTGACTGGCGGCCCGCATGAGGGTTCCCGCAGCTGGGCACTGCGTACCGACGCCGCCTCGCGCATGGCCATGAGCCACGACAGGGCGAACGAATATTTCTGCCTGAAGGCTGCCCATGACGCGGGCGCATGCGTACCTGAACCCATCGCCGTCTCGCGCGACACGGCTCTGATCGGCGCGCCTTTCGCGGTGGTGGGGCTTCTCGCCGGTGAGGCGCAGGGGCGAAAACTCGTCCGCGATCCCCTGATCGGCCAAAATGGCGATGCGCTTGGAGAGCGCCTTGGCGCTGAACTCGCCAAAATCCATTCCGTGCGCCCGCCGGGCCAGGAGCTTGATTTCTTAGGAATTCCCGAAACCTCCCCTGCCCTTGTCCTAGTGGCGCAGATGCGCACCAATCTCGACTCGATTTCCGAACCGCGCCCGGCGCTTGAACATATCCTCGCATGGCTGGAAGCGAACGCCCCTGCCAAAGGCCATGTCGTCCTGTGCCACGGAGATTTCCGCACCGGAAATTTCATGGCCGATGCGGGCAAGCTCACCGGCATTCTGGATTGGGAATTCTGCCATTGGGGCGACCCGCATCTGGATGTGGGGTGGTTCTGCGCGCGCTGCTGGCGTTTTGGCGCGGATGCGCGCGAGGCCGGCGGAATCGCCTCTCGCGAGGCGTTCTACCGCGGCTATAACGGACAGTCCGATACGCCGCTGGATGCGGACCAAATCCCTTATTGGGAAATCCTTGGCGCGGCGCGCTGGGCCGTGGTGGCGTTGTTGCAGGGCGAGCGCCATATCACCGGGGGTGAGCCGTCCATCGAGTTGCTGCTGACCGGATTGATGGCGCCGGAAATGGAGCATGAAGCGCTACAAGGCATTATGGCGCTGGAGGCGTAGACCACTTACCCCCTCTCCCCCCGTGGGGAAAGGTGAAAATGGAATGGCTGCGATGAAAGTGACATCACGATGAGCGACGCAATGAAACAGGCCGGGGCGCTCGTGAGTATCGCGCTGGATACTTACGCTGAAGAGATCGCGCCCAAACTCCATGACGCCAAGCGCTACGCAGGGGCGATGGTCGCCAATGCGCTGGGTATCGCCAAGCGAAGGCTGAACCACCCCGACCCCGGAGATGTGCTTGTTGAGAGCCTTGGCGCTGACAGCCTCAAAGCCCTTGCCGGGGCGCTGCGTGCGGGCAAAATCTCCAGCGCGTCGCACCGCGACCTCGCGGATAAACTGCTCGTCTATCTCGAAGCGGAACTGGCGATCACCAATCCGAAATTCCTCGAGCGGCGGAAGGGCCAAACCCCCTAATGCCCGGCCAAATGGTTCCACTTTGGCAGCAGTACGATGCAATTGGGGTTGAAGCCCATATCTTTAAGGGTGTCGACCGAAGCGACGACTTTTCCGCTCTCCAGATCGACGACCTTGATCGACCCGTCGTCCATGCCCTTCAGATTGATGAACGCGTTCTGAACGAAGCCGTATTTCCAGTCCTTTGTGAACCCGACGTGATGAGCGCCCCCCGCCGTCTTGATGGTTTTCAGCAATTTGGGCTTGGCCGGGTCCTTGGCGATATCAAAGATATGGAAATGGCCCGGATTGGCCGTGGTCACATACATACGTTCCGATTTGGGACCAAAGTAGATTTCCAGCGGGACACCGCTGCCGGTGCCGTTGAAATCATAGGCTTGGGTGAGATCAAAGTCTTTCGATTTCCGGTTCCAGACCGCGGTCCAAATGGTGCCGCCGAACATAACGGTGATGTAGGCCCGAGGCGGATTGGCGCCCGGAACGAACAGGATCTCCACCGGGGCTACGCCGGAGGGTGAAGGCTTGCTGGAAAGCTTGTAGCTGGTCAGCGCAGTTCCGGTGCTCGCCTTGAGAGCGGTAATCATTTCTCCAGGATCGGTAAGATCGTGCTTGATGGTATTGGTGACCAGGATGCGGTCGATCGCGTCGGAGATGGCGATGCCGTGCGGATACGGAACGGGCAGGGAAATCGTCGACTTGATCGCGTCGCTCCTGACATCGCCAACGATGATGTTTGCCGACCCCATGCAGGTCAAATACCAGGTTTTGTTATCGGCGGAAAAGATGATGTCTTCACCGACCACGCATCCGGGGACGGTGACCTTCTTGAGTTTGTAGTCGAGGGCTTTCATGTTCATCACGTAAATCCAGCCCTGACCCAGCGCGGTCACGTAAAGCTTGCTCATGTCCCGGTTATAGAAGAGGTGATGGCCGACCAGATTGGGCGGCAGGGAGATGTTGGTCATGATCTTGCCGAAGGTCTTGGACTTCGGATCGACGTCGATGACGGCAATGCCTTCCTTGCGCGCGCCGTGGTCCTTGATGCCGTGAGCGTGGAGACCTTCTTTGGTTTTGCTCTCGTAATTCATCATCGCCAGTATTTCTGCCCTGACGGGTGTCGCGGTGATCGCGAAGCCCGATAGAACCAATGCTGCGAGACATTGCCTTAACATAATTACCTCCCTCGTATGCCGGACGACTATATGCGAAAAATATCGTCAGTTTATTCCAGCTAAACTGAAGCTTAGAGGGAAAAGCTGCTTTTTGGAATGCACCAGTCAGTATACAAAAACCACGCCCCGGAACACGGAAGGTTAGTCCGTCTTCGCCTTGTCCTTCGCCACCGCCACCAGACCCCCCAGCAAATCACCAAATGAACGCTCGCGGCCGGTGTCGATGGTGACATGGGCGGTCATGCCGGCACGCAAGGGCGGCATGCCTGAACGCGGCTCAAGCTGCAGGCGCACCGGCAGGCGCTGCACCACCTTGACCCAGTTGCCCGAAGCATTCTGGGGCGGGAGGATGGCGAACTCGGCTCCGGTTGCGGGCGAGATGCTTTTCACCTTCGCAGCCCATGTCACGCCGGGATAAATGTCGAGCTCGACGGTGGCCTTCTGCCCGACACGGACATGGGTCAGCTCGGTTTCCTTGAAGTTGGCGTCCACCCACGGCGCCGTGTCCGTGACGATGGCGAACAGGGGTTTTGAGGCGGTAATCTGCTCTCCTGGAACCAGCGGCACCGTGACAACCGTACCGCTTGAAGGGGCTTTCACGCTCGTATGTTCAAGGTCGAGCCGGGCCTGATCCACCGCGGCTAATTTGGCGCGCACCAGCGGATGCCCATCAACCGGCCTGTCCGCGGCGGCGCCAAGGGAGGCTCGAATACGCGTTATTTTCTGCCGCGCCATGACCACACGGTCTTCAGCCGCATTGGCGTCATTCTCCAGCTCATCGTGACGGGTGGCGGCAACGATGCCGCGTTTGGCCAGATGAATCTGGCGTTCATAACGCTTGCGGTAATAAGAAGCGCGGTCTTCCGCCTCTTCAAGTTCGGTATTCGCTTCATCCAGCGTTACCCGCAGCGTCTCCACCTGCTGGCGCGCCGTGTCCAGTTCAGCTTCCGCAAAAGCAAGAGCAAATTCGAACGGGCGCGGATCGATCTTCACCAGAATGTCGCCCGCCTTCACCAGCATATGGGCATGCGCACGCACCTCCACCGCCGGGCCAGACACTTCGGCCGCCAGCTTGGCAATATCGGTTTTCACATAAGCGTTTTCGGTCGCGACATAGCGCGCGCCCTGGAGCCAATAGAAACCAGCGCCGATAACCGCGATGGCCGGGACGACGCCGAGCAGAACTATCCGCATCAACAAGGTGCGAGACGGCGCCTTCCGCGCTGCTTTGCTTTTCGCTGGTTTCCTAGACATTTTCTCTCTCAAGTTCGGCTGAATCAAACGGCTCGTTTTCCGACGCCATCTCCTGGAGTCGCCGCTTGACGTTAAGAAGCAGGTCGGTCAGCTGATCGCGCTCCTGTCTCGTCAGCCCGGAAAGCTCTTCCTCCACCATGGCTTCTGCTATCGGGCCGATCCTGTGATGGATTTTTCTCCCCAGTTTAGTCATGAAAATCCGGTTGATGCGGCGATCGCTCCCGTCCGGACGCCGCTCAAGCCAGCCATATTTCTCCAGCTTGTCGATGAGCCGCCCGGCCGTCGCCCTTTCCACCTCAAGCATGTCGGCAAGTTCCGACTGGCTGGCCCCCGGCTGCTCGTCCAGCCGCCTCAGGACCAGCCATTGGGTCCGTGTAAAGCCCAGCTTGCGCACGCGCCGGTCGAAGAGAGTGCGTTGCAGCCGCGCCGCGTCAACCAAGAGAAATGCCAGATAACGTCCTTCTGAAAGCGGCAAATCCGTCCTCGCTCCATTTGCTTTTAAGCGCGCCTTTTCGGCTCGCTCCATTTGGTTTTAACCGCGCCTTTTCGGCTCGCTATATTTTGTAAGCATTGTTACTATTGCATAGCATACAGTAGATAAGGTTACCATTTCAAGTATGGCCCAAACTGCGGATTTTTTAGCGGATGAACAAGAGAACGATCTGTCGCCCGCGCGCCGGAACGTGATCCTGTTCGCCGTGGTGCTGAGCGCGACGCTCTACTCCACGACAATCCTCGTGGTCTCGACCATTCTGCCGCAGCTTCAGGGCGCCATGTCCGCAACCGCCGACGAGATCGTCTGGACCATGACATTCAACATTCTGGCGACCGCCGTGGTCACGCCCATGACCGGTTGGCTGGCGGCACGGCTTGGCAAGCGGCGGGTGATGCTGTGGTCCGTGATGGGTTTTACCATCGCCACCTATCTGTGCGGTGCGTCGAGCTCTCTGGAGGAGCTGATCTTCTGGCGCGTGGCACAAGGGGCGCTCGGCGCGCCGCTGACCCCCCTCACCCAGACCGTCACACTCGATACCTTTCCCAAACGCCAGCACGGCGCAGCCGTCGGCCTGTTCGGCATCGGCGTGGTGCTGGGGGCTTTTATGGGGCCGGTCATCGGCGGCGTCATGGCGGAAATGGCGAGCTGGCGCTGGGCGTTTTACATCATCGCCCCCGTTGGCCTGATCGCCTTTGTTGGACTGTACCTGGCGCTCCCCAGAGACGAGACTTTTGATGAACGCACCCCGCTCGACTGGACCGGCTTTGTGCTTCTGTCACTCGCGATTGCCTGCACGCAACTGGTCCTGTCGCGCGGTCAGCGCCTCGACTGGTTCGACTCCAATGAAATTCTGCTTGAGACGTTTCTCGCAGTCCTCACTGCATATCTGTTCGTCGTCCACTCCCTTACCGCAAAAAAGCCCTTCATAAATCTGCGCCTGCTGCTGAACCGCAACTATTCGCTCGGCCTGGTTCTGGTGTTCATTTACGGCATGCTGAATTTCACGCCGATGGTCGTGCTGCCCTCGCTGCTGCGCGAACAGGTGGGCTTCCCGGATTCCCTGATCGGCTATGTGCTGGGCTCGCGCGGCTTCGGCGCCATGATCGGCTTTTTTATCGCCATGTTCATCGGCCAGAAATACCCGCGCAAATGCATGCTGGCCGGATTTTCCGCAATCGTGATCGCCGGCGCATGGCTGATGACGTTCGACCTCAATGTCACATTCAACGAGCTTGTCCTGAACGGCATCGTCCAGGGGCTTGCCGTGGGCACCATCTGGGTGCCGCTTACGGTCGCAACTTTCTCCACCCTGCCCCCGGAGGTAAGGCCCGAGACGTCCGCCGTGTTTCACCTGTTGCGCAATATCGGCTCGAGCTTTTTCATATCCCTGACCGTCACGCAGATCGTGCGCTCCACGGCCATGAATTACGAGCATATGACGGAGCTGGTCACGCCCTTCTCGCAATCCTTCGCGCTGCCCTGGGTCAGCGGCGAG
>CAXMMX010000212.1:0-2272 GCA_964194535.1 uncultured Alphaproteobacteria bacterium | reverse complement strand
ATCGAGGACGCCACAAAGATCTGGTGGGATTTGCGCCCGAGCCACCATTTCCCGACGCTTGAAATGCGGGTGACGGACGTCTGCCCTCTACTGGAGGATGCCCTGTGCATCGCCGCGCTTTTCCAGTGTCTTTGCCGGTTCCTCTACCGGTTGCGGCGCAAGAACCAGCGCTGGCGCTTCTATGCTCCCTTCCTCATTAACGAGAACCGGTGGCGCGCCCAGCGCTATGGCATGACGGAGGGGCTCGTGGACTTTGGCGAGGACGAGGTCGTATCTTGTGCCAACTTGATGTCTGAACTACTTGAAATGTTTGAGGAAGACGCTGAAGCATTGGGCTGCAAGAAAGAAGTGCAGCATGTGAAAACGGTGCTGAAACGCGGCACAAGTGCCGAGCGTCAAATCAAATGCTTTGAGGATGCCAAGGCCAGGGGAATGAGCGATGAAGACGCCCTGAAGGCTGTCGTGGACGCCCTCCTGAAAGAGACCCTGGAAGCAACCTAAAGCGACACGCTCATCCCGCCATCGACGGTCAGTCCTTCACCGGTAATAAAGGAAGCCTCGTCGCTGGCCAAAAACAACGCCGCCTTGGCGATGTCTTGCGGTTCCACAAAGCGGTTCATGGGCGTTCGATCAAGCAGCCCCTGACGCACCGCCGGGTTGCGCAAAATGCGTTTCGTCATCGCCGTTTCCGCATAGCCCGGGCAAATATAGTTCACGCGCACATTGAACGCGGAATATTCAACGGCCATCGCACGCGAAAGGCCTGCGAGGGCCGCCTTGGTGGTGGAGTAAGCCGAGAGCTGACGGACGTGAATACGCTCCATGATCGAAGAGATATTGATGATCGATGCCGATCCAGACACCTTCAGCAGGTCAAGCGCGTCGCGCGACAGTCGCATGGCGCCTGTGAGATTCACATCCAGTATCTCCTGCCATTGCTCATCGGAAATATGGCGGAAGTCTTCGCGCTGGGTAATGCCGGCATTGTTGACCAGTACATCGAGTTTGCCCGAGGTTTTTTTGATTGCTCTCAACAGGGCCGCGATATCGTCCTTGTTACACACATCCGAGCGAAGGGGCGTTGCCGCGCCGCCATTCTTGCTGGCCGTTTCAGCAGTCTCCTGTACGCTTTGCTCGTTGCGATCACAGGCAAACACATGCGCGCCTTGCTTTGCGAATTCCAGGGTTATGGCGCGCCCGAGGCCACTGCCAGCGCCCGTTACCAGCGCAATCTTTTTTTCAAGCCGCCTCATTCAATCATTCTCGCCCCGCTAAATCTCTTTCATCGTCACCAGTTCTTCACCGGCACTGGGATGCAGCGCCATGGTTGCATCAAAATCCGCTTTTGTCGCACCCATATGCATGGCGATCGCCACAGACTGGGCAATCTCGCCCGCGTCTGATCCAACCACATGGCACCCGACCACACGGTTGGTTTCCACATCAACGATGAGTTTCATCAGCATCCGTTCATCGCGGCCCGACAGCGTGTGTTTCAGTGGCCGGAACCCGCTTTTGTAGATATGCACCTCACCATGCTTTTCGCGCGCCTGCGCCTCGGTCAGTCCAACCGTACCCACTTCCGGTTCGGAGAACACGGCGGTGGGAATGCAGGCATAATCGACGCTCGACGGATTATCATTGAACACGGTCTCGGCAAAGGCAGCGCCCTCGCGGATCGCAACCGGGGTTAACGCAACTCGGCCGGTGACATCACCCACCGAGTAGATGTTGTCAACGGATGTTCTGGAATACTCATCAACCACAATCTCGCCTCGTGAACCGATCGCCACACCGGCTGTTTCGAGGCCCATCCCTGACGTGTTGGGCACGCGGCCCGTGGCATACATGACAAGATCGGTTTCAACCGTATCGCCGGTGGAAAGCTTCACAGCATAGGCATCCCCGTTCGGGGTAATTTCGCTCACTTGCGTGTTCACGCGGATATCGACGCCGCGCTTACCCATCTCTTCGGCCAGCCCGTCGCGCAAATCGTCGTCGAAGCCGCGCAGGATTTGCGGCCCCCGGTAAATTTGGGTCACTGTCACGCCAAGCCCATTGAAGATGCTGGCAAACTCAACCGCGATATAGCCCGCACCGACAATCATAATGCGCACAGGCAAGGTTTCCAGATGAAAGGCTTCGTTTGACGTGATTGCATGCTCCACGCCCGGAATATCCGGCTTAAAGGGATGCCCGCCTGTTGCAATCAGAATGGTGCGCGCGGTGACGCTCTTGTCCGAATTGACAAGCCTGATGGTATGGGCGTCCA
>CAXMMX010000211.1:0-4927 GCA_964194535.1 uncultured Alphaproteobacteria bacterium | reverse complement strand
AGCGGACATCAGCCCAAGTCGTCGCTCGCGTGTCCCCAACTAAAAAGAGTTCAAGTTTTAAGGAGCAAGCGTTCTGGCGACACGAATACCGACAATGCTCATGCGGTCACCGGGCGGGGTCCCGTAGCGGTTCGCGGCGCGTAGCACCCGGGGACCGTAGCTCCAGGCGCCGCTGCGAAGGACGCGGGGACAACCAGATGTATCTGCAACTGGACGTCCATCGTTCGGCGCATCGTTGTAGTTTTCAATGTAACAGTCCTGTACCCATTCCAGGACGTTGCCATGCATGTCATAGAGGCCAAAGCTGTTCGGATCGAACTGGCCGACCGGAACCGTCTTGTTGCTGTCATTTGCTTTTGATTTATCGAAAGCGGTTCCCCAATGAAACGGGGTCGTCGTGCCCGCGCGCGCCGCGTACTCCCATTCGGCCTCGCTCAGGAGCCGGTAGGGCTTACCAGCCACTTTGGAATTGAGCCAGGCGGCGTATTTCTGGGCATCATCCCACGACACCTCGATCACTGGCCGGAGGCCCTTTCCCCAGCCCTTGTCACCACCGGCTTTGGTCACAGGACCATCGTCGCAAAAGGCTTCCGCCACGCAGGCCTCCCACTCGGCCCACGTCACTTCGTATTTGCCGACGGCGAAGGGCTTGGCGATCGTCACCTGGTGCACCGGCTTTTCATCATAGGTTCCATCATTCGAACCCATCATGAAGCTGCCCTCAGGCACGACAACCATCTCCGGGCATGCAGGGCAGTCGCGGAATGTCGAGCCCGGTTTGGCTGCCGAATTTTCAGAAACGGAAGTTGTCGTAAGAACGCAACAAAGAGCGCCACCCAAAAAAACAGCTGATATCCAGGATGACGATAGCGGTTTCATAATTTGAGGCTCTTGAACAGCAGGCCATAGTGTCAGCTGGCATCATGTCATATCCGCTAGCCCCGCATCAATCACCTCTTCCGCCACCTGGCAGACGATTTCGCATCATCGATCACAATGTCCGCTTTACCCCCGAAAGCAGACATTATTCCGCACTGCAACAAATGTCTGCTTATAGCCAATAGCGGACATCAACGCGTGAAGCTGTAACCCTAATTTGGCGGCCTTTTCGGACGCAGATTCGTAATACTTGTGACCCGCGTTACTTTCGATTGGCGGCTCCGGCCCTATCTCAAAGTATAGGGACAAAACATGCGACGGGTGCGGGAGGTTTTCTTCGGATCAAAAGCATATCAACTGGGTGGAGCGGTCAGGGGCAATGATATGGCAGGGAGATGCCCCCCGGCTGGATATATCCTCTGCCACAGAAGTCAGGACATGCCGGCGTTTGCCGCGAGAGAGGTCCTGCAGGATCTGGAGCGCGTTCTCGGAACCCTCCAGCCGCGCACGATACACTTGCATCCCAAACAGGACTTTCCGCACATATCTTCGCGTTTCGGTGAAGGGAATTCTCTCGATCCAGTCTAACGGGTCGGTCTCCGGATCGCGCGGATTGCCAAATGCGCCAATCCATTGCATCACGCGCGGACCTCCGGCGTTGTAGGAGGCAATTGCCATAATATAGGACCCTCCGAAATCGTCGACGAGATCGCGCAAATGGGCACTGCCGAGCATCACATTGTATGACCCGTCTTTCGTCAGCTTCGCTTTTCGGTAGCGAATTTTGTAGGACCTGGCGATCGACCGCGCGGTACGCGGCATGAGCTGCATCAATCCGCGTGCGCCGGCCCTGCTCTTTGCCTTGACGTTGAATTCACTTTCCTGTCGCGTCAGGGCATATATGAGCCCCTCTTCAACCCCGTCATTCAAGCGCCTGTAGGGAGGGATCACATCAGTCGGAAACGCGTATTCGCCTAGAGCAAGGCCCCGGTTAAACGCAATCTTGCTCAGCCGGATACTTGCCTGACGTTTATCAATAATCCGGGCGTATTCCGCAATGAGTCCGATCTCGGCCGGCGACTCAAGAGTTCGTCCCAGCTGATACAAAAAGGTTCGCGTGAATTTCTCCAGGCCTGCGGTGCGCACAATGCCAAGCGCTTTCACGGCATCTCGATCAAGCAACCGCTTGATATCCTCTTTCGTGGGCTTTGGTGTAGCCGGGACGACAAGCTCTTGCGAACCAGGATTGCGTGATTGCAGCGCCAACAGTCCATGGAATGTATGGCTGTGCTGTCCCGCGTTTGAAAAATGCCTGTTGGCGTCTTCCAGCCTTCCCATTACCAACGCTACACGGCCGAGCCAATATTCGGCGCGCGCGACCGCCCTTGGTTTCACCACCACATTTCTTTGCGCACGGAAATGCCTGTTAGCTACCTCCGGCTTGTCCAGTAATTGGAGCGCAATCCACCCGGCGAAGAATTCTGCATCCGCCAGATATTTGTCGGATACCGGCCCGTGCCGACTGGCAATCCTGTACGCAATTTCCGCACAACCTGTGTTGAGCGCATCACGGCTGTTTTTCTTCCGCTCAATCCACCACTTGTCAGCATCAACAAGAGATACGGGGTCCGTTGGTACTTGTTTCAGGAGTTCCCAGGCTTCCGGTTCGCGATCGTTGCGACGCAGCCATTGGATTGTGTGAAATGCCAGCCCAGCATCAAAAGTATCATCCGATACTTTCTCAAGAAGTTTTCCAGCGGATTTAGATCCTCTGATTACCGCTGCACGCGCCCTTACCTTCTTCTTTTCCTCCTTGCCGAGAAGCGCCGCAATTCTCAGTGCGGGGGCTATCAGGCTCTTGCGGTTCTGGTACAGCAGCTTGTCGATCCGAGCCTTGTGATCTTCCGGCGCAAGCAGACTAGTGAATCGTTTGAGGATCAGTTTTTGTGTGGCCTTATCCAGGACGTGATCACGCCAGGCAGACACAATCAGCCTCTTGGCCTTGTCCTGATGACCCTTTTTGAGATAGGCGCCGGCAAGCGCGGCCTTCCCGATCCCGCTATTTGGTTCTTCGTCCCTGAAAAAAGCGATGGTCGCTTCCGGATTTCCGCTTTTGACAAACAATGCCGCTTCCGCACGGCGCCGCAGAAGTCGTTGACTAGGCCAGTGGGGGTTTGCCTTCCGGAAGGCCTCGATCTCTTCAGCACTCGCACCCGATCCCCACGAACGCAAATAATACCATTCGGCCAACTTGCGAGCTGTGGCATTTTCGATCCGGCGCATTGCCTTACGGGCGGCTTCGTATCTGCGCTTTGAGATTGCCCGCATGGCGGCTTTTAAATTGTTCCGATTTGCCTTGCTGAGCTTGTAATCCAGCAGCGGTTTCAATACCCGGGATTTATCGGAGTCTTTCGGTTTGCGGGCAGGCAACTCCACCTCTAGTGGCGTTTTCGGATTGACAGAGGGGAGCGGCATATCCACTCGTTTTGATTTAACCGGCCGTGTTGCCAGCGACAAAATGGACAACCCGGCGACATTGATCTCTTGTGACTTTGCAGCGGCTGTTTCCACCCTGCCCGGCGCTGAAAAAAGCGCCGCTGAAAGTTTACGTTTTCCAAACGCAGTGACAGTTCCCCGTTTTCGATCGGGCAACAGGAGTTCAGCCACCATCAGCTCGCCCGCGGCGGGGCTAACCGGATTGGCGCGTCTCGGATTGGGCAGCGGCAGCGGCACATAGCAGTAACTTGCGCTTGCCGACTGCGGCGCTGAATAGCACATGGCAACCGCTAACAGCATTGTCCTTGTCAAAAGGGATAATGACATGCGCAACAAATAGTCCCAATCACGGAGCAGCTTTCCAGAAGCGAAGCCGTTGTATTTTTGCGATCAAGGAAGGGACCTGACCCCCGGTTTCAGTACCATTTACAAAGTTAGCCCGTTCTTCCCTCGAACTGTTACCCTTTTTAGCATCTGGGCAGGGATTTTTTGGAGGATGTCCGCTTTGGGTCAAAAGCAGACATTCTGAGGGGCCATGAACTATGTCCGCTTTACCCCCGAAAGCGGACATAAATCCACATAGGCTGGAATGTCCGCTAATAGCCAATAGCGGACATTGAGCATCTGCTCTGGCTTGTATCTTTTCCGGTTCATCCAATCCTCCATCTCAAGACCTCCGATTAAACCGAACCCTCCCAAACCCCCTATTTGATCCGGGGACACATGCGGCGATTAACGATACAAGTGCAAATGATTTGTACGGGAGGGTGTTGTCCTTAGGCTTGGTGAACCAAGCACCTGTATCGCCCTCAAAAGCAGAGGAAAGCATGCGAAACGCCCCCTTGAAAGCCATGGCCTTTCTGGCACTCGCCCTCTTCATCGCGCCGCAAGACGCGCGCGCGCGGGTCTGGTCGGTTGGGTACGGGTTTACCGGGTCCGGCTCGCATACCCGCGCGCCGCACGGGCACCGCGCGACAGGCGCGCGCTATCACAACGGCACTTACGACCGCGGGCACCAAGACGGGCCGGCGCATCATGATGGCCGCAGGAGGCGCAATGGCATGCACTACAGAGGCGAAAGGGATATGCGTGGGAGAAGTGAATGGCGCGCAAGACATACGCCGCACGGAGCCCCACATCGCAGCCGCGGGCTCTACAACCATCGCGCCTTCACGCCGTCGCGCTATCGCCGCAGCCGCGGGCTCTACAACCATCGCGCCTTCACGCCGTCGCGCTATCGCCCCGGATCGTCTCCTCACCGGTTTCACCGGCGGCATCACGCAAAACATCGCACCAGACATCATTCACGCCGCCGTCGACACTGATGAGCTCAGTGCCAAGCTCATCGGCGGCATCACACAACGCAGTGCGGGTGGCACGCAACTGGAAGGGTCTGGCTTCTTCGACGGGTCTGGGCGCGGATGACTTTGAAGCCTATGGTGGCACCCTCAGGCTGAGCATCCCCCTAAACTAGCAACCGACGCCACCATGCCCCCGATATCCCCTAATGGGATGGACTGACTGCTTGGTCTAGTGGGCCAATCTGAAAAGA
>CAXMMX010000210.1:0-5816 GCA_964194535.1 uncultured Alphaproteobacteria bacterium | reverse complement strand
GTGTCATTGGCCGGGGGCCTTTTCGCGCGCGCCTCATGGAACCTCGCTTACTGTAAATCCATCAATCATCTTTCGTCCTAAAGTTGCTGAAAACGAATCAACACGCTGAACACTATTTGATTCGCCCGCACCTGACTCAGCTAATTCGCTATGGAGGACAATTTGGGGTTTGCGCGCCGACTCATGCACAGCGATGCACAGAAATAATATTTTCGGGGACTCGCGTGTGGTCGCAGACCCATAGAAAAACGACCGAGCAAGCGCAGGCCGGTCGATGTAGTTGATTTGGGATTTCATTTGGACTTAGGGGTCTCCGGCAACATCGCACACCCCACCATGGGATGTGCCGATATTTAGCGCACCGTCGCGTTCGTCCCCTAAGCCGACCAGTGAGTGAAGTCGTGGCCGACTCCCATAAAGCCATAGCACCAATCAAAAGATTTGCAAGCCCACCGCCAAAGTATTGAACATCTTAATTCCGCCGTCGATTTGCCGCTGCGTCCGAAACCTGTAAGCTTCACAACCTTGCCCTTCGGCTTGCCGGTGATGATGGCGGCCAGCCCGCTCGGCCCTCATGCGGATATCAACCCTTCAGCTTCACAACCTTGCCCTTCGGCTTGCCGGTGATGATGGCGCTCGGCCCCCATGCGGATATCAGCAGGACGGAAGTTGCGAACCAATCCAGAACAAATTGCACGGATTTTGCACGGATTAATTGTGCAATATGGGGGACGTTCATGCGCTGTTCTGCATGAAGCCGCAACATGCCACAAATCGCACTATGGAAAAGCGTCAGGTTTCTGCGGGAAAACTGGTGCCCACGCGTGGATTCGAACCGCGGACCTCTCCCTTACCAAGGGAGTGCTCTACCCCTGAGCTACGTGGGCTAAAATGCGTTCCGGCAAAGCCTGAATCAGCGCCGCGACACTGCCATAGGGTTCACCCACGCGCAAGATGCGCGGAGCCGCCCCGGAACATGGACCTGTTACGATCACCGTGAAGCGCTGTTGTAGTTTGGTCACATCGTCAAAAAACATCTGAATTCAGGCACTTTTGCCTTTTACGCGCCGCATTTTTGACGCCAGATTGGCGTCTTCCGTGGGCTGAATTTCAATTTTTTGGCCCCTGGGACATGAAATTGTGAGTATCGCGCCCTATCTCCTGTGGATTGGTCCGCCTCCTGGGAGGGCGGTGTCGTATGACATCGATGGAGCAGACGGCTGTATGCATGAGTAAAAAACGAAATAAAAACAACAAAAGTGCAAGTCTGTGGAGCGTACTTGCGGTTGCCGCAATTGCGGTTTTTGCAACGCCTGGACAAGTGCTCGCAGACGAGATCACATCCGTCTTCGATCAGCTCCTGTCCAATCCCGATGATCCGGCGCTGAATCTTCGCTATGCGGAACTGGCCATGGCGCAAGGTGATACGCGCAAGGCGCTGGCGGCATATGAGCGTGTTCTGGCGCGCGATCCGGGCAACGCTGAAGTGCGGCGCGCCTATAAAAAGGTAAAACGCCAGCTGCAACCGGCGGTGACGGCATTCACGCTTTCAACCGGCCTTGTTCGAATCCAACCCGCGCCAGGTGCGCAGCAGTTCCGCTGAACATGATGACGATCTTTCGCTTGAGGCGAGCTTGTTGATGTTTGATGAGCGCACGCTCTCAGGCCACCGCTGGCGCACGCTGGGGCTGGTGAGCGGGCACCTTTTTCTGGAGACGGATGATCTGAACGACGCCTATGCCTCCATTGCATCGGGGCCAGTATTCGACATTAGCAATAAAACGCAGTTGCATATCGCGCCGGGCGCAGCGGCGGCCGTGCTTGATGATGATTGGCTGTATAGCGATGGGCTGGTGCGCATCGCCCTGGAACGCCGCAACAAGGGCAACGGGCAAAGCGTCACAAGCACGATCAAATACCGCGATACCAATTCCAGCTTTGGCGGCGATGACGGGTGGATCGTGTATGTGGACGGGCGTTTCCTCCAGACGAGCCGTTTCAGGCAGGGGGATGCGCTCTATTTTCTGCCGCGCTTCACATATTCTGAACCTGGCGGCAACGGGCCGGGGCGCGTGTTCCAGAGCGCGCTGTTTCCAGGCAACTACATCGAATATGGCGGGCGCGTGGTTTACTATGCCCCGGTGGCAAACAAGCGGGCCTATCTCGGCGCGGGCTTTGGTGTTTACCAGCGCGATTACGACCAGAATGTCGCCTCGGGCGCCAAGGATCGCTCGGACCTCACGCTGGTGCCGACGGCTCATTTCCTCGTGACCAATGTTCGCGGTTCCAAGTTCGATTTCCACATGGATTACCGGTATGAGACCAACGATTCCAACGATCCCCTTGAGGATTTCGACAATCACTTGGTTTCAGCCAGGACGGTGAGGAAATTCTGATGCTGCGTATCCTGTCATTTGCCGGGATGGCCCTTGCCCTGCTGTTTGGCGCGAGCCAGAGCCATGCGGCGCGTATCGGCGTTGCGTCAGTGGTCAAGAACACTGATAACGGTTCCAATGGCGGCAGCACCCGTGTCATCAATGTGGGCACGGGAATTTTTCACAATGAAGTGATCTCCACCGGCGCTGAAAGTTCCGCCCAGCTCCTGTTTCGCGATGAAACCAGCCTGACAATCGGCGCGAATGCGCGGCTGACCCTGGACCGCTTTGTCTATAACCCCAATCGCAAAACCGGAGATGTCGTCGTCAATATCCTCCAGGGGACGTTCCGTTTCGTTTCCGGTTCTGCTGTTCCCGGCAGCTACAAAATCAAGACGCCAGTGGCGTCGATCGGCCTGCGTGGTACGGTGGTCGAAGGCTTCGTGAGCGCCGATGGCTCTCTGCTGCTGATTATCGTGCAGGGCTCCGTCGTCGTCACCACTGCCGACGGAACAACGATCACACTGAAAGCGGGGCAGTATATTACCGTATCGAGTAGTGGAGCGGTCACGGGTCCGAGCCCATGGACGGGACGAACGCTCGATATCGAGAGCGGGCACGAATTTATTCTCGATACCGAGAACCCGATCGAAGATCAGCGCAATCAACTCAACGATGCGCTCGACAGCCGCAATCTCGATATCACATTTCCCGACACACCGGGTGGCGGAGCCCCGATCAAGGCGCCCGGTCCGAGTTCGGATAACCGTTAGCTAAATTCCTGCGAGAAAGGTGGCTCCAGATAACAGGCGGCGGGAACAAGGATAATGCGAGTGCTGAGCGTAAAGCCCGGCTTGCAGCCGAATTGCGCGCCAATCTGAAGCGCCGCAAGGCAAAGAGCAGCGACACGCGTGCACCGAAGGGAAAGAAGCCTGATGAAACCGGCAGCCGGTAACGCTATGGTGGAGCGTTAGTTGCCGTACTCTGGCGGCGGGACTAGGGTCTGGACCCCGGATCGGGGTATAGAATAATCATCGGGCATTTGAGCAGCGGCGATTCAGGGCAGAACGGGTGTAGGCATCATGGACAGAATCAAGATCATAGGCGGATCGCGGCTTGAGGGCACGATCCCGATCAGTGGCGCTAAGAACGCGACGCTGCCGCTGATGATCGCAAGCCTGCTGACCGCCGATACGCTCACCCTGGAAAATGTTCCCCAACTGGCTGACGTGGTGCAGCTCGGGCGTATCCTGGGCAATCACGGCGTTGATCTGGCGATCGCCGGCAAGCGGCCGGGCCAGAGCAATGGACACTCACAGACCTTCCGGCTCACGGCCCATGAAATCGTCGACACGCTGGCGCCTTACGAGATGGTGTCGCGCATGCGCGCCAGCTTCTGGGTTCTGGGCCCCCTGGTGGCCCGGATGGGAGAGGCGAATGTTTCTCTGCCCGGCGGATGCGCCATCGGCACGCGCCCGGTTGATATGCATCTCGATGCGCTGCGTGCACTGGGTGCTGAAATCGAACTTGAGGGCGGCTATGTGATCGCCAATGCGCCATCGGGCCTTAAGGGCGGACGCATCAGGTTTCCAAAAGTTTCGGTCGGCGCCACCCACAATGCGCTGATGGCGGCAACGCTGGCGAAGGGCGAGACCGTTATCGAAAATGCCGCGCGCGAGCCCGAGGTGGGCGACGTGGCCGAGTGCCTCGTGAAGATGGGCGCTCGGATAGAGGGGATCGGAACATCCACTCTCCTGATTGAAGGCGTTGACGAACTCAAAGGCGCGGTCCACACTATCTTGCCCGACCGGATTGAAACGGGAACCTACGCCATGGCCGTGGCGGCGACGGGCGGGGATGTCATGCTCGATAATGCCCGCGCCGATTTGCTTGAAGCCGCGCTCGATGTTCTGCGCGCGGCAGGCGTCGAGATCACCGTCACCAATTCCGGCATACGGGTGGCGCGCAATGGCGCCGGACTCAAACCGGTGAATGTCGAGACACAGCCTTTCCCGGGCTTCCCCACCGATCTTCAGGCGCAATTGATGGCCATGATGTCATTGGCCGATGGCATGTCAACGGTCCGTGAGACGATTTTCGAGAACCGGTTCATGCATGTGCAGGAGTTGACCCGTCTCGGCGCCAACATCGCCTTGAATGGAGATATGGCATGTATTTCAGGTGTGAAGACTCTCCGCGGCGCACAGGTCATGGCGACCGATCTGCGGGCTTCGGTTTCCCTGGTGATTGCCGGGCTGGCGGCTGAAGGCGAGACCATTATCAACCGGGTTTATCACCTCGATCGCGGGTTTGAGCGAATCGAGGAAAAGCTCAGTTGCTGTGGCGCGCAGATCGAGCGCATTTCTGCATAACTAAAATTGGCATCATAACAAAGATTGCTAAGCGTTCCCGTTGCCAGAATGCCTCTCCATCGCTATCACAGGCGCGAGCTGGCGCGATCACGCCGGGAAGCTGACGCTGTGATATGAGAATTGGTTGAACCCATGCAGCCTTTGAAACTTCTGGCACTGGATACAGATGACCTGCAGGTCATGTCCGCGCATCTTCAGGATGCCGTGTTGCGCGTTGCCGACATCGCCTATGTGCCGGCCGAGAAACGTTTTGCCATGATAGCCAACCGGTTCGACTGGGAAGGCGTCAGTGATGGCAAGGGTGAGGCGAAGAAGCATTTTCAGCGCCGCCGCAGCGCCTTACGGTTCGACCGCGTGCTGGGTGTGCAGATTCAGGGCGTCGAACAAAATGCGAAGAATGCCGTACTGGAGTTGCTGGCGGTGCAGTTCGAAGAGGCGGACAAGCCCGAAGGCTACGTTACGCTGACCTTCGCCGGCGGCGGTGCGATCCGCCTGTATGTCGAGTGCATCGAGGCGGAGATGAGGGATTTGGGCCCGGTTTGGAAAACCAGGCTCAAACCTGATCATGAAGACGATGGCGGATCTGCCGCCGGGATATAGGTCCTGACCCTAAGGAATACCCATGGTCATGCTGCTGGACAGCGCTGCAGGCGATTTTGAGGAACGGTTCTCGGACTTGCTGGCCGCCAGGCGCGAAGTCTCCGAAGATGTAGACGCTGCGGTGCGCACCATCATCGGCGATGTGCGTGCGCGCGGCGATGATGCTCTCATTGAGCTGACCCGGCGCTTCGATCATGTGGACCTGGCGAAGAGCGGCATCGCCGTAAGCGAAAAAGAAATTGACAGGGCTCTGGCCAAGGTCGATGCGGACACGCACAAGGCGCTTGAATTCGCGCATGAGCGCATCCTCACGCACCATCAACGCCAATTGCCGCAGGACGATCTGTACCAGGACACCACGGGTGCTGAACTCGGCCACCGCTGGACGGCTGTCGAGGCGGCCGGGCTGTATGTTCCCGGCGGCACTGCAAGTTATCCCAGTTCCGTGCTGATGAACGCGGTGCCGGCC
>CAXMMX010000209.1:0-4523 GCA_964194535.1 uncultured Alphaproteobacteria bacterium | reverse complement strand
TTCCGCGACCTTGAGGGATTGAAGCGCAACGCCGAACAGGCTGCCGCGGACGGGTTTTCAGGCAAGCTCGCCATTCATCCTGACCAGGTTCGGGTTATCAACGCGGCCTTCACCCCAAGCGAGGATGAGGTCGCGCATGCGAAGCGGATCATCGCAGCTTTTGAAGCGGAACCAGGCGCCGGGGTCATAAACCTGGATGGCGCCATGGTCGACCGGCCCCATCTGCAACATGCTCAAAAGGTCATTGAAAGAGCCGGCCAGACTCAAACAGCGGACTTGTCTTGATGGGGCAGCCCCTAGGTCATGAACTCATTAACTGCATGCAGTTAATGAGTTCATGACCTAGGGGCGTTCCATGGAGAAGACAGCGTCCACCACTGAATAGTCCATATATCCGAGCCGCGCGATCGGGCGCAGCCTGGTTACGTCAACCTTGCCATCGACGATCACAGCCTCGTCGATGTGGATACCCACCACGTGCCCGATGATGACGATATACCCCTCACCGCCATCCTTGCCCGGAAGGGGGATGGTCTTGAAATGCCTGCATTCCAAGGCAACCGGAGACTCGGCCACGCGCGGTGGAGAGATGAGTTTGCAGGGCGCCGGCGTCAGACCGGCCAGTTCCATTTCGTCCACCTCCGGGCCAGCCGCCGCCGAGGTCGCGTTCATCTGGTCCTTCAGCTCGTAAGTGGCCAGCGAGCATGCAAATTCACCCGTCGCCTCGATGTTCACCAGAGAGTCCTTTCGGCCCGAAGATGAAAACATCACAAAAGGCGGCCTGTCCGAAACCCCGTTGAAGAAACTGTACGGGGCGAGATTGACGATGCCGTCGGCTGACAGCGAGGAAATCCAGCCAATCGGGCGCGGCGCGACAAGCGCCTTGAAAGGGTCGTGCTTCAGGCCATGCCCGTTATCGTCGGTATCGTAAAACAAGCAGACGTCTCCTATCCTCGCAGCACAAGCTGGTCACGGCTTCAGCCATTGTCCTCGGGCGTCCAAATGGTGGTTATCTCATCCAGGTTCGGGCGATCACGTTCTTCAGGCTGCACCCGCGCAGTACCGATATATACGAAACCGGCTACGCGTTCCCCTTCCTTGAGACCAAGTGCAGCGCAAACCTTCTCGTCAAAGGCGTACCATTCGGTAATCCACTGGCCGGAAAATCCGGCCGCATTGGCTGCCGTCAACAGGTTCTGACACGCGGCGCCCGCCGAGAGAATTTGCTCCCACTCCGGCACCACCGGATTGGCCACAAAAGATGAAATCACCGCGACCACAACAGGTGCGCGCAGGAAACGTCCTGCCTCCGTCTCAAGGCGGGTTCTGCTGGCATCGGGTTCATTCGACTTGCAGGCATTGGCGAGAACCTGGCCGAACGCAGCGCGCGCCTCGCCCTCAAACAGAATAAAACGCCATGGCACGAGCTTCTTGTGATCGGGAACCCGGGCCGCAGCGGTCAGAATTTTGCGCAATAGCTGGGCGTCAGGCCCTGGAGCCCCAAGATTATTGGCCACGACGGAGCGCCGCGCCAGAAGCAATTTCAATACAGTTTCAGACATGACGCAAAGGATCCAAACTTACGATCCGCCTTGCGTAACGTAAAAAAACGCCACAAACAATGGGCCTGAGCCCCCTGCTGTTTCTATTTGACGTTGACACCAAAGTGCCCCGGTTTGAAGCTAGCACTCACCATGGTAATTTAAGAATCACATCAGCACTGCACGCACCTGGTGCAATGCTGCCGGGCAAGACTGCCCTGAAAAAAAGTTGAGGGAGACCCTTGATGTTTCTGTCCAAGCTTCGACGATGTCTTGCACCGGCATTCATCGTCTGGGCGGCGTTTCCAGGACTATTTGCCCATGAGGCATCAGCCCAGGGGGCAGACACCAAACACAATGTCATTCTGATTCTCGATTCCTCGCGCAGCATGTGGGGTCAAATCGAGGGCGTGAACAAGGTTGTCAGCGCCCGAAACGTGATTGGCGGCATCGCCAGAACCATCGAAGGGCAACTCGATCTCGGCCTCGTGTCCTATGGCCACCGTCAAGAAACCGGCTGCGGCGACATACAATTGATGCTCAATCCGGGCCGGCACAAGGCGTCTGAATTTATCAAGGCCGTGAACGGCATCAAGCCGAAAGGTTCGACACCGATTGCCGCATCTTTGATCAAGGCGGCCAAGGCAGCGCGCTACAAAAAGGTTCGGACAAGCCTGATACTCATCTCTGATGGCCTCGATAATTGCAATGCAAACCCGTGTGATACGGCAAGTGAGTTAAAGCAAAACGGCAAGGATTTGACGATCCATGTCATCGCCTTCGACGCCAAACAGAAAAACAAACTCACCGCACTGATGTGTGTCGCTGACAACACCGGCGGCACGTTCGCCTCCACCACCAGTGAGAGTGAACTGGAGATAAGCGTAAAGGCCGCATTCAAAGTTGCCATGACGCCGCCCATGCCGAAAATTGCCGCCGCGCCTCAGCAGCCCGTGATGCAGAAATCAACCGCGCAACAGAGAGTGCAGAAGAGTGATCCACTGACCACCGGTTCAGTACCGCATGACCCCCCTGGCCAAGCCACCCCTGCAATGACGTTACAATTGCCTGTAACGGCACAGTCGACAGCACCATCTGAAGCAACGGCGCCAAGACAGGAGGACCTCACCAATACAGGAGTGTCAGTGCCCGTGACCCTGTCGGCGCGCACCGTGGAAAATGGCACGATCATAAAGTCCGGACTGGTATGGTGGGTCTACAAGAACACCAAGACCAAGGACGGGAAATATGAGTTGGTCGATACCTTCCGGGAGGCGACACCCACCGCGGCGCTGCAGCCGGGATCTTACCGGATCGCCGCCGCCTACGGCAAAGTGAACCTCATCAAGGATATTGAGGTGACGCGAGGGCGGGCACTGCAGGAAAATTTTGTCCTGAATGCAGGCGGTCTTCGCCTGGCTGCCGTAACCGTGAACGGCACGACAATACCGCCAAATTCCGTACGCTATGACCTGTTCGCGGACGAGACCGAGTCCGACCAGTTCGGCAAGCGCAAGATTGTGCTGCGAGATGCAAAACCCGGGGTGGTCTTGCGTCTCAACGCGGGCGCGTATCATATTGTCAGCACCTACGGAGACGCCAATGCAGTGGTGCGCGCGGATGTAACCGTAGAGCCTGGCAGGCTTACCGACGCCACCATCAACCACTCCGCCGCAAAGGTCACACTCAAGCTGGTGAAGCAGCCGGGCGGCGAGGCCCTAGCCGATACGCAGTGGAACATTCTCACAACCGGCGGCGACATCGTGAAGGAAAGCGCCGGTGCACTCCCCTCCCACATTCTCGCTGCAGGCAATTACAGCGTGCTTGCCCGATATCATGGCAAAAATTTTACGCGTGAGTTCATGGTCGAGCCAGGTGAGACAAAACAAATCGAAGTCGTGATCCAGTAGGACCTGAAAGCCCCCGACATGGCTCCTCTATTCTGGTAGTGGGATGAATTCATCATCGCCCGGCACATCGTCAAAGCGGCCAGCACTCCAGTCCGCTTTTGCCTGCTCAATTCTTTCCTTTGAGCTGGATACGAAATTCCACCAGATGTAGCGCGGCCCATCTGCCGCCTCTCCGCCCAGCAGCATGAACCGGCTGTCCTCAACGGCTTCTACTGTAATCTCATCGCCGGGTTTGAAAATCAGAAGCTGACCTGAGTCAAACTCATCACCCGCTATTCGTATCTTGCCCGACACCACATAAATCGCTCGCTCCTCATGCTCCGCAGCAAGAGGCAACGCTGAGCCAGTCTTCAGGATCGCGTCCGCGTAAAACATCTCGCTATAGACTTTTACCGGCGAGCGGTTTCCAAACATCGAACCCACAATCAGGCGGACGTCTTTGCCCTCACCGGTGATGACCGGGAGTTCGTCCTTACCCTGATGTATAAAATCAGGTTCTATTTCTTCTTTGGAACCGGGCAGCGCCAACCAGCTCTGTATACCGGCAAGGCTGGTCACCTTCTTGCGTTCTTCCTTTCCGGTCCGCTCTGAATGGGCTATCCCCTTCCCGGCTGTCATCAAGTTCACATCCCCCGGACGGATGGTCATATGCGTACCAAGGCTGTCGCGGTGGTCAATGGAGCCATCGAAGAGATAAGTAACTGTTGCGAGCCCGATATGCGGGTGTGGCCTGACATCGAGCCCCTCGCCGCTTAAAAATTCACCCGGTCCCATCTCGTCGAAGAATATGAACGGACCGACCATCCGGCGCTTGGCAGACGGCAAGGCTCGCCGCACCTCGAATCCACCAATGTCTGCGGTTCGGGGAACGATCACCGTATCGATCAGGTCACATGAAAGATTATCACCGGGAACGGGATCATCACAGGGTTGCCAGCTCATCGCACCATCCCTCTCTTCCTGATACTATGCGCGGATTATAGATCTGTTTGCCCCGGTTCGATTCCGGGCATGGCCTCCACTCTATTGCCATGTTAAAACAATGGCTTAACAGCTTCAGACCATATGTTTC
>CAXMMX010000208.1:0-3737 GCA_964194535.1 uncultured Alphaproteobacteria bacterium | reverse complement strand
CGGATTCATCCCGATATTGCACTACATCCACGGTGCAGTCGCGGGGGATGTCGGTCCCGCTTTCCTCAAGAACATGACGCTGTGGTGGGGCTGTCCGGCAGTTCTGATGGAGTATACGCTGAAAACGGGTGGCCTTGGCATGGTTGCCATCGGGCTCTGCTATCTTGTCTTACCGCGCGCTAGTGCAGCTGCGCCCGTCTCAGGTGGCGAACGCATGGCTCCCATCTTGTGCTTTGTCGGACTTCTGGGTGCAACCGTCTACATGGCCGTCGGCTATGTCGTATGTAATCTCATCTGGCCCAACTTTTACTTCCAGCATGTCGAGACGGGGAAGGATGTGTGGCTCGCAGGGCAGCTCATTGGCATAGGGATCTATTTTTACGGGAACGCCGTTGCCTTCGACCGGCTTCGGCGTCATCACATCAAGTCGGACGCTGTCATTCCAGCAACGCCTGCTCACGCGGGACACTAGAGGGTGCGGGCATGCGTTTGTGCGGCCGGTTGTCGCGCCGCCGCTGACACCATTCAATGCCAGCCACACTTACGCGACACCACGCAGAATGATCAAAAGCAAGGAGTGTAAACAAATGAGAACGATAGCCCAAAATTTGTGAAAACCTTCGCGGCAGGCATATCTGCTGTCGCCTTATCTCTAGCCGTTGGTTTGGGAGCGTCTTCAGTGGCTATGGCCGATGAGGCGGACGCAAAGAAACTGCTCAAGGGTATGTCCGATTACATGGCGGCGCAGAAGGCCATATCATTGGGTTTTGATGCCACTCTTGAGGTCATCACCAAGGACAATCAGAAACTCGCGCTGGCGAGTTCAGGTGCACTCACCCTCAACCGTCCAGGCAAGATCCGTGCCACACGCGCCGGCGGACATGCGGATGTCGAGATGCTGTTCGACGGGAAAACGCATTTTTTAAAATAGAAGAATTTTGAATTTGTTCTTGACGTTTCACTCCATTAGACCGGAACAGACCGGTTGATGGTAGCCGGGGGTGAGAATGAGCAAGCGCTATGCCGGTCTATACGCCCTACTGGTGGGAAGAGGCGCCTCCGCAGGATTTACCGCAAGAACCGGTTCCGGCAACATGCGATGTTGCGATTGTCGGAGCTGGATATGCTGGTCTGGGCGCCGCTCTGGAGCTCGTCCGGAAAGGCCGCTCAGTCCAGGTCTTCGACAAGGGCGTTGCCGGCAGCGGTGCATCCTCGCGCAGCGGTGGCATCACCAGCGGCAATCTGCGCATTTCGTTCTCCAAGATGATCTCTACGCTCGGACTTGAGAGAGCCAAGGCTTATTACAGTGAAGGCATCAAGGCGCGTGACGATCTTGCCCGGTTTATCTGCGAGGAAAAAATAGACTGCCAGTACCAGCCTGTCGGTCGCTATACAGCCGCAACGCGGCCCGAACATTACGAGCGCCTGGCCCGGGAAGCCGAGGCGCTGAACAGACATTTTGACCTCGATGCGGTGGTTGTACAGAAGTCTGAGCAGCATGCGGAAATCGGATCGGACATGTTTCACGGCGGGCTCGTTCGGCCAGATATCAGCGGCGTCCAGCCGGCCCAGCTTTATCAAGGTTTGCTGGAGGTGGCTCGAGGGGAGAATGTTACTGTGCATGCACTTACTTCGGTTTCGGCAATTCGGCATGAGCGCAACCGCTTCGAACTGGCGACCTCACGCGGTGTGATTTGCGCAGGTAATGTTATCGTCTGTACCAATGGTTATACCGACAGCGCGGTCCCGTGGCTGCAAAAGCGCATCGTGCCAGTGCCGAGCATGATTATTGTGTCAGAACCGTTCTCAAAGAAGCTCATGGATCAACTGTGCCCGAAACGGCGCATGCTCGGTGACACCAACCGCCTCCACCATTACTTCCGGCCGTCCCCAGATGAAAGCCGGATGCTTTTCGGTGGCCGCACAGCAGGCAATCTGCAGATCGACGGTCCAGTGGATCATGAACATTTGCGTCAAAAAATGATCCGTATTTTTCCTGACCTGGCAGATGTTGGCTTGAGCCATGTCTGGTGGGGTTACGTTGCTATGAACCTGGATCATTTACCGCAGTTAGCTGTAAAGGACGGCGTCTACTATGCGACAGGATTCTGTGGGTCCGGCGTCGTATGGGCGCGATGGTTCGGCCGCAAGGCCGCCCTGAAAATCCTCGGCGATCCGGCAGGCGCTTCTGCATTTGACAATCAATCTTTCGGCGCCGTTCCATTTTATAGCGGTAAACCATGGTTCTTGCCCGCAGCGATCGCCTGGTTGAAATTTCTGGATAAGTTTGGCTTGTAATCCGAGCCAAAGGACACGCGGAGTGCTTTCGCCATGTCAACTGGTGGGTTCTCAACCGAATGCTCCGCCTTCCGCCATGGCTGCCCAGGCCCGGTGGCCGTTCCATGCGACGCCATGAACAACGGCTGCACGATGGAGTGCGCGGTCTCATCCGCGACAGGAAGGGAAAAGCGGATGACGGCATTGACCTGCTCTCTCGGCTGCTTGTCTCGAAGGATCCGGAAACCGGCCGCGGGATGTCCGAGGAGCGTCTAGTCTACAATATCATTGCTTTCCTTGTAGCCGGTTATGATACAACGGCGCTCGCTCTGTCCTGGACACTGTTTCTGATTGCTCAGAGTCCGGAGTGGTCGAAGCGTATGCAGGCCGAAGTCGATCGGGTTGCTGGCGACGGCCCCATTGGTCCCGAGCACCTGGAGGATCTGGTTGTTGTCGAACAAGTCCTCAAGGAGTCCCTGCGGCTTTACCCGACGGCGCCTATCATCGTTCGAGACTTTTTCGAGGACGTGGTGCTCGGGGGCGTAGATGTGCCGGCCGGTACGATCGGTATTATTCCGATCTATGCCATCCATCGCCATCGCGGATTCTGGCGTGAGCCAGACCTTTTCGATCCCTCACGTTTTGCACCCGACGCAGAGGCAAAGCCAAACCGCTATCAATACTTACCGTTCGGTGCAGGGCCAAGGATATGCATTGGCGCCGCTTTCGCGCTTATCGAAGCGAAAGTCATGCTCGCAACCTTCATACGCGCCGCGGATTTCGAGCTGTTACCCGGTTTTTCGCCCCGTCCGACGGGACAAATGTTTCTGACCGCAGCTGGCGATATTCCAATGCGCGTTCAGCTTCGCAAATGATGGTCCGCAGGGGTCGCGGGCCAAGTTGAAAAAGAAACGAAGGACAGAGCTTTTTATTCTTCATTCGATTGCTATCGACCAGATTGCCGCTACTGCAGCACCTCTTTCAGTGGCGTTCCAACAGAAGACGAGGGCGGCTTGATGCCGAGCCAGGCCGAAAGCGTCGGCGCCACGTCCACCGGGTGTACGGCGCGGTATATCGTACTGGCTGCGATTCCCGGCCCCAGGAAGATGATCGGCACGTAGGTATCATAAGCCCATGGCGAGCCATGCATCACGCCAATCGGTCCCTTTTCGAACAGGAACCAGTAGGGCTCCTGAACCACATAGATGTCGCCGGAACGCTCAGGGTGAGTATTGTTCCGAATTCGCCGCAACAATGGCGTGTCCTGCATGTGTCGCAAGGCACTGCTGGCTACAGCCAGGGCGATGCCCTCTTTGCGGGTGAGCGCATCGGCGATTGTCTGCTCCACCACTGCACGGTCCAGCTTGGCTTCCTTGATAACCTCACCGTTGAGATAGAGGTAGGGGCGGAAAAAGCGCTTGGCGACATCCTTGATGCCAAATTTGGCCATCCCGATCTCG
>CAXMMX010000207.1:0-7009 GCA_964194535.1 uncultured Alphaproteobacteria bacterium | reverse complement strand
GAACCTTTTATCATCCGCAACGAATTTGTCGGCGGAAAGCATCTCTATTCCGTGAAGGTCGATACCACGGGCGGCTTCGAGCTGTGCCCGGCAGATGTCTGCGAGATTGGCGAGGCGGCCTGCCCGGTGGGCGAGGAGGCGCAAGCGCCGAACAAGTTCCAGGTGCTTACCGACTTTACGCACCCGGACATTGCCGCGTTCGAGAAGATGCTTCGCAGTGAAGATATCGAGATTGCCGGCGTTGAATTCCTGTTTGACGATGAAGGGAAAGCCTGGACCTACGACATCAACATCAACACCAACTATAACGGCCAGGCCGAGACGAAAGCTGGCATCGCCGGAACAGACCGCGCCGGCATGATGGCGGTCTCGGGGTTCCTTGGCGGATTGTCGGGCCAGCTTGGCGGACGGCGCGAAGCGGCCGAGTAACATTCCAGTTCGTCACCCCCGGACATGATCGGGGGGGGCCATGCGGAAGAGCCATACACATCCGCGCTTGTTGAATGGCAGTATGGATTACCGGGTCAAGCCCGGTAATGACGAAAATAGACGCGCTCCCTCAAGGGGGAGAGGAAGATGCGAAGCTGCTGCCTATGAGCCTTTAGCTTCTGAAATCGCGCGCCAGACCTTCTCCGATGTCAGCGGCATCTCGATATGCAGGACGCCGTCTTGTTTAAGCGCATCGAGCACCGCATTGACGATGGCCGGCGGCGCGCCGCAGCAGCCGGCCTCGCCCGAACCCTTGACGCCGAGCGGATTCTTGGCGGTCGGCGCGTCTTCATAAAAGGCCATTTTCATCTTCGGCATGGAATCGGCTCTGGGGAGCGCATAATCCATCAGCGAGCCGGTCACCAGCTGGCCGCTGTCTTCGTCATAGATAATCTCTTCCATCAGCGCCTGGCCCAGCCCTTGTGCAATGCCGCCCATAACTTGGCCGTCGGCCAGCATGGGATTGATGATGGTGCCGAAGTCATCGACCACCCACATGCGCTCCACATGTATGGCTCCCGTTTCGGGGTCGACCTCGACCTCGGCCGAGTGACAACCATTGGGGCAGGAGATGATTTCGCGCTCATAGATCGTATCGGTGTCGAGCGCGCCCGCCTCCATACCATCGGGCAGGCGGCTCTGCTCGAAGGATGCGGCGACCACGTCTTCCATGGAGACGCTCTGGCCGGTTTTTACATCCGTAAACATCCCCTCGGACAGTTTCATATCGTCCGTGTTGGAGTTGAGCAGATGCGCCGCGATTTGCTTCGCCTTGACGATCACCTCATTGGCGGCCTGAAGCACGGCGCTGCCGCCGACTTCCATATTGCGCGAGCCGCCATGGCCGCCGCCCAGAGGCGTGGCGTCGGTGTTGCCCTGAACATATGAAATTTTCTCGAAATCTATACCCAGTTTGGCGGCGAGTATTTGCGGCATTGATGTCTCCTGCCCCATGCCTGTGGACATCGAGCCAACCCTCAGAGTGAGCGTTCCATCGGCAGCGAATTTTACGCCGGCAAACTCCTTCGGGCTGCCGCCGGTGCATTCAAGATAGGGCGCGATGGCGAAGCCGCGCCTCAAGCCCTTCTTGGCGCTTTCCGCAACCCGTTTCGCGAAGCCATCGCGGTCGCTCATTTTGAGGGTGCGCTCCAACACTTCAGGGAAATTGCCCGAGTCCACGTCAAGACCCATTGGCGTTTTGCGCGGCAGGCTGTCCGCGGGCATCAGGTTTTTGCGCCGCAGCTCAACCGGGTCAAAGCCGAGTTTTCGCGCTGCCAGCTCGACAATGCGCTCGATCTGGAATGAGCCTTCGGGCCGCCCGGCCCCGCGATAGGGATCCAGAGGCATGGTGTTCGTGAAAGCGGCTATCGCGGAATAATACATGGCCGGGAAATAGTATGCTCCCCCTTGCGTGCGCGCCGAGCCGCCGGTGGGTGTAAAGGGGCCAACGGTCCAGCAATAGGCGCCGATATTGCCGACTGTTTTCGTGCGAAGCCCCAGGAACATGCCGTCCTTGTCGAGCGCCAGCTCGATGGTCGAGGCCTGATCGCGGCCATGGGTATCGGCGGCAAAGCTCTCATTGCGCTCGGCAATCCACTTGACCGGGCGGCCAATCTTCTTCGCCGCATAGAGCAGCAGGGATGGCTCGGGATAGCCGGAGTTTTTTGCGCCAAAGCCGCCGCCCACATCGGGCGCCATATGGTGCAAATCCTCGTGCGGTATTTTCAGGACATCGGCAAAGGTGCCGCGGTTGGCGTGCACATTCTGCGTAGCATTCTGCAGGAAGTATTTGCCGGTGCCCTTGTCATAACCGGCTATGGCGCCGCGCGGCTCAATGGGCACCGCCGTGACGCATTGATTGCGTAACTCCAGCGTGACCACATTGTCGGCGGCCTCAAATGCTTTGTCAGTGCCTTGCTTGTCGCCAAGCTCAAAATCGAGGCAGAAATTTCCCTCAATGTCGTCCCAGATTTGCGGTGCGCCGGGCTCCAGCGCCTTCACCTGATCGGTGACCGCGTCGAGTTCCTCATAGTCAACCTCAACCACTTCGGCGGCGTCCTGCGCTTGGCTTACAGTTTCGGCAACAATGAGCGCGACCGGCTCGCCCACATAGCGCACCCGGTCGATGGCTATGGCGTGGCGTGGCGGCTGGTTCAACGGGGTGCCGTCGATTTTCTTGTTCACGGCGGACTTGGTGGGCATGGGTTGGAAATCTTCCCTCACCCAGTCCTTGCCAGTGACGATAGCCAGAACGCCGGGCATATTTTCAGCTTCGCTGGTGTCGAGCTTAAGAATTTTTGCGTGCGCGTGGAGCGAGCGCAGCACCACCGCGTGGGCCAGATTGTCATGGCTGATGTCGTCTATATAGGTTCCTTTGCCGGTGAGGAAACGCACGTCTTCCTTGCGGCGTACGGGTTGGCCTATTCCATATTTCTCCATTTTAAATCTCCCGCTCAGCCGGCTTTGGCGACTGCTCGCCTGGCCAGTACGCCGATTAAATTGGCCCGGTATTCCGCCGACGCGTGCAAGTCGGAATTCAGCCCGTCTGCTGAAATGGTGATTTCCTCCAGCGCTGTGGGTGAAAAATCATTGTCGAGCGCCTGTTCGAAATCCTTTGCCCGGTACACGCACGGGGCCGCTCCGGTCACCGCGACATGTACTGCGTCGCCGGTTCGCGCAACGAACACACCCGCCGTGGCATAGCGCGACGCGGGGTTCGGGAATTTCTCGTAAGCCGCTCTTTGCGGAATGGGGAAAGTGACCTTGACGATCATCTCGCCCTCTTCGAGCGCCGTTTCGAACATGGCGGTGAAAAAGTCCTCAGCCGCGATCTCGCGTGTGGCCGTATGGACGGTTGCTCCAAGAGCCACAAGCGCGGCGGGGTAATCCGCCGCCGGGTCGTTGTTGGCGATAGAGCCGCCGAGCGTACCGCGGTTGCGCACGGCAGGGTCGCCGATATGGTCAGCGAGTGAGCTGAGCGCGGGGATGGATTTACGAACTTCGGCTGAGCCTGCAACCTCCGAATGGCGCGTCATTGCCCCGATGGTGAGGGTGTCTCCCTCGACCGTAATACCTTTCAGTTCGGCAATCGCGCCAATATCGATAATGTCCGACGGCATGGCCAGGCGCTGTTTCATAACCGGGATGATGGTCTGCCCGCCGGCCATATATTGCGGATCGTCGGCATCCGCGAACAGCTTGGCGGCTTCTTCGAGAGATTTTGGCTGGTGATATTCAAATTCATACATGGCCCTAATCCCGCATGGCTTTGGCGCCGGCCATGACGGCCTTGATGATATTCTGGTAGCCGGTGCATCGGCACAGATTGCCCTCAAGCCCCTTGCATACTGCCGCTTCATCGAGGTCGGGCTGCTCTTGCGCAAGGGCAACCGACATCATCACCATGCCCGGTGTGCAGAAGCCACATTGCAGGGCGTGATGATCGCGGAACGCCTCCTGCATGGGATGAAGCTTGCCTTTGTCCGCCAATCCCTCAATTGTCGTGATCTCCATGCCGTCCGACTGGGCGGCGAGCATGGCGCAGCTCTTAACGGGTTTTCCGTCGACATGAACCACGCAGGCGCCGCACTGGCTGGTGTCACAACCCACATGTGTTCCGGTGAGGCCAAGATGATCGCGCAGCAGGCGCGAGAGCAGCCAGCGCGGCTCGACTTCAGCGGTAACTGGATTGCCGTTCACGGTCAGGGATATAACGGGCATCGGACAGGGAAACTCCAATGTGAAGATATCAGGCAGGCAGGTGTTAAAGGACAATATATCAGGAACGGAAAATTGAGAACAACCACAGCAGGTAACACTGTTAGCCGCCGCGCGCTGAGCGTAAAAACATACAGATGACCTAGCAATGAAGCTCAACGACGAAATAAGAATTGAAGCACCCAGAGACGAGGTGTTTGCCGCGCTCAACGAAGCAGATATTTTGCGCCGGTCCATCCCCGGCTGCGAGGAGCTTGAAAAGGTTTCCGATACCCAGTTCAACGCACTTGTCCGCGCCAAGGTCGGACCCGTGCGTGCGCGCTTCAAGGGCGAGGTAACATTGTCCGACCTCAATCCGCCCGAAAGCTACACGCTCGCCGGGCAGGGCAAGGGCGGTGCAGCCGGCTTCGCGCGCGGTGAAGCAAGCGTCCAACTGACGGCGGACGGAGACGCCACGATTTTGAGCTATGACGTGAGCGCTACGGTGGGCGGCAAGCTTGCCCAGCTTGGCGGGCGCCTCATCGACAACGCGGCGCGCAAACTCGCCGCCGAGTTTTTCGAAAATTTTCAGAAGATCGTAGGCGCTGAGTCGGGAGAGGAAGCATCGTGAGCGCCACACTTCTCACCGCCCAGTCCTGGCTCGATGAGGGCCGTGATGTTGCACTGGCGACGGTTATCGAGACCTGGGGCTCGGCCCCGGTTCCTGTTGGCGGACACCTGATCATTGACGCGGCTGGGGATTTCGCCGGTTCGGTGTCGGGGGGCTGCGTCGAGGCGGAGGTGATCGCGCGCTCCGAAGACGTCATCGCCAGCGGCATCTCAGAATTGCTCGAATTCGGCGTCGCCAACGAGACCGCATGGGGCGTTGGCCTGGCGTGCGGCGGACGCATCCGCGTGTTCGTCGAGAAACTAGGGTAGGTTTCCATGCACAAGGACACCCTCAAGGCGTTGCTCGATGCGCAGGCGAAGCGCCGCGCGCTGGTGCTGGTAACGCCGCTTGGGGGCGGCGAGGAAGTCCTCATCTCACAAAGCGCTCTGTCGAAGGATCACCCTCAGGCACGTGAGCTGGCCGAATGCTTGCGCACCGGCCTCAGCAAGACGCTGGAGACGCAAGGCGGTGAGCTATTCCTTCAGGCGTTTCTGCCCGCGCCCAGATTGATGATCATCGGGGCGACGCATATCGCCCAGATATTGGTGCGCCTTTGCCTGGAAGTCAGCGTGGAACCCTTCGTCATCGATCCGCGCACGGCCTTTGCAACCGAACAGCGTTTTTCAGAAGTGGACATTATTACCGAGTGGCCGGGCGAGGCGCTGGGCAAGCTCGGCCTCGATAGGCGCTGCGGTGTTGTTTGCCTGGCCCATGTCCCGGACATTGACGACGAGGCGCTTGACGCCGCTTTGCGCAGCGACTGTTTTTATATTGGCGCGCTTGGCAGCCGCCGCTCTCACGCCAGGCGAATTGAGCGGCTAAAGGAGAAGGGCTGCGATGAGGCCGGGTTCAGCCGTATCCACGGTCCTGTCGGTCTTGATATTGGATCGGTTAGTCCAAACGAGATCGCGCTCTCCATCATTGCCGAAATTGTGAAAACAATGCGGAATCAAAGCGGGGACTAGCCGGTGGCGGTTTGCAAAAAAGATCATCCATCTCTCTGCGCCGTATTGCTGGCGGCAGGTACGTCACGCCGGTTCGGCGGCGACAACAAACTTCTGACGGATATCGGTGGAATGCCGCTGGTGCGGCGCGTGGCCGAGCAGCTTCTCAGCAGCCGCGTAGCGGGTGTCATCGTGGTAACGGGTTTTGAGGGAGACAAGGTGCGCGGTTCGCTCGCCGGTCTCGATATTCAATTGGTGGAAAACACCGATTACGCCGACGGGCTGGGGTCGTCGCTCCGCTGCGGGGTTGCCGCTCTGCCGAAAGGGGTTGCGGGTGCGATGATTGTGCTTGCTGACATGCCCGGCATCACAACGGCACTAATAGACCGGCTGATCGGTGCATTCGAGCAGGAAGCATGTGCGAAAATTGTGTTCCCCACTGGCAAGAACGGGGCACAGGGTAATCCGGTGATCTGGCCGCGCCGGTTCTTTAAACAGATTCAATCCCTCAAGGGAGACACCGGGGCGAAGCCGCTTATCGCCGTGCATACGCAACACACGATTGGCGTTCGCGTGGACGATGACCATGCACTGCACGATATCGATGCACTAGGCGATCTCGCAAAATAACAATAAAACTAGCAGATGGCTGTAGCGCCTTTATCAACCTCAATATGCGGCTCTTCCAAATTCATATCCCGTTTCCCTAATATTGTTTCTATTTCTAATATTGCCATTTTCAGAATATAGGACAGAAAATCATAACCGTGTTCCGCGGCGATTTTCTGCAGAAATTCAGCCTCCTTGCGGATATACTGAACTGATGTGCGCTTCTGTTCATCGCTGGTATGACTGTCGAGCTTGTCCTTAGCCGCTTTGATTTGATTTGTTTCTGTTTCAATCATGCCTCAAAAATTTCCTCTATGGATCCAACTTAAAAGGGATTCTTGCTGGATATCCGTCTCATCTTTGAGGCTATATGGTTTACTAATGAGCCACTTTATAATGGTCATTTCACCTTAGTTTATGTCTGCCAGGCATAGCCCCCGTTACCGCAAGCCGATAGTCAGAAACGCGCCCCGACAAGGATATCAGAAGCTCTAGATGACGCTGTGCCGTCGATGCCCTGACCAGATTTTGGTTCGCCTGCCAGGAGACGAAAAGAAGCACAAGGATCGCCACGAGCGAGTATATGGCACCACCGCTGATG
>CAXMMX010000206.1:0-2838 GCA_964194535.1 uncultured Alphaproteobacteria bacterium | reverse complement strand
CCGTCCGGCATGATAGGCAACCGCTTGAGCATGATTACCGGCCGACATGGCGATGACGCCCAGCTTGCGCTCTTTCTCGCCGAGCGAGGACAGCTTCAGGAATGCGCCGCGGTCCTTGAACGAATTGGTGAATTGCAAATTTTCATATTTTACCAAAATTTCCGCACCCGTGAGAGCTGAAAGTTTCGGCGCGGCGATAAGCGGTGTACGCACCACTTGCCCTTCCAGAGCAGTAGCCGCCGCTTCGATATCAGCAAAGGAGGCGGCGTAACCGGAGACGCTTTTCGCGGGTGCAGCCACGTCAGCGCGTCTGAGCAAGATGGCGTGCAGCTTGTGGAGCGAAATAGGTAAGGATGCCGTCGGCTCCGGCGCGTTTGAAGGCGATGAGGCTTTCCATCATCACCTTTTCGCCATCGAGCCAGCCATTTTCAGCGGCCGCCATGAGCATCACGTACTCACCCGACACCTGATAGACGAAGGTCGGCATGGCGAAGGTTTCTTTGACCCGGGTGACGATATCCAGATAAGGCAGGCCCGGTTTCACCATGATCATGTCGGCGCCTTCGGCGATATCGAGTTCCACTTCACGCAGCGCTTCGTCAGCATTCGCCGGATCCATCTGATAGGTTTTCTTGTCTCCCTTCAGCGCCGCCTTGGACCCGGTCGCATCGCGGAACGGGCCATAAAAGGCGGACGCATACTTGGCCGCATAAGACATGATTTGCGTATCCGTGTGCCCGGCAGTTTCCAGGGCGGTGCGAATAACGCCAACGCGGCCATCCATCATGTCGGAAGGGGCAATGATATCGGCGCCTGCTTCAACCTGGACGAGGGACTGGTGCACAAGCGCTTCGAGCGTGCGGTCATTGTCAATTTTCTCACCCGTCAGAAGCCCATCATGGCCGTGGCTCGTATAAGGATCGAGCGCGACATCGCAAATGAGCCCCAGTTCCGGCACTGCAGATTTGATGGCGCGCACAGCCCGACAGACCAGATTATCCGGATTGAAGGCCTGTGACCCTGCATCGTCACGTAATTTTGGATCCGTGTTCGGGAACACGGCCATTGCCGGGATATTCAGCTCCACGGCTTCTTTCGCAGCTTCTACCGCCAGGTCGACGGACAATCGGTCGACACCTGGCATGGACTGCACGGGCGTCCGGGTGTTCTGACCTTCAACGATGAAGAGAGGCCAGATCAGGTCATCGCTTGAGAGGGCATTCTCCGCGACAAGGCGGCGCGACCATTCCGCGCGACGATTGCGGCGCATGCGGGTGGCGGGAAATCCTCCACCGGCAATTTCCGCTTCTGGAGTGCTTTTGGCGTCGCCGCGTTTTGCGCGTTCCGCACCAAGTGAGACGGGTCTTCCTGACGAAGGCATGTGATCAACTGGGTTGCTTAACATATGGATGTAGCAAGCTATCATTGCTGAGCCGCACTCGCCAGTGCGTTCACGGACATTAGCTAATCCGAACCATCGTTAAGCCTATTCGCAATAGTTCGAGTGTTTGCGCTTCGCCTGATCAAAGTGGAAATGATCCTTATGCGCCTCATTCGCTTCAGGTCCCAAAACGGTGCCGAACATCGTGCAGGCGCCTGTATGAATTTCATACAGAAAGGCCGATTCCGGCTTGAATTCGGGCAGTTCAACATTGGCGGGAGTCTCTCCCCCGGTTTCGGGGGCAGGCTTAGCGGGGGCGTTTGTCGGAGTGTTTGCTGAAGACAGGGTAACTCCGCTTACGGACTCATCTTGTGTGCTGGCATTCTCATCCGGCGGTAACGCCCAAAGATCCAGAACCGGTATCCATGCGCCCGATTGGGTTTTGAATGCGGCCATGTCGAGTGCATTGGCCCGGGCATGTTCGGAAATGGGCTTGTCGGACGAATTGTAGCGGTTCCGGCAGACATAGGAGGCATCGTTGCGGATGCCGGTTATTGCCTCATCCAAATGCGTGCGCGCGGCCTGTTGCAGGAAGCTGTCCGACCAGGCGCTTAATGAGGCTGCCAACCCGCATGTCACCCGCGCCGGAGGGGTGATAGCTACTGAAGGATTTGCACCGATGGCTAAAAGTTCAATAGGGGCAGGGGTTCCGCATCGCCCCTCATGCAGAGATTCCAGATGCCGGTAAACAGCGCCGGTGTCTGCCAATACTATGGCGCACTGGTCCATGGCTTCCTGGATTTCCTGGGCGGTCCAGTCCTGTGTTGCAATTGCGCCTGGATGAGGCTGCGGTGCAAGCCGGGCAGGATTTCGCTCAGGCAACGGCATCGGAACTGCCTTGAGCGCCGGAGGAGGTGCGAGCGGTTGCTGGGCGCGCAGGTAAGTTGTGCTGATTACGATCATCAGACTAGCGCAGATCGCTATGATTGCGTGAGTTGATGAATGCCGGTTTTTCATTTCTGGACCGGGAGGTATCGTTTTGGTTTGACCAACGCGGCGAAACAGCGCCTTGAGGTTTCCTTGGTCCGATGTATAGGTCCAATCCGGTCAATTCAAAGGCAATTGTTACATCGGGGATTTATGAGCAAGAATCAGGACATCCTGCTGGAAAAAAAGCATCGCTGCGGTCTGGTGACACTGAACCGGCCGAAGATGTTGAATGCGCTCAATTACGACATGATCGCGCAAACGGAAACCCATTACATCGAATGGGCCGGGGATGCGGATGTCTATGGCGTGGTCCTGCAGTCGTCCGGTGGGCGCGGCTTTTGCAGTGGCGGTGACCTGAAAGCTCTCTATGAGTGGTGGAAGGCTGGCAAGGTCAGCACGATACTGGAGAAATATACAAGCGAGTATCAGCATAACTGGACACTTGACCGCTTCACCAAGCCACATGT
>CAXMMX010000205.1:0-4609 GCA_964194535.1 uncultured Alphaproteobacteria bacterium | reverse complement strand
ACCGGGGGAGAGGCGCGGCTGTTCGTCCATCGAAATCCAGGCCAGGAACTATCAGCTGCATTTGATCTCCAGGGCAACCGCTATGTTGATCTGGACAATGCGTTCCTATACCGCAAAGAGCTGGTTGAGGGGTGTGGATGCAAACCTGCCGGCACCTAATTGAAATCTCCAACCGTCGCATTTTTGGGCATCTCTGCCTCTCTGCGTTTCTTTTTATTGATGGATTTATCAGTTGATTTGAGCAGTGAACGCACTGCCTTGGATGCTGTGATGACTCCTTCGTTTATGTAGGCCTCATGGTTGGATTCGATGTCCTTGAGATCATAAAGATAGTTGACCATGATCCCGTGAGACTGCCGCAGGCCCTTGGCCGATTTATCGCCAAGCCAGTTGATCCGCTCCAGCCTCGCGCCGTTGCCAAGATGGAACCGGGCCACCGGATCGACAGGCCGGCCATAACCGGTTTTGGCGGTCAGGAGATATTGCGCCGCCAACGGCATCAGTACCTGGTTCAACCTCTCATGATGCTGCGCGTGCGCGGCCCAGCTTGGATCGTCGAGCAGCGCAAGAGCCTCTGCATCGGCCCCCGCCGCATCCTCGTTCATGGTGCGCACAAGCCACGCCGTGAAACGTGGTGCGGGGGAGAGCGTCACGAAAGTCTTCAAGGAAGGCATCTCCTTGGCGAGATCCTGCGCCACCTGCTTGATCAGGAAATTGCCGAACGAGATGCCCTGCAAGCCTTTCTGGCAATTGGAAATGGAATAGAAGACCGCCGTCGTCGGCGCGTCATGGCCCATTTCAAAGTCCGGTTCCCCCTGGGCAGCCAGAAGTTCCTGTATGGAATCCGGAATATCGCTGGTAAGCGCGACCTCCACGAATATCAGCGGTTCGTCTACAAGCGAGGGATGAAAGAATCCAAAACAGCGCCGGTCTGCAGGATCGAGGCGCCGGCGCAAATCCTCCCAGCCCATGATCTCGTGCACCGCCTCATATTCGATAATCTTTTCCAGGGTCGATGCGGAAGTCGACCAGTCGATACGCTGCAACACCAGAAAGCCGCGGTTGAACCACGACCCCAGCAAATGCATCAGATCAGAATCAACAGGCGCCAGATCCGGCGCCTGCGGCAGCAGATCGATCAAATCCGCACGCATGGCGACGATGCACGCTGTCGCCCCTGGTGCAAGATTCAGTCGGCGGAAAAATTCCTGGCGCGGTGAGACAACAGCGGCCTCCAGCTCGCAGAGCGTCTGCGAACTTGCCTTGACGAGATACGCCTGGGCAGCAGCGGTTATTTTTTCCTGATCTGGCGTGAGGTCGTTCAGTAGATAACGGAAAAACTCAATCTTTTCTGATGTTTCCGCCCGGCGGTAAATAGATAGGATTTCGCCTGCGAGAGCCACCCCGGAGGCCTCGCCCCGTCCCGAGAGCAGCGCTCCGGCAAGCTCCTTGAGAGCGCCATCCACCGTACCATCGGTCGATCTGTCCAGCAGCAAACGCCCGCGTTCGGCAATCGAATTGAGCAGCTCCTGGAAAAATGAAACATTCACGGTTCAAAGGACCACTTCATCTTGGCTCGTGGGCACTGGTATTAATGATACCAATTACCAGTTTGCAATGCTGGCATGCAATGTAGCGCTGAACAATTCGCACAACCTACAATTGACAATTATCTATATTTTGATTGAACGCTGAAAATTCGCGTAAACACCTAATATTGTGCCGAAAAAGGGAATCGCCACCCACCGATAACGCATGCAGCATATGGGATTGGAGTGCGCAAAAAAGAAGAAGGCAGGGCACGATGGCCCTACCCTCCCCTAGATCCCCGCCTATGCAGCGTCCTGAGACGCCGATTCGGCGGAAATATCCCGGTAACCGCTTCAGTCCAATATGGATCTCTCCGATCGAACCGCTTCGATTTCCTCGAAGACCGTGCGTCCTTGCTCAAACCTGAGCCTAAACCCGAGTCAGAGCTGAGATCACACGGTTACGGGCTTCGACCTCCCGTCTTGTTTTGCGTCGCGTCCGTAAACGACGTGAATCCGGCAATGGCCTGAATGCCAGACCCAAAGCGGCAGCTTCTCTTAGGCCCCCGACACCCGTGTCTTCCCGCTTTGCTCTCGTCTTATGCGTTTCCGCCAACACGAATGCGAGCGCTGGACTCAAGCACCGGGTTTAGAGAGCGCTGCCTAAGCCGTCCTCGGCAAAGGACGACTCGGACTTGCCGCGTCCTCGGCTGGCGTACCCTTCCTCCCGAAGGAGATTGGCTACAACAACCAGGAGAAATGTTATCGCGATTCGTCAGGCGCGCCAGCTATGTGATCGCGCCAGCCCCGTCTTATCCCCGCTATCCACTGTTTCCACAGGGCTAGAGCAGAACCCAGAGGAGTTGTTCAGCCGCATTCCAGTTCCTGGAAGTAGAACCAGCGCGTCATAATCCATTCACCATCTTGAAAATCCTTCTCGATGCAGGTCTTGTAATGGTCACCGCACACTTCCTTGGCGATGATCCAGGGCTCGGACTGGTCGGGATGCTTGATCTTGCTCTTGCATTTGATGAATGCGTTGCGGCATTTCTGGAGTGCCTTGCAGAGTTTCTTGTTGCGGGTGAAGCTTGGCGGCGCGGGATTTTTCCTGTCCTTTTCAGTTTCTTTTTGAGTGCGGATAACAGGTTTGCGCGGCTTCCTGACGGGCAATCCGGGCACAGTTATTTTGGCGCTTTTAGCCGAAGAACGCTGTTTGACAGGCTTCTTTAGAGCCTTGACCGGCTTGTCCTGTTTGGCCTTCACGGCTGGAGACCCGGCCGATTTTCCAGTGGCTTTCTTCGAAGCCTTTTCTTCAAGCTCCCCTGAGGGCTTGTCCGCTGCCTTTTTCTCGCCCCCAACCCCGGATGGCTTCCCGGGTTCCTTTCCCGATTCCTCCCTGGCGGGTTCATCGAACGGCTCTACCGGCACTTGCTGCGCGGGTGCTTTGACGGGCTTCTCCACCGCCTTGGTTTCCTGAGTCTGGGTGCCGGCGCCTTTTTGCGCGTCTTCGATGTGGTTGCTGACGAGCAAGAGCGGGTTATGGTGTGCGCGTTCCGTGGCCACAGCTATGCCGGTCCCGTTGTACAAAACGCAGAGACTTAGCCAGCCAGCTAACAGTGCCGCTGTGACACGCGACATCTCTTAATCCCTCTGTCCCGGAGTGTATCTGTTATGTAAAACCACGCTCAAGAAGAGAAATATTTATGCTGGGCGGGGCTTGCAAGTGCCAGAATGCAACATGTTGGAAAATTCTGAGGCGTCTTGACCGGTTTGTTACTGGCCCTGACCACCTTGCATGTGACCGCCTTTATTGCTGCCGCCTATCTTTTCGACCTTCACCAGAACGGGCACCGCGCCCTGATGCTTGAACTGGAGGGTCAAATCAAACATTTGGCCGGGCGTGAGTTTCCTGGAAAGCCCCATCAGCATGATATGAACACCACCGGGCTTCAATTCTACCGAAGCGTTGGCCGGAACGGCTACGCCCTCCTTGACCGCGCGCATCCGCATGACGCCACCGTCCATCTTGACTGAGTGCAGTTCCACACGCTTTGCCACATCGGACTTCACCCCCATCAGCGTGTCTGGCGTCCCCCCGCTATTGGTAATCTTAAGGTAAGCGGCGCTGTTTGGCGCGTTGCCGATCGAGGGCCTGGACCAGGGATGTTCGATGGTCAATGAACCTGACGTTATGTCTTGGGCCTGCGCGCGAAATGAATTTGTCATCATCGCGAAGGTGACGCCAATCACCACGAGGAGAAAAAACTTTAACCTGGTCACGTCACAAACCTCTCGAACTATGAAACACCGAGCGCGCACTCTAGCGCACGCGCACCACGAGAACATATCGCGCGATGTCGCAGGCACACGCCATGACAATTGATCCTCCCCCATTGAATTGGTCCACCCTGATATATTGGAAACGGGAGGACCAGACATGGCGATCAAGCGTCACAAACCGGAAGAAATCATCACCAAGCTACGCCAGGTTGAAGTATTGCGAGGGCAAGGTTTGCCGATGGCGGATGCGATCCGTCAGATAGGCGTGACGGAAGTTACCTTTTACAGATGGCGCAAGGATTACGGAGGCATGGGCACTGACCAGCTCAAGCGATTAAAGGCGCTTGAGAAGGAGAATGACCGGTTACGCAAGGCTGTTGCCGATCTCACCCTTGATAAGCAGATACTCTCAGAGGCTGCACGGGGAAGACATCTCAAGCCCCTCTCGCAGAAGGCGGTGCATTGATCAGGTGCGCGACAGCTTCTCGCTGGTGAAGCGCGACGGTAAGTGGCTACTCGCGGATCACCACTCTTCAGGCATGCCTGCACCGGTGAAATAGGGTGCGAGGCGCTCACCGTCATTCACCAATACAGAAGCGCCCGCCATGCCCAGCATGGAAGAGATAATGCCGGGCACTTGGGCTGAGGGTAGCACAATGGGGTCAGCTTTCCGCTGGCCTCTTTTTTATGGGGGAAAGGGTGCGGGCACTCACCGCAACGGTAGTGGGGGGCAGCAGATGAGTGCCCGCCGTGCCCGGCTTCGTGCGGCATAGGCACTACAACACCGGGCACTTGGGCTG
>CAXMMX010000204.1:0-6016 GCA_964194535.1 uncultured Alphaproteobacteria bacterium | reverse complement strand
CGGTGAGATACGGGGGCGCGGCGCGGTTCGCACCATGCATCGGATGGTGGCGCGCGCCATCGAGGCGCGGCGACGCAGAGGTCCGAGCGAGTTGGAGGATCTTCTCGACCACATGCTCAAGGCCGAGGACCCTCACAGCGGCCGCCGGATGACCCCGACAGATCTGTTGCATAACATTCAGTTCTTCATTGTCGCGGGCCATGAAACCACCGCGCTCGCCCTAGCCTGGTCGCTATACCTGATGTCGCATGACGAAACCGTCCAGGCGCGGGCGCGTGAAGAAGCGCGCGCGGTGCTTGGCGACCGGGCCGCGGGCGCGGATGACCTGGCGCGCGCGCCGTATGTCGAGCAAGTCTTGCAGGAGGCGATGCGGCTTTACCCACCAGTGGGGCTCTTGGCCCGTAACGTTCTGGCGCCGGACGAGCTTTACGAGCGCGATATTCGGCCACGGGACACGGTGTTCCTCAACATTTACGCGCTGCATCGCCACCAACTCTGGTGGGATCGGCCCGATGCTTTCGACCCCAATACGTTCGCACCTAACAAAGTTGAAGCGCGCGACCGCTTCCAGTACTTGCCGTTCGGCGCTGGCCCACGAATCTGCGTCGGGGCAAACTTTGCGATGATGCAGGCGCAGATCATTCTCATTACGCTGGTTGCGCGCTTCCGATTCGCGCCCGCCGGTCCGCCACCCACTCCGGTCATGCATATGACGATCCGGCCTGAACCCGGCGTGACGTTGCAGGCAACGCCTATTTAGCACCTCGTCAGTGCTCCAATTAGATTTTTGGTTCAATGAGGCGATGTCCGCTTTTGGCTATAAGCGGACATTTGATGCAGTGCGGAATAATGTCCGCTATTGGGGGCAAAGCGGACATGGAGCGTTGTCGAAATTTTGCCAAAAGTCACGTCTGTGCGATCCCATATATGCGAAGCCCCCGCCCCCAGGGGGTGATGGTGGTAGGCTCTGAGGTGTCACCCCTTAATCTCACCAGGAACCTCAGCCCATGCCCATTGATCTCAATACCCTCGGCATCGTCACATTAACGGTGGCCGGACAAACCTTTGGCCGTCGGATGCCTCGTTCATCCCGCAGCGGTCGCATCCCGCCATTGCTCCATCGCCTCGGCGCGGAACTGTCGGAGCGTGCTGCGGGAGATCAGATGGCGTTGCGTATAGAAGTTGTTGTAAATGGCGGCGTGGGTGGACAGAAATCGTTGCGCTGAACTGGGCGACTTGAAGCGTTGCATTCGTCGCTCTCGTTGTCGGACCGGCAGATGCGAATTCTCGGCGCGATTGTTTTTCCTGCCCCCGAAATCATGCTGCTTCGACAGGCCGAGATCGTTCAAGGCAGCACCGTAAGATGGCAGTTTGTCGGTGACGAAAGCATCAGGGACGAAGCCCTGTTTCTTGAGCAGTTTGCGCATCAGCTTCAGGGCGGCCTTCTTGTTTCTTCGAGACTGAACCAGGATATCCAGTACTTCTCCCTCACAGTCGACGGCGCGCCAGAGGTACATCTGCCTACCATTGATGGAGACAAACATCTCGTCGAGATGCCATCGTGCATCTGGTCGAGGACGCGTTTTCCTCAGTCTTCGGGCATAGCCCAACCCGAACTTCACCGACCAGCGCCGGACGCTCTCATAGGAAACGTCTACGCCGCGTTCGGCGAGCATATCTTCAACATCGCGGAAGCTGAGGGGAAACCGGAAATACAGCCAGACGGCGTGCTGGATAATCACCGGCGGAAATCGGTGGCGGGAATAGGAGATCTCTTGCATCTGCGGAAGCTACCGCACCAGTCCAGACGAAGCCACTCAGTTGCCGTGACAATGCCCTCAGGACGCCCCTATTGAACCGGAATTAATCGTAAGGAAGAAAGATTTATTTATCCAAATTTACTAAATATATTGGGTTATCGGCATCTCTCTTTATTTCATTTCCTAACGAACAAAGGGGTCAGCATTGCGCTGGCCCATTTCTGTTATGGTGCGTCTAGACTACGTTGGTGCATATCACCAATGAGAGGAGGTAACTTAATGCCAAAGTTACCCAGTGGAATTGAACTAGCGATTTCTAAAGATGCCTTGTTTGATCATGGCGGCAACTGGTTCAATTGTCCGGATGGGCATTTCTGGTATTGGTTCCCCGACTCGGAAATGGGTGACCCTCCGTTCGATACAAATAATGAGATATTGCTAATTGCTCAGCACGAACCTGTGCCCAAGGACCGAGAAGAAGCGAAGCGTTTCGTGCACGTTCTCGAAATAAACAGCGACCAAGAAAATTATCACTGGCGTGGGGAATGGCTCGCTTGGTTCCCCCGTTACACTGAACTGGATGCTCGCGACCTCGATGCTTGGATTGCTTGGCTAGACACCCCCAATGTTGCTGCATTTCTAGATAACGTTATCGAGGAATGCGAACGACTCGCAGAGGTCAGCCGCCACGCCAGTGGCTATGCACATTTGCATAACGCACGCTATGAAAAAGGGCGGTACGAGGGAGAACTTAGAACCGATCATAGGCGATGAGCCGAAGCGCAGCGACTGGCGCGGGAGTGGAAGCCGAAGAAATAGGGTTATGAGAACAATCGCGCTCAGTCTTCTGGCTTTGACCCTGTTTGCAACTCCTGCAATGGCGGAGCAGATAGAACCTGCCAGCGTGCGCGTTATCGACGGCGATACGATAGCTGTTGATGGACGCAGGTCGAACATCCGCCTCGTTGGATTCAACACTCCTGAAATCCGAAATGCCAAATGCGAGGACGAGGGGCGGCTTGGCGTTAATGCCACAAACCGTCTAAGGGAACTCGTACAGGCCGACCCTCTGGAATTGACGATTGTCCGCTGCGCTTGCAAGCCGGGTACCGAAGGGACAAGGAATTGCAACTATGGCCGCTCCTGCGGTTTGCTTAAAACCAATGGGCAAGATGTCGGAGAGATACTGATAGCAGAAGGCTTGGCGGTGCCATTTATATGCGGAAAGACAAGATGCCCGAAAACGCCCCGGCCATGGTGTGACTAGTTTGCAGGCATCACGAACGGTTCTCCTGCTGAGAGCAGGGTCAGCATTGCGCTGGCTCCTTTCATTTCTGCTGCCTAGTCTGTGGCAGCCGTATAATCTGAGTCGCTGACAGGCTCCAGCCAGTTGGTGGCCGCGCCTGAATCATCGGACTCCGACAACGCCAGATGGCACAGCATCCGGTCCGGCGCAGCGCCATGCCAGTGGCGTGCATCAGGGGGAATAATGACCGTGTCGCCGGGCAGGATTTCTTGTACCGCTTCTCCCTCAAGCTGATAACGCCCTGCGCCCGATAGCACATAGAGAATTTGGCCTACCGCATGGGTGTGCCAATTGGTCCGCCCACCCGGTGTGAAGGTGACGCGGGTAACCCGCAGCCGCGAAGGGTCTTCTGGCACGAACACCTGATCCTGCAATACCCGGCCAACAAACTTGTCCGCCGGTGCCAACTTGGTTGAGCCTTCATTGGCTCGCACAATTCTCGATTTCATGGATTTGCTCCCAATAAACAATTGCCGATATTACCTCATGAGGGCGGGGCAGCTTAGAGTAATCAGTCTCAGCATTTTGGTTAGGGAGTCAGCATTGCGCTGGCCTCTTTTCTTGTGGCGGTGACAAGTCACCAAATAAAAAGAGGCGAGTCCGTTTGGACGATTGCAGGCACAATCGTACTGGTTCAGTTAGCAGCGCCGTCGGCCATCACGCACAGCAACTCAAACATCATGGTGACGCCGGCAAGCGCGGTATAGCCGGACGGGTCGAACGGCGGCGAGACCTCGACCACGTCGGCACCGATAATGTCGAGACCGGAGAGGCCGCGTAGCAGGAACTGCGCCTCGCGGCTGGTGAATCCGCCGACCTCCGGAGTGCCGGTGCCGGGCGCAAAAGCCGGGTCGAGACAGTCGATATCGAAGCTCACATAGGTGCGGCCATCGCCCGCCACCTTGCGCGCCTCAGCCATCACTTTTTCCGGACCCAGCGCCACCGCTTCTTCGATATCCATCAGGCGCACGCCGTTTTTCTCGCCAAATTCGCGATCCTCTAAATCGTACATGGAACCGCGCAGGCCGATCTGTATCATCCGTTCAGGATCGAGCACGCCTTCCTCGATGGCCCGGCGGAAAGGTGTGCCATGTGTGAAGCGAAAACCGCCGAAATAGGAATCGAACAAGTCGGTATGAGCATCGAAATGGACCATACCGACTGGTTCCTTGCCGCCAAGCGCTCGCAGGATCGGCAGGGAAATAAGGTGGTCGCCGCCAGCCGACAAAGGCTTGATGCCCGCCGCGACGATCTCTTGGTAATAGGCTTCGACTCGGGCGAGTGCGTCGTTGACATCGGCCGGGTTGACCGGGCAATCGCCGAGATCGGCGCAATTGGCATTCTTGAACGGCGAGCGCTTTGAGACGTGATGGATCTGGCGGATCATTGACGACATTTCGCGCATCTGACGCGGGCCGTGGCGCGGGCCGGGCCGGTTGGTCGTGCCGCCGTCCCACGGCACGCCAATCAGCCCTATATCGACCTCGCCCGCCTCTTCAAGCGGTACATGGGGCAGGCGCATGAATGTCGAAAGACCGGCGAAACGCGGCGTCACTAAGCCCTGCACGGGCTGAAACTTGTCTCGATCCGTTGCCATGTGTTTTCCCCCACACAAATGCCCGTCGCTATCATGCCGCAATGCCCGGTCGGATTGAAATCGTTTCTGCCTACATCACAACGTATTTTTTCGTCCATAGGAAGTAGGGGTCAGCATTGCGCTGGCCATTTTTTATGGGGGTAAAAGAAGGTCAAGCGGATGTTCTGAACACCAGATATGTGAGCACGCACATTGTTGGCAAGGATGCTTGGGAGCCAGTTGAACTTAATGGGGGTTGTTGTAAAAAAATCTCCTGTGCGGCTATAGTATTCTTACACGCAATCCAGCTGCGTAAGGTCGATTCGATGGCTTTTGAGAGTACAATTACGAAGATAAATCTGCTGCTTGAGCAGTTCGAAAATCAGCCAGAGGACGCACACGAGCTTCAGCAATTGCTGCATGAGAAGCTCGCCGAAATCCGCGCAATGGGCATGCCCTTACCAGATGATTTGGTCGAGCTAGAGAAGCGGCTTCAAGAGGAATTTCTAGGTAAGAATAAGTAAAACTCGGCGTACGCTTTCCGGTCTCCGCTTCGTCATCGAAATCAGATACACTTGCCCGCGAAATCCGCACCGCCTCTCAAAACGCATCAAAGGCACACAGTAAATTAAGGGTCAGCATTGCGCTGGCCTTTTTTTTGTTATGGTGCATCACGGGGCAACGTCGAGTTGGTGCTCGACCGCTTTCAGTGAAGAATCTGATGGTGGAACGGCGGGTTTAGAGCACGATCAGCCGCCTGAAAAGGAGCCGCGGGGCACCCGCACGCATTTCTTCAGTCTTTTGTTCCAGAACCATCCGTCCGAACACTGCTTGTGCATGGATACATCGGGGAATGAGGGCTGTGCGGTGACGGTCCCGGGCGTCTGCCAGAGGACAATGACGGCACCGATGATCGCAATAGCTTTTCTCATCCTAATAACTCCAATGTTTACAAGAATGAACGGGTCAGCATTGCGCTGGCCCTTTTCTTATGGAGGAAAGGATGCGGGCGTTCACTGCTCTGAAATGCTGTTGCGCAAGTAAACAGGAGCGCCCGCCATGCCCAGTCTTCTCCCTAACCGAGAAGTCTTTCCACCGGGCACTTGGGCTGAGCATAGCATAAGAAAGCGCTCGCCGTGGGTGAGAAGCGGCCCAGACCCGATGTAAGAGTGCAACGTGATTGGAAGAGGCCGGGACTACGGGCGGTAGCCCTGACCGGGGTCCCTTTGGTGGTCTGACCGGGGTCCCTTTGGTGGTCCAGCTCCAGAGTTAGAGTCTGGCACGGTTTTGGACCTGCGGTAGGCTGGCCCGCTCCATAGCGTAGGCCAGCCGGTTTGCCGGTGGCAAGATGGCTTGTGGGGCCGGAGGACGATA
>CAXMMX010000203.1:0-8535 GCA_964194535.1 uncultured Alphaproteobacteria bacterium | reverse complement strand
AACTTCTCACACTCTTCACGCGCCCTTCCAGACCCCGCAACTCTTCCGGACATGGACCCCCAAGCGCCCAATCCAGAAGCTCCACCGTGTGTACAATGGGGATTCCGCTTTCACCCTCTAGCTGGGTGATGCAACCAATATTGCCTGCCGCCACCAAGTCCGGTGCGATCCTCTCGATATTCCGAATTTTCCGGTCTCGCAACTCCCCTGCCAGTTCCGGCTGCAAAATGTTATACGTCCCCGCGGAGCCGCAGCAAATATGACCTTCGGGTATATCGACGACCGTGAAACCGGCCTGCTCCAGCAGCGCCCGCGGTTGCATGGTCAGGCGCTGGCCGTGTTGCATGGAACACGCCGAGTGATAGGCCACTTTCAAATCTGACCACCTCTCCGGCGCCCTGAGGCCGATTTCGGCCATGAACTCGGTGATGTCCATGGTGAGCCCGGCGATATTCTCGGCTCGCTCGCGATAGCCCTCGTCACGGGCCAGCAGATGGCCATAGTCCTTGACCATGGTGCCGCACCCCGACGCATTGATGACAATGGCGTCAAGCGGCTCATGGCGCATGAGTGCCGTCCAGGCGTCCACATTGCGCCGGGCGGCCTCGACCGCCTGCTCGGCGCGGCCCATGTGATGCACCAGCGCGCCGCAGCAGCCCTGATCTTCGGCAATCACCACCTCCACCCCGTGCTGGGTGAGCAGCCGGATAGTCGCCTCATTGATGGCCGGGCGGAGTGGTTGCTGTGCACACCCGGTGAGCAGCGCAACGCGCTTCTTGCGTGTCCCCTCAGCCTGGATGACACCGGGTTCCACCACCTTGCCGACTCGGCCACGTTTATGAGCAAGTTCCAGCATTGCGCCCAGTTCCTTCAGCCCGATGAAACGGAATAGCCCCTTGAACGGCCTGCCCAGCACTGCCAGACGCAACGCATGCGCGAAACGTTTGGGATCGGGCACGACAGCCTCCAGCATCCGCCGGATGAGCCGCTCCTTGATGGGGCGCGTGTGTGTTTCCTCGATATGGGCACGTGCGAGATCAACCAAATGCATGTAGTCGACACCGCTCGGGCAGGTGGTCACGCAGGCCAGGCAGGAAAGGCAGCGGTCAACATGATAGGTTACCTCGTTGCTGGCATCGCGTCCGCCCTCGAACATATCCTTCATCAGATAGATGCGCCCGCGAGGGGAATCGCGTTCATCGCCGAGCAGAACGTAGGTGGGGCATGTCGCCGTGCACAGGCCGCAATGAACGCATTTGCGCAGGATGCTATCGGCCTCCGCCGTGCGCAGATTTTGCAATTGCTCTTCTGTGAAGTTTGTCTGCATCGCGCCTAGGCCCTAGTCCCCCGGATACATACGGCCGGGATTGAGAATGCCGGCCGGATCGAAGCTCGCTTTGAGCTTGGCGGTCAGCGCTGCTACACCCGGGCTCAGCGGCTGGAACACATCGATAGAGGCACGCAATGCCGTGTCGGCGCGAATGAGGGTCGCGTGGCCGCCAATCTCTGCCACGACCCGGCGCACTTCCGTGGCGCCTGCATCCGCCGATGGCGTGCACTGCAGCCAGATAAGCCCGCCCGACCAGTCATAGGCGGCACGGCAATCAAGCCGCTTGGACAGGGACGCGACCAACCGGGCGCCCTGGGTGGGCGCGGTCGAAATGCGCCACACAGGGTCTTGCGACCCTTGCAGAAAACTGAGCGTGCGCATGCCATTCCAAAAGTCATGCGATGCAGCGTCGTCAAGCTCCACCATAGAGCCAAAGGCGGCAAGGCTCTCGGCAAGTTGCCGAGAACGGTAATCGAGCGAGGATTTACTATTTTCAAGCCGTAATGCGGTCACCGGAGTTGGACGGCGCAGGAGATCGGAGTCGACGAGCCGGGAAGCGAAATCACCATGCAGATGCACCGTTCCTGAAACCTCATAAGGGGTGCCGAGCGCGGCGCACATGGCATCGACAGCCACCTGGTCGGTCAGTCCGATGAACAGCAATGTGCGCGTGGCTTGCGCCTTGGGAAGCACCTTCATGGTCACTTCACTCATGACCGCAAGCGTGCCCCAGGACCCGGCGACGCCACGACAGAGGTCGTAGCCGGTCACATTCTTCATCACCCGTCCGCCGGACTTGAAAATCTCGCCGCGCCCGCTCACGGCGCGCATACCCAGAAAATGGTCCCGCGCCGCGCCGACCTGAATACGGCGCGAGCCTGAGAGGTTGGCCGCGAAAACCGCACCGATGGTGCCAAGCCCGGCCTCCTGGCCCAGCATCGGCCCCAGATCGATTGGTTCGAAGGCAAGCTGCTGATTGTTCTTCGCCAGTGTGTTCTCTATCTCAGCCAGCGGTGTACCGGCGCGCGAGCAGAGCACCAACTCGCTCGGCTCGTAGAGCGTTACGCCGTTTAGCTTTTCTGTGGTGAGACGGGCTGCCGTCTGAAGCGGCCGTCCGATATCCCGCTTCGATCCCGCGCCGCATACTTCAACAGGTGTCTGCGTAGCGTTGGCTTCGGCAACAGCTGCAGCGAGTTCTTCCTCATCCTTGGGCCGGATCAATTCGGACACAAAACCAACAGCCTTTCAGTATTTATGACGGACGCGCTTCGAGCGGGAAAACCTTGGCGGGATTGAGCAGCCAGTCGGGATCGAAGATGGTCTTGATCCGCATCTGATGCTCCAGGTCCGTTTGCGTGAACTGTGAGAGCATCAATTCTCGCTTCTCGATCCCAACGCCATGCTCACCCGTCAGGCAGCCACCCGCCTTGACGCATAATTCCAACACCTCCGCACCGCAATTCTCGGCCCGTTCCATCTCACCTGGATCGTTGGCATTGTAAAGAATGAGAGGATGGAGATTGCCGTCGCCGGCATGGAAGATATTGGCAACGCGCAGTTTGTAGCGATCGCATATTTCGGAAATTTCGACGAGCACCTCGGACAATTTGCCAAGCGGAATAACACCGTCCATGCAGTAATAGTCGGAGATGCGGCCCATGGCGCCAAAGGCGGATTTGCGCCCCAGCCATATGGCCGCGCTTTCCGCGGCGCTCTGGCTCACCCGTATACCGGTCGGCTTGAACGGGGTGGCAATTTCCTGAATCTGGGTGAGTAAACTCTCAATCTCGTCTTCCGACCCCTCCACTTCGATGATCAGAAGCGCTTCAACATCGAGCGGATAGCCGGCCTTGGCGAATTCCTCACAGACATGAATCGCCGGCTTGTCCATGAACTCGATTGCCACGGGTATGATGCCCGAGCCGATGATCGCCGACACGCACTCGCCTGCGGCTTCGTTTGAGCCAAATCCCATCAGCATGGGGCGCGCGCCTTCCGCCGAGCGCAGGATGCGGACTGTCGCCTCGGTCATCACGCCGAACTGGCCTTCCGAACCAATAATGAGGCCAAGCAGGTCGTAGCCCGACGCATCGAGTTCATCGCCGCCGATTTCGACAATCTCACCATCCATCAACACGATCTTCAGCCCCAGCACATTGTTGGTGGTGACGCCGTATTTCAGGCAATGGGCGCCGCCTGAATTCATGGCCAGATTGCCCGCCAGCGTGCACGCAAGTTGGCTGGATGGGTCGGGAGCGTAGAAGAAGCCGTCCGGCGAAACCGCATTCGAGATATCGATATTGGTGATGCCTGTCTGCACCCGTGCGGTCCGGTTCTCGTAATTGATATCGAGCACGGCGTTCATCTTCGACACGCCAAGCACAATGGAATCTTCCGACGGCAGGGCGCCGCCGCACAGGGACGTTCCAGCGCCGCGGGCGATGACTTTTATGGCGTTGGCCTTGCAAAATTTGAGCACCCGGGAGATCTGCTCCGTGGTCGTCGGCAGCACGGCGGCCAAGGGCATCTGCTTGTAAGCGGTCAGTGCATCGGTCTCGAATGTGCGCCGGCCATCTTCATCGGATACGACGGAGCCGGCCGGAACGAGCTCGCGCAGGCCGCGAATCAATTCATCGCGGCGGTTAAGCACACCGGTATCCAGCTCAAGGATTGCAAGACTGGTCATCTGATCCTCTCACGCGCCGGTTGTCCCGGCGAGAGCCCTTCTATCGCCAATACCAGAGTCAGTGCACGAACGTACAGTGATTCCAGCCGGACTTCGGTAATCTTCATTATATACCCATTGCCGCCATAACTGCGATATTGTAAAATAACACTATTGATTTTTTCCATAATATTGAAAATAGCGACAAACGGGACCTCACATATGTCAACTAGCGATCTGGAAATCTTCGCACGCGTTGTGACGGCTGGTAATATGTCAGCCGCGGGACGCGAAATGAGCTTGTCGCCCGCCGTGGTCAGCAAACGCATCAGCCATCTTGAGCAACGCCTTGGCGCCCGGTTGTTTCAGCGGACCACCCGGCAGCTTACCCTGACGGAAGCCGGGCAAGGCTTCTATGACCGGGTGGTCAATATTCTCGCCGGCATCGAAGAGGCCGAGGCCTATGTCACCCGCCGTAATACCATCCCGCGAGGAACGCTCAAGGTCACTCTTCCCACTGCATTTGGACGCATGCATATCGCACCTTATATGGGCGACTTCTTGGAACTGTATCCCGACATGAGGCTTGACCTCGAATTGTCCGACAATTTTGTCGACATCGTTGGCGAGGGTTATGACGCGGCGATCCGCATCGCCGAGCTTGAGGATTCAAGCCTTGTCGCCCGCAAGCTCGCGCCCAGCCACCGGGTCATTTGCGCCTCACCCAGCTATTTATCGAGAGTGGGCAAACCGGAATCCCTGGCGGACCTCTCCAAGTTTAACTGCTTGACGGCTGCGGCTCAGGAAGTGTGGCGGCTCCAGGGGCCGGAGGGTCCGGCCACCGTCCGGGTCAACGGAAACATCCGCACCAATTCGACCGAAGTGGTTCGCGAATCCGTGATTGCCGGGCTTGGCATAGCGCTGCGTTCCACATGGGATGTGGGGCAGGAATTGAAGTCGGGCAAGTTAAAAATCGTGCTGCCTGAATATCATGAGTCCCCCAGGGTCGCCGTCTATGCGGTCTATCCCTGCCGGCAATTTATCCCTGCCAAATTGCGGGTCTTCATCGACTATCTAAGTGGCCTGTATGGACCTGAGCCTTATTGGGACAAGGGTCTCGCCCTGCCCCATACGAGCTGACTTTTTTTGTCTTTGATTTACTGGCGATTGCTGAAGCGCCGAGTTAATCTCCCGCCATCATGGCAAAGAAAAAAACACCTGAAGCCAAACCCTCAGTCGGCCTGTTCGTCACCTGCCTTGTTGACCTAATTCGCCCTTCAGTAGGCTTCGCCGCGATAAAACTGCTGGAAGACGCGGGCTGCACGGTCGAAGTACCGCGTGCCCAGACATGCTGCGGACAACCGGCCTACAACTCCGGCGACAAGGCGGATGCCCGTACCCTGGCGCTGAACACTATCGCCGCGTTCGACTCACATGACTATGTGGTGGCGCCGTCAGGCTCGTGCGCGGGGATGCTCAAGCATCACTACCCGGAACTGCTCGGCGGCGACCCGAACACCGAAGCACGCGCTCGCGCCTTCGCTGAAAAGGTACACGAGCTGGTGTCTTTCCTTACCGATATACGCGGGATGAAAAGCGTAAACGCCAAGTATGCCGGTCGCGTGACTTATCATGACAGTTGCGCCGGTTTGAGAGAACTGAGCATCAAGGAACAGCCGCGAAAACTGCTCGCAAGCGTTCAGGGATTGAATCTCGAGGAGATGGAAGAGGCCGAAATCTGCTGCGGGTTTGGCGGAACCTTCTGCATCAAATATCCGGACATCTCCAACGCTATCGTCGAGAAAAAGACCGCCAATATCGCCGTCAGTAAAGCGGGGTGCCTGCTGGCGGGTGATCTCGGTTGCCTCATGAACATGGCGGGCAAGCTCTCGCGTGAAGATGTGCAGATGGAAGTGCGTCATGTGGCTGAAGTGCTGGCCGGCATGACGGACAGCCCGGCGATTGGCGCCAATGGCGGAGATAAATAAGTGAAGCCGCAATCTCGTGCCTTCAAAACAAGCGCTACCCAGGCACTGACCAACGAGCCGCTGCAACGTGCGCTCGGCGGCATCAAATATGGCTTCGTCGCCAACCGTGCCAGGGCGCGCGCAAACCTGCCGGAGTTTGATCAACTCCGGGATGAGGCGCGCGACGTCAAGGAGCACACCCTCGCCCATCTCGATCTTTATCTCGAAGAGTATGAGAAAAAAGTCACTCAATCCGGAGGCCATATTCACTGGGCGCCGACGGCAACCGATGCACGCGACGCAATTCTGAAAATCTGCCGCGATGCCGGCGCCAGAACGGTAACCAAGGGCAAGACGATGGTGGGTGAGGAAATCGCCATCAACGACCACCTGGAAGACGCGGGCATCAGGCCGGTCGAGACAGACCTCGGCGAATATCTGATCCAGATTCGCAAGGAACCTCCGAGCCATATTATCGCCCCGGCCATCCATCTGACCAAGGATCAGGTGGAAGCTGATTTCCGGCACACCCATACCAGCTTGCCGTATGACCGTGTTCTGGAGGAACCGGTTCAACTTGTGGCCGAAGCCCGCAAGGTGCTGCGCGAACAATTCCTTGCCGCCGATGTCGGCATCACCGGCGCGAACTTGCTCATCGCGGAAACCGGCTCATCGGTGATTGTAACCAATGAAGGCAATGGTGATCTGACCCAGTGCCTGCCGCGTGTTCATATCGTGATCGCATCGATCGAAAAAATTGTGCCAACGCTGGAGGACGCCAACACGATTTTACGGGTGCTGGCGCGCTCGGCGACAGGCCAGGAATTTTCCACCTACACTACCTTCTCCACCGGCCCAAAACGCCCCGGCGACCCGGATGGACCGGAGGAGTATCATGTGGTGCTGCTCGACAATGGCCGTACCGAAATGCTGGGAAGCGAGTTTCACGACATGCTGCGTTGCATCCGCTGCGGCGCCTGCATGAACCACTGCCCGGTCTATGGCGCTGTGGGCGGTCACGCCTATGGCTGGGTGTATCCTGGACCCATGGGCGCCGTGCTTGCCCCCTCCCTTATCGGCATAGACGAGGCCGGCCACCTGCCCAACGCGTCTACATTCTGTGGGCGCTGTGAGGCTGTGTGTCCGATGCGCATTCCATTGCCGAAGATGATGCGGCACTGGCGCGAACGCGAATATGAAAAAGGCAACACACCAGCCCGTTACAAGCTCGGTATGAAATTGTGGGCCTTCGCGGCCAAACGCCCCCGCCTCTATCAGGCGCTTACGGGGCTTGCGATGCCGCTGCTCGCGCGATTTGGCAAACGCTCAGGACGGTTTCGCACCCTGCCCCTGGCAGGAGGGTGGACGCGCCACAGAGACTTGCCCGCTCCCCAGGGCAAAACCTTCCAGCAGCTTTGGCGAGAGAGGGAGGCGAGGCCATGAGTGGTCCCCAGGCCCGTCAATCCATCCTCGATGCCGTGCGCGGCGCACTTGATGTGAAGGACGATGACACGGCGCGGAAACTGACTGTTCAAAAGCGGTTGAAGTCACACCCAGCCAACCTCGTGCCCGAGCGCGCGAAAGCTACTGGAAACGCCCGCCTCAAGCTCTTCACCGACATGCTTGAAGGTCAGAGCGCCGAGGTAAGCCGGGCGAAATCTGTGAACGACATTCCAGAAATTATCACCGCCTATCTGCGCGAGAATAATTTACCTGCGGAATTGCGCACCGGCAGCGATGAATTGCTTGGCCATATCCCCTGGGACAAAGCCCCAACCCTCACCCGTCATTTCGGCCGAGGCCAGGGCGATGATGCGGTCACCATGAGCCGGGCGCGCACGGCAGCGGCGGAAACGGGAACCCTGTTTTTGACATCGGGTGAGGAAAATCCGACCACACTCAATTTTCTGCCGGACACCCATATCGCGGTCATCCGGGCAAAAGACATTCTGGGCTCCTATGAAGACGCTTGGAATGCACTCAGGAAGGTTTATGGAGCGCGCACCCTGCCGCGCACCGTTAACCTTGTTTCCGGCCCGTCGCGCACTGCGGACATAGAGCAGATTATTGTAATGGGCGCACATGGACCCCGGCGACTGCACGTGATTATTGTCGGGTAAGCCAGAGCAAAACGCCTGACGGGGTTTATGACTTGCACAGGGATTCCGGCCGGTTTCCATATATGGGGGCTTCGGCTAAGGTCCGCTATTAAGAAGTGAGTTTTGTTCGGTAAGGGTGGGCGCAAGTGTCCGAGACGTCAAAGACCTATCGCGAAAAATTGATCGCACTGCCGCGGTGGGCCAAGCGCACCCTGCTGATTTCCAATGATTTCCTGCTTTTGAGTTTCGCTCTTTGGGCGGCCTATTCGCTGCGCCTGAACACCCTTTACGTCCCCCCGGACCAGATCACGGTGTTTCTTTTTTTCCTCGCTCCGGCTATCGGCATTGTCACATTCTACTACCGCGGACTCTATCAGCTGGTGACCAGATATTTCCAGCAGGAAGCCGCAGGGCGCATTTACATCACCATATTCCTTGCCGTTCTCATATGGGCGCTCATTCTGTTTCTGATCG
>CAXMMX010000202.1:0-21631 GCA_964194535.1 uncultured Alphaproteobacteria bacterium | reverse complement strand
GATGAAGTTCAGAGGTACCGACATGACTCAACTTTTTACGCGCGTATGTGGCGCTGTCCACTGCGTGAGACCATGGAGAGTGAACCGGAGACCGTCCGATGACAAGTTAAAATGCCGCATCAGGAACGGGCATGCACAACCGGCGCGCGCAAGAGTGTCCTGATATACCGGGCGCCCTCAGGCTCAGGACATTATGCTAATTTGTTATGACCTAGTCCGCCTTGTTAAACAGGGCGGCATCCTCGGCAATTTTCAAAATTGCCAGGGCCTTGTCAAAAGCCGCGGTGGCTTCATCCTTGTTGCCCCCCTCAAGCGCTTCTCGTCCTTTTGCGATGGCCGCGTCCAGGTCTGTTTTTTGCTCGTCCGTCATGGGGAGATTTTTAGCCTGGCTTTCCTGTATGGCTTGCAGTTGCTCTTCTGGCGTTCCCGGCCCCAGGCAACCTGCCAGAACAAGACTTGCCGCGAGGGCAATGGCGCGAAGCGGGGTGGCGGTCATCACTGTTCCTTCCATTCAATATTTCTGGCCATTCAAGCGATCTGGGGAGTGAATAGAGAATATTTGGCAACCTGACCAGATGGCTTTTGACTAACACCAGTTCCCGTTTATAGGAACCTTACTCCAGAACGATGAGATGGTTGGGGAGTTCGTTCTTATCGCGTGAACCGGGCGGGAAATGTTCCGCCAGCACACCGCCGCACAGCTTGATGGCCGTGACGAACCCATCGGCCGCCTTGCCCCGCACGATATCGGCGGTAAGCCCCGCCACGGCATGATCCCATATTTCGGGCGGGACTTTTTTGTATATGCCCTCATCTGCAATGACCTCGGCAAAATGCTCAGCCGACGAGACGAAGATGAGCACGCCTGTACGTTTCCTGGTGGTGTGAAGATTTTGCGCCAGAAACTGCTCCATGGCGTGACGATGGGCGCGAGCGCGTTTCACTGCCCTGGGAACCAGAGCGATGCGCAGTGGCCACCATTGCACCGCCAGGGCGGCGGCGGCAAATACCGCAAGTTGCAGGGCGTATACATATGTGGCCGGCCAGGAGGTAAATGAGAGGAATATAAAAGGCACGCCCAGCGCCAGCAGCGCCGCCCACATGAGGGGCAGGAAAATATAGTCGTCGCTCGAATTGGCAACAACGGCAACAATTTCGCCGCTGGTTTTCTTCTCCGCTGCCGCGATGGCGCGCTCGATACGTTTGCGGTCTTTTCTGGAGATGAATTTTTCCATTGCCCTACCAGCCTCCCGACGACCCGCCGCCGCCAAAGCCACCACCACCACCGGAAAAGCCGCCCCCGCCGGACGACCACCCGCCACCCGATGAACCACCTGAACCCCATGTCCATCCGCCGGTGTCCTTTTTCCCGCCTGAAGCGGAAGATTTGGCGCCGTGACGGATCGACTGGATGACGCTCCACATGATGGCGAAGAAGATGATGAACCAGATGATCAGGAATATCATCGTGAACAGCTCATCCTGGTCGATATCAGCTGTTCTTGCCCGGGCCATCAGTTCTTCCGCATCACCAGTGAGCACCGCGATGATATCGCTCACCCCGGCCTTGATTCCGGCCGGATAATCGCCTGAGCGGAAGCGTGGAAGAACCCCGTTTTCAATGATCAGCCTTGTCAGGGCATCGGTGAGCAGTGGTTCCAGTCCACGGCCCACTTCGATGCGGACCTTGCGCTCATTGGGCGCGATAATCAGAAGAACGCCATTGTCCTTGTTTTTCTGGCCGATGCCCCAGTGCCGCCCGAGCCGGTAGCCGAACTGTTCAATTTCCAAGCCCTGCAACGAGGGCAGGGTGACAACGACAAGCTGGTCGGTTGATTTGGCCTCAAGCGCTTCAAGATCCGCTGTTATGTCATTTTCATCGCCCGCGCCCAGTAAATTCGCACCATCGACCACGCGGCCGGTCAGCTGCGGGTATACAGGATCGGCGGAAAAAGCTGTTGGTGCGGCGAATGTCCATGCCAGTATTGCCATGCAGCAGACAAGCAAAACCGGCCTGATCAGCGAAGCGCATTTCAGCGCGCGGGATGCCAGCCAGACCGACATCGGATCAGAATTTCACCTTGGGCAGCTTGGTCGTTTCCGGCTCCACAGTGAAGGTCTCCAGGGGCTGGGCGTCGGGATAGAGCAACGCTCTCCACCAGCGGCCAGGAATGGTCCTTATCTCGGTGTTGTAAATGCGCACAGACTCGATGTAGTCGCGGCGCGCGATCGCGATACGGTTTTCCGTACCCTCAAGCTGAGACTGAAGGGTGAGAAAATTCTGGTTCGACTTGAGGTCGGGATAGCGCTCCACGACGACGAGCAGACGCCCCAGGGCGCCTGAAAGCTGGCTCTGGGCCTGCTGGAATTTCTGAAACGCTTCCGGGTTGGTCAGAATGTCGTCGGGAAGCTTGGTCTGTGTCGCCTTGGCGCGCGCTTCAACCACGTCCGTGAGAACCTTGCGCTCCTGCTCTGCGAAGCCTTTGACCGTTTCCACCAGATTGGGAATGAGGTCGGCCCGGCGCTGATACTGGTTCAGCACCTCGCTCCACGATGCCTTGGCCATCTCATCGAAGGTTGGAATATTGTTGATGCCGCACCCCGAAATGAGAGTGCCCAACAGTGCGATCATCGCGAATCCGGCAAGCCGGGACAGGTCCATACGAAGGTTTGCTAGCTTGGCTGTCATATCGTGGTGCTCCGCGCATTTTTTTACATTGATCATCTAATAGCGATTTATGGACCTTCTGGGGCCGATGCAAGTTTAAACCATCTATTTAGCAGCGCTGTTGTGGGCAAACCCGTTTGAACCGGACTGTTTATGGTTAATACAACCCTGCCGGTAACCTTTACGATTCAACCAAATTTAATATTGGCGTGATATTTGCCACAGTGGGTCAATCGCGCCTTCCAGGTCGCGGTTTATTACGCGTATCAGTGAGGGAGTATTGTAAATGTTCGTCCGTTCTCTAGCTATTTTCGGCGCTGCGGCAGCATTCGTGGCCGTGAACAGCGCCGATGCCGACGCCTTCTTCCGGAATCACCGGGGTGGCAAGATCATCAATTGCTACAAACGGGTGATGACACCCGCCGTCTACAAAACCGTGATGACGCAGGTCATGGTTCGCCCGGCCAGTTGCTCGCAATATCGCACGCCGCCGACCTATGGCACGGTCGCGCAAGAAGTGATGTTGCAACCCTCATACCAGGTGGCTCACACCAAACCAGCCGTCTATGGCCGCGTTCAGGTCACCAGGCAGGTCCGCCCGGCCCGCACCCGCTGGATGCGGCGCGGCTGCCGCGGCGGCGACTATCGCTGCTCGGTCACCACGCCAGCCAGGTACCGTACACGCAGCAAGCGCGTCATGATGCAGCCGTCTCAAACCTGGGTCGAGACGCGCCCTGCAGTCATGGGCGTGGAGCACAGGCAAGTCATGCTCAGTGCCGGCACCGTAAAGCAAACCTGCCAGCCTGCGGTCTATGAGACGGTGGCCGAGCGCGTTCTGGTGAGCCCTGGTACGGAACATTGGGTACTGGCCCGGCACACCGAGCATGTACCGCGCTATCACCGGGCTCAATATTCCGCGCCTGAATACAGCCGGCCATTGCAGCACCCGCCGATGCGGCAAATGCCTCATGGGGCGCCACTGAAATAAGGCAGTCGCTGCGCATATAGCGGTTAAGTGAAAATGTGACGGGGCGTCTAATATTAGTGCCGCACTGTGCGGCCCGGGGACACCCTTGAGCGTATCTGTTTAAGCGGTGTGTCAAATTTGGCGCGCCGTTTTATTGTCTGCTTTACTGATAACACAAACCCTCGGCAAATCCGCAGTTTCCCGCAGGTGAATTTACTCTCCGTGAACCCTATTTGGTGACAATATCCAGATGGCGCGGGCTGCTCTGACACGAATTGGAAATATTTCTCCAACCCATGCAGGGACTATCGCTCCCAGTGTAGGTTCTGTTGGCTCTCTATTGTCGCAATATTCGCTGCGTCTAGGTGATACACTGATGCGCCATCGTGCCGAGTTGGCCGAGAGAGCATCGCGTGTCGAGGCTGAACTGGCCAGTCAGGTCAAATCTGAATTCATCGCCAATATCAGCCACGAGTTGCGCACACCGCTGAATGCCATCCTCGGCTTCTCAAAAATACTCAAAGGGTTCGATGACATGCCCATCGAACCCGCCCGGGTAACAGAATATGCGAATTTTATTCTCGGCTCGGCCGAGAACCTGCTGGGTATCGTGAACGATATCATCACGATCTCAAAGCTTCAGTCGGGCAAATTCAGCTTCGATATCGACGAGATCGATTTGGATGAGCTGCTCAGACCATGCGTCACCTGGGCTACCGGGCGCGCCGCTGAAACCGGTCAGGAATTCATCCCGCGAATAGATGAAAACATGCCGTTAATCCTTGCCGATCCAGAACATCTCAAGGATGTCCTCCTGCGGCTGCTGGCCAACGCCGTCAGCTTCACCCCCGAAGGAGGCACGGTTGCGCTTACCGCCAAGATGGCTTCGGCGAACAAAGCGATTGTGTGCATCTCCGATAATGGCATCGGTATGTCAGCTGAAGAAATCTCGGTAGCGCTGACTGCTTTCGGCCAGATTGACAACAGCCTTGACCGCCAGAACGAAGGCCCCGGGCTCGGGCTTCCCATTGCCAAGGCGCTCATTGAATTGCAGGGCGCCACTTTCATGATCCGTAGCCAGGAGGGCAAGGGGACCGACGTGATCATGCTCTTCAAGGTGGCGGAAAAAGTGAGCCAGCCCAATGGCGCCATGGAGTTAAATCATGCCGGGTGACGTAAGCACGATGAGCGCGCCCGCCTATGACGGACAAAGCGTTGCGATCGGACGCATCGTGTCGGTCACCGGCTCGCAGGCGGTGGTCATGCTCGACAATGCGACCGATCATCCGCACGGCAAACGCGCCGAACTCGGCGCGATCATGAAAATCGACACGCCAAGCTCGATTATTCTCGGACTTGTTTCCGCGCTGAGTATCCCTGTGCCATCGCAAAAGAAGAGTGAACCGGATATTCGTGTGGCCGAGCTTGAGCTTATCGGACAGCTAATAAGGGAACCGGACGGCAGTATCGGTGCGTTCCTGCGCGGCGTTTCCGGTTACCCATCTCTTGGCGATGCGGTTGATACTGCCAGCGCGGATGAGCTCAGGCGCGCCTATATGTGGAACGATCAGCAAGCGGTGTCTATCGGTACACTGGTTCAGGACCACACTATTCCCGCCATGGTCAATGTGGACGAATTGCTCGGCAAGCATTGCGCTATTCTTGGCAGTACGGGTACGGGAAAATCCTGCGGCGTTGCGGTTGTCCTGCGCGCCATTCTTGAGCAGAACGAGCAGGCGCATATCCTTCTGCTCGACCCGCACAATGAATATAAGCACTGCTTCGGCGCCTCGGCGGAGGTGATCACGCCCGACGATCTGCAATTGCCGTTCAGGCTGCTGACATTCGAGGAGCTGGTGGAAGTCGTTCTCGGCTCCATGGCGGGCAAGACCAGCACTGTCGAAATCCTGGCCGAACTCATTCCTATCGCCAAGATGCGCTATGCCGCGAACCGGGGCCGCGAGAGCGGTTCGATGCTCAAACACGGCGCGGGACAGATTGGAAGCTACACGGTCGATACGCCCGTGCCTTATCGCATATCCGACCTCATATCGATGATCGACGAGCGAATGGGACGGCTGGAGAACCGTGGTGACGTGGCCCCCTACCGGCAGCTCAAGACACGCATTGAAGCCATTTCGGGTGACCCGCGTTACGGGTTTATGTTCGGCTCTCTTACCGTTCAGGACCATATGGCGGAAATTGTCGGACGCCTGTTCCGGGTGCCCGTGAATGACAAACCCATCTGCATCCTGGAGCTCACCGGCGTACCATCGGAAATCGTCAATGTGGTGGTTTCGGTCATCTGCCGGATGACCTTTGATTTTGCGCTGTGGAGCGGGGGCACGGTGCCGGTCACGCTGGTGTGCGAGGAAGCCCACAGATACGTGCCCAATAACCCTGGTCTCGGCTTCGAGCCGACGCGGCGCGCCATCGCGCGTATTGCCAAGGAGGGTCGTAAATACGGGGTGTCGCTGTGCGTCGTCTCCCAGCGCCCCTCCGAGCTTGACTCGACCATCCTGTCGCAATGCAACACGGTCTTTTCCATGCGCATGTCGAATGACCTTGACCAGGCTTTCGTGCGCTCGGCTATCTTCGACACAGCTGCGAGCCTGCTGGACTTCCTGCCCTCCATGGGCCCGCGCGAGGCCATTGTGTTCGGCGATGGCGTGACCCTGCCCGGCCGCATCCGCTTTGCCGATCTGCCGGAGCACGCCCTGCCGCGCAGCCGCACTGCCTGCTTCACCGAGATGTGGCAGCATGAGGAGGGCAAGCCCATCGACCTTGACGAGGTGGTGGAACGCTGGCGCTCGGCGGATTCTCCCAAGCTGAATACGGGTGTGCTCGCTCACGAGTCAAAGCCGGTTGTGGACGAAACGGTTGCCGGTGGCGGTGGCGCTCGCGTGGCTCATCCGCAACCGGGTCAGCAGCCAGTGCCGTATCCCGGACCGCAGCCGGTGCAACAATCCTTGCGGCAGCAGCCCGGCGCCCAGACCACGGCGCCGGCGCCTGCGCCGGCCCAGCAGCATCGCCCAAACTAATAGGCATAAACACTCTTTCTGCCATTGCCGTTGCAGCAGCACTCAGGTCATAGTCTCGAGATTGATTTTCCTAGTCAGCGGGCAGAACCTGGAGTACCGCGATGTCATTCCGCGACCTCGACAACCCGCACCAGACCCCGGTCAGTTCTCCTGATTGTTCCGAAGGCGAATCCAATCTGAGCCCACGCCGCCAGGCATGGAGGAAGCGCCTTGGGGCCGATACCCGCGAGGCCATCACCAGGGACGCGGCATGTTTTGTTCATCAATCCATTTCCTCCCCCTGCATGAGCGCGATCTCGAAAGCGCAAGGCATCTGGATCGAGGACATGGATGGCCGCCGCTACATGGATTTCCACGGCAACAATGTCCATCATATCGGTTATGGGCACCCGAAATTGAAAGCGGCCATCGCCAAACAGATGGATGTGTTGCCCTTCGCCCCGCGGCGTTTTGCCTGTGATGTGGCCAGCGAACTGGCGGAAAAACTAGGCGGCATCTCTCCAGGAAATTTGAGCAAGGTGCTGTTCACCACCGGCGGGTCGGACGCTGTTGAAACCGCGCTCAAGATCGCCCGGGTCGCGACGGGGCGGTTCAAAACCCTGTCCTTCTGGGATTCGTTCCATGGCGCGGGCTTTGGCGCTTCCAGCGTGGGCGGTGAGCAACTTTTCAGGTTGGGGCGGATTGGGCCGCTTTTGCCCGGCACTGAACATGTGCCGGCCTTCGATGCTTATCGCAATCCGTTCGGCATCGAGCACTCCCGCGAAACCCCGCGCGAGAGCGAGGTCGGAGATTTGGTCGCCAACCTGATTGCCTTCACGCTTCGCAAGGAAGGCGATGTCGCGGCGGTCATCGCCGAGCCGAATCGGGCCGTGCCTTATATCCCGCCACCGGGTTTCTGGAAAAAGGTGCGCGCGGCATGCAACGAGGCAGGCGCGCTGCTGATTTTCGATGAAATCCCGACTGGGCTGGGCAAAACCGGCCGTATGTTCGCCTGCGACCATGACGGGGTCGTGCCAGATATTCTGGTCATGGGAAAGGCGCTCGGCGGCGGCATCGTGCCCATTGCCGCAACTCTGTGCCAGCGCGAGCTTGACGTATGCGGCGACTTCGCGCTTGGGCACTATACCCATGAGAAAAACCCGGTGACGTGCCGCGCCGCGCTCACAACAATCGAGATTATCGAGGACGAAGGCCTGGTTGAAAATGCCGCGGGCACCGGCACATGGGCGTTGGAGCGGATGAATGACATGATGGACGCTCATCAAGTGATAGGCGATGTGCGCGGGCGCGGGTTCCTGCTGGGGATTGATCTGGTCACGGATCGCGCTTCAAAGGAACCTGCGAGCGAGCTTGCGGAAGAAATCTTCTATCGCTGTCTCAAAAACGGGCTGAGTTTCAAGATTTCCATGGGCTGCGTCCTGTCGCTGTATCCGGCGCTCGTCACCACGCGCGACGATATGGAAAAAGCGCTTGGCATCATTGATGCCGCCATTGCCGACGCCTCTAGAGCCCTGTCGACCAAATCCAAGCCATTCTGACGGAGTGATTTTGTGACAAGATCAAGCAAGGCCTCGCAGGTCATATCCAACGATATGGCCAAGAGGCATTGCGCCGGTATTGGCGCGAAATCACCCGTCCCGCACGGGTTTCCGATTGGCGGACACCCGGCGCCGAACCGGTCTCGCCCGGTTCAACTCCGGATCATCTCGCCAACCGCAAAACAGAATGGCCCGGATTTGGTCGAAAGGGCTCTAGCTGATGGCGGAAACTCCAAAGATCGTTCGCACCGACGCAAAGCTTGAATGTCTGCGCCTCGATGCGGCCTTGCGCGCACGCGGAGAATTGACGCTTCTACCCGATGGCGCCAGCGAGGATGACGTCATTGAGGCCGTGCGCGACGCCGATCTGGTGCTCATGTGCTACACGCCGGTCACGGCGCGGGTGATCGAAGCGGCGAAACAGCTCAAGGGCATCGTCAAATACGGCGTCGGCATCGACGCCATCGACATCGAGGCGGCCAAGGCGCGCAAAATCCCTGTGGTGAATGTGCCCGAATATGCCGAAGAGACGGTGGCCGAAGGTGCGTTCGCCCTGATGATCGCGCTGGCGAAAAAACTGCCGCCCCTGCAAAAGGCGATGGACACCAAAGGGTGGGTCTGGCCGGCGCAGAACTGGCTGGGCTCGGATATATCCGGCAAGACGCTCGGCCTCGTCGGTTTTGGCAAAATCGCCCGCTCCATGGCGCGTATGGCGGGCCAGGGGTTCAATGCGCGCGTGCTCGCCTACAGCCCCCATGGGAACGCACAGGAGATGCGCTCGGCCGGCGTGGAAAAGCGCGAAAACCTGCACGAAATGCTGGGGGAGTGCGATTTTGTTTCGATCCACGCGGTGCTGAACCCCGACACCCGCCATTTGATCGACGCGGCGGCCCTGAAGGCGATGAAACCCAGCGCCTTTCTCATCAACACGGCGCGCGGCGCAATCGTGGACGAGGCGGCGCTGGTCGCGGCGCTTCAATCGGGCAACCTCGCGGGCGCGGCCCTCGATGTCTACTCCACAGAGCCGCTCGCCCTCACCGGCCACCCCATGAGCGCTTTGTTCGAGATGGACTATGTGATCCTCACCCCCCACCTCACCTTCTACACCGCTGAGGCGATGCAGCGGCTCGAAGACGACACGCTGGCGCGCTGCGATGAAATTCTGCAAGGCAGGCCGGTGCTGATAAAATCCACCGACCCGCGCCTGACAGCGCAGAAGCATGGGGTGGTATTCGGGGAGTAGGGCAGCGGTGGAAAGATAGAAATACGACTAGCCCAGCTTCAACTCTGGAAAGTCAGTTGAGCTTCTGCCGCATTTTCTTCATTTCCCCGATAAGGAATTGCATTTCGGATTCCTGAGTGGGATGCGGGATGATGATGTCGTGAAGGTCAGGAAGGGGTTCAAGACCGACTTTGCATCTGTTCCGCGGGTGCTCTGGTGGCTCTGCCCGCCATTGGGACGATATGGCAAGGCCACAGTGGTCCACGATTGGGGGTATGAGAAACAGAACCGTACACGCGCTGAATATGATCTGATCTTCCTTGAGGGCATGAATGTCCTGGGTGTACCCCTTTGGAAGAGGTCTCTGATGTACACCGCGGTACGAGCGTTTGGCGGGCGGGAATGGGTGCGCCGCAAGAAGTCTAAATCGTGAGCATCATTTCATAGGATGAGATGTCCGCTTTACCCCCGAAAGCGGACATTCTGGGCGCTAGTCTCTGATGACCGCTAAACATCCAAGGGTTGGCGGAGTTCTGCGGTTTATTGGGGGATGATGCTCATATTTGGGTCCCAAACGGAACACAGGATGCGGATGTGAGGGCATTGGGGCGTGCTGGGTGCATGAAAAGGGTCCGAGGCATACAACATCCGCCACCGGACACTCAACTTTGCTGTACGGGCTTCTATGAGGCCAGCGCAATGCTGGCCCCTGTGAGCGGTGGTTTGCAATGTCCGCTTTCGGGGGTAAAGCGGACATTGTGAGCATGGGTCTCTGATGTCTGCTTATGACCCAAAGCGGACATCAACCATCCGCCCCAAAGCGAGGCTCTCCAGTCCGATCCCACCAATGCTTATGGCAGTCTGCACACTCCATAAGGCCGACCACGTAGAGAAGCGTGACCCACGCAGTGATGACAACAAACGCTAAGAAACTCGTAGCTTTACAATGACACCCGACTAGAGAAGCGGACATCGGTGGCAGGCGAGCAACGGAAAAACAGACTATCATTGACACTCGTGCTGAACCTGAGTTCAGGTAAGCCTATTTTATGTGTCAAAAGCAATGAAGGAGATAGCAAACATGCGCGCCTTGAAATATGTTGTGCTTGTTTTTAACATGGTGGCTCCACCTTCCGGATCTCACGTAAAATGCTAGAGGAAGAGTACGGCCCGCGGCTTGTCGAGCTTGCGAAAAAGATTACCGCCGCCAAATAGCCTGCCCGAACTAGCGATACTCGGCGCCCTTCGGTACGACTATGCAATCGAGCGCCACTGCACCGTGCCCTTCCGGCATCACCACGAATGGATTGACGTCGATGCTTGCCAGAGTATCCGCATGACCGGCAGCAAATCGTGACAACGCGACCAGTGCATCGGCCAAGGCGTCCACGTCCGACATCGGCCTACCTCGCACTCCCTGCAGCAGCCTAGCCCCCTTGATACCCGAGATCATTCTCATAGCCTCATCCCGGTCAATAGGCGCAAGCCGGAACACAACATCCTGAAACACTTCAACGAACACGCCGCCAAGGCCAAACATGACAGCAGGGCCAAAAACAGGATCAACCTGAACGCCGAGTATCGTCTCAACACCACCTGCGATCATTGGTGCGACAATCACACCTCTGGGCTGCGCATCGGGCGAATGTTTAGTCACTCGGTTCAACAATCCGTCATACAGTCTGTGTGCATCGTCAGGCGTGGCAATATTGAGCTCCACACCACCGATCTCAGTCTTGTGATTGATATCGGCACCATTAATTTTCATCGCGACAGGACAGCCTAGTGCCACTGCGGCCTCGGCTGCCTCCTCGGCGCTGTTCGTAAGAATGCCCTCAACTACAGGAATACCAGCGCTGGCCAAAAGTTCACGGGACTCCCATTCGCTAACTGCCTGGGTGGGAAGATCCTTAAGCGAGCGGGTATAGTCGGCATCGTCTGGCGTGGATGTTCCGATCCCGGAAAAGTTCATCCCGTACCCAACAAGTGCTGATGCAGCTGCAATCGCTCGGCAGGGATCCTCGAAAGTCAGAAAACCGGCATCGCGGTACCGGGCAACGGTCTCAGGCGACCCCAGCAGAGAGAGAATGATAAGCCGGTCGGGAAAATTCTTCCGTATCGCGTCCATCTCTTTCAGTAACGGATCAATAACATAGGGCGAGTTGGCCACCATCGTGAAGAACGCAACCACAATATCGTATTGCCCCTGATCCAGCATGATTGTGAAATTCTCACCGACCAGGCTCATGTCGTTGAAAAACTGGGCCGTTGTGTCGACCGGGTTGAGCGCTGAAGCAAAGGGCAATTTCTTCTTCAGATATGCCTGTGCTTCCTTCGGCATAGGCGCAACATCCAGACCCAGCTTGTTTGCATAGTCGGCCATCTGCACTCCGACTCCGCCCGAAACTGTGACCAGTCCGATCCTGTTGCCTGTCGGATAGATACCTGCGGTGCAGGTATAGGCTATATCAAGCATCTCCTCGGTTGTATCGGCCCGGTGTACGCCGTGCTGGCCGAAAACCGCGTCATAAATTTCATCCGCTCCGGCGAGTGATGCTGTGTGCGAAGCTGCGGCGGCTGCGCCTTCCTCGCTACAACCAACCTTCATAAATATGACCGGCTTGTGGTTAGCCCGCGCCAGCTTCAGACTTCGAATAAGGGACGAACCGTCCTTGATGCCCTCCGCATAGGCGGCAATAACCTTGACTTCGTCAGATTCCGCTGCCCAACCAATGCACTCGGCGACGTCGATATCGCATTCATTTCCAGTTGTAATGACATGACTGACTCCCAACCCCCAGCTGCGTGCCACGGCATAAAGATGGGTTCCATAGGCACCGCTCTGGCTGATAATGGCAAGTGGACCTGGCTCAGGATAACCACCATCTCCAGTGCTTGAGAATGTCGCAAAAAAGCGTGAATTGAAGTTCAGAATACCAAGGCAGTTCGGTCCGAGGATACGAATACCGGTGCGCTCAGCGATATCGGATAATTGCACCTGCATGGCTTCGCCGTCCGATCCGACTTCGGCGAATCCGGAGCTGAATACGATCGCTGATTTCACGCCTATGACGGCGCAGTCCTCAAGGGTCTGGACAACGATCTTGGCCGGCACTGCGATGATAGCGCAATCGACTGGTCCCGTGATCTCACGGATCGACGGAAATGTCTTCAGTCCCTGGACCATCTCACGGTTCGGATTGACCGGATAGATCAAGCCGCCGAATCCGGACTCACGCATATAGCGCAGCGGCCGCCCGCCGATACGGGCCGGGTCGTTCGATGCACCGACCATGGCGACCGTTCCGGGCTCGAGCAGAGAGGTCAATCCGGCACGGCGATCAGGGGCAGAGGAATTATTTTGCAAATCTACTCCGGGCCAAAAGGCGTTTGGTTTTTGACTTCGAAATTATAACAAGGAGCGATGATAATGACCCTGAACTGATTTAAATAGATCAGATATATAGGCAAAGGCTGGACTGGTTTTTGCAGGCGATGTCAAGTGAACCTCCCTTATTGATTTGGTCCATCCTATTCTATGCGAAACGGGAGGACTGATTGCGTGGACCAACCTTCAGGGAGTCAGAGCTGGAACAGCGATATTCGCCTTGGCGCTCGTGCTGTTCTATGGTTCGCGGCGTCAATCAAGGACTGACAGCGCTGTCCAATAAACCGAGAGAAACGGACCACGTGAACATAAAATCTCTCTTTGACCTCTCCGGCAAAATCGCGGTCGTGACCGGATCGACCAAGGGTATCGGCAAAGCGACCGCTGAAGCCTTCGCACAGGCCGGCGCCAAGGTCGTCATATCGAGCCGCAAGGAAGACAAGTGCAATGAGGTGGCCGCAGGCATAAACGATGCTGGCGGCACCTCCATCGCGGTGCCCTGTAATATTTCGCACAAGGAACAGCTTCAGGCACTGGTCGACGCAACACTGGAAAAATGGGGCCGGATCGACGTGCTGGTCTGCAACGCCGCCGTGAACCCCTATTATGGGCCGCTGGCGGACATACCCGAAGACGCCTACGACAAGATCATGGACACCAATGTGAAGAGCAATCTGTGGCTCTGCAACATGGTGATCCCGCAGATGGCCGAACGGAAGGATGGTGCCGTTATCATCGTCTCCAGCATCGGCGGCTTGAAGGGCAACGACAGGCTCGGTGCTTATGGCCTTTCAAAGGCAGCCGATATGCAGCTTGCCCGCAATCTGGCGGTGGAATGGGGGTACGCGAATATCAGAGTGAACTGCATCGCACCGGGGCTTGTGCGGACCGATTTCGCCCGCGCCTTGTGGGAAGACCCGAAGGCGAACGCACAAGCCATCGCTTCGTACCCGATCGGACGGCTGGGAGAACCCGAGGACATCGCCGGCGCGGCGCTGTTTCTTGCCGCGCCATCGGGAAGTTTTGTCACTGGCCATACGCTGGTCGTCGACGGCGGCAATACCATCGCCAGCGGACGCTATACCTGAGCATCGCGATTACAGTTTCGCCAGCACCCGCGCCTTGTCGATGAGCCCCGCGACGCGGGTTCCGAAAATGGCGAAACGCTCATCCTGCGTTTGCCCGCGCAGGAAGCGGATATAGATCTGTTGAAGGATGACGGCGATCTTGAACACGCCAAAGACATGATACCAGTGCACATATGAGCAGTCGAAACTGGTCGCGGTGGCGTAGCGCTCTATCACTTCATCGCGGGTAGGGAATCCCGGGTTCCAGGTCGGCATCGAGGCCGCTGAAATCCAGCGCTCGTCGTCGCCCAGCTCGCCCCAGAAGGCCAGCGTGTAACCCAGATCGACCAGCGAATTGCCGCGCGTGCACATGTCCCAGTCGAGCACAGCAACCGGGCGGGCTGGATCAACAGCGCCGACCAGCAAATTGTCCAGCTTATAGTCATTGTGCAGCAGCGAGACCCTGTCGTCCTGCTGCAAGCCGCGCTCCAACCATGAAATGATTTCCCGCATATCCGGCATGTCTTCATGTTTCGCCGCCTCCCAGCGCTTACTCCAGCCAGAGAGCTGCCTCTCGACAAAACCCTCCGGGCGTCCAAGTTCGCCAAGGCCTGCCTTTGCCGGGTCGACGCAATGCAGTGTTGCAAGAACGTCGATCACCATATTGCCGACCCGGGCGTTCAGCTCCGGCGTCCAGTCATATCCTTGAGGAAGCTCGGTGCGGATAGCGATGCCGTGACGGCGCTCCATGACATGAAAAGGGGCGCCAATAACTGATTCATCCTCACAGAGGACATAGCTTCGCGGAGCCAGTGGAAACACCTGCCACAGGTCTTTTAGCACCCGGTGTTCGCGGCTCATATCGTGTGATGACGGCGCTACGGGTCCGAGCGGAGGGCGGCGCAGCACATATTCGGTCACACCAAAACTGATCAGGTAAGTGAGGTTGGCGTGACCGCCACCAAACTGGGCCAGTTCAAACGGGCCGCGCGTGTCCGGCAGACGCTCGCGCAGCCAAGGTTCGAGCCGTGTAGCATCGAAGCGCTCGTCGACGCGGACATCGATAACCTCGCGATCGGGATCCATTGCTGCCCCGCTCAGGCGACCTCGAACAGGCCCGCCGCACCCATTCCGCCGCCGATGCACATGGTGACAACACAATACTTCGCCCCGCGCCGCTTGCCTTCAATGAGGATATGGCCAGTGAGGCGCGCACCCGTCATGCCAAAGGGGTGGCCGATCGAGATCGACCCGCCATTGACATTGAGCTTTTCCATCGGGATGCCAAGCTTGTCCCGGCAGTAGATGACCTGTACGGCAAAAGCCTCATTCAGCTCCCACAGATCGATGTCGTCCATTTTCATACCGAATCGTTCGAGAAGCCGCGGTACCGCAAATACCGGACCGATCCCCATCTCGTCCGGCTCGCACCCGGCAACGGCAAATCCCTTGAAGATACCGAGGGGCTCCAGTCCGCGTGTCTCGGCAAGCTTTGAATCCATCACAACACAGGCCGATGCACCGTCCGACAACTGGCTGGCATTACCGGCAGTGACAAACTTGTCCTCGCCCATTACCGGTTTCAGTCCCATCAGTCCTTCCAGGGTCGTTCCTGGCCGGTTACCCTCATCTTTCTTGAGGGTCACTTCCTCTTCGAGTATCTCTCCCGTCTCCTTGTCCTTGACTTCCTTAACGGTTGTCAGCGGCACGATCTCGTCGCTGAAATATCCAGCTTCCTGCGCCGCCGCGGTGCGCTGTTGGCTGTGAAGCGCATATTCGTCCTGTGCCTCGCGGCAGACGCTGTAGCGCTTTGCAACAATGTCGGCGGTGTCGATCATGCCCATCCACAATTCGGGCTTGTTTTTCATCAGCCATTCTTCTTCGAAATAATGCCGGTTCAGGTTCGGTTGCACTAGGCTGACGGATTCGACACCGCCGGCCACAACCACCGGCACCTTATCCATCACCACACGTTGCGCCGCCATTGCGATGGTTTGGAGTCCGGATGAACAAAACCGGTTCACAGTCGTGCCCGACGTGGTAGTTGGCAGGCCGGCGCGGCAGGCGGCCAGCCGGGCTATGTTCTTGCCCGTGGCGCCTTCTGGATAGCCGCAGCCTAAAATCACATCCTCGACTTCTTCGGGCTCAACGCCTGCGCGCTCTACCGCATGCCGGATCACGTGGCCCGATATGACCGCACCATGGGTCTTGTTGAAAGCGCCACGGAACGCCTTTCCGATCGGTGTGCGCGCCGTTGAAACGATTACTGCTTCGCACATTGTAACTCCCCGTCAGAAAATCCTTGCTTACGACTGAAGGTCGGCGAAGGACTTGCCCGACTTCGCCAGCTCTTCGAGCAACGGCGCCGGCCGTAGCATTTCACCATGTTCGGCATGGAGGGCGCTCATCACTTCATATATCGCCTTTGGACCGATCAGATCTGCGTAGAACATTGGCCCACCCTTTCCAACAGGAAAGCCATAGCCGTAAATCCAGACGAGATCGACGTCGCTCGGACGAATGGCAATACCCTCCCCGAGTATTTTGGCGCCCTCGTTGATAAGCGGATATATGCAGCGCTCCAGAATTTCCTGATCAGAGACTTCTCTGCGCATGATGCCCAGTTCCTCTGAAATACCGACTATCAGCTTTTCGATCTCCGGATCAGGCAAAGGCTTGCGGCTGCCTTCCTCATAAAGATACCAGCCCTTGCGGTTCTTCTGACCGTGGCGGCCCATCTCGACGATACGGTCGCCGATGAATGAATAGCGGTCGTTTGACGGCTTGGTCTTGCGCCTGTGCTGACGGACAAGATAACCGACATCGAGACCAGCCAAATCGCCCATAGCGAATGGCCCCATTGGAAATCCGAAATCGTAGATGACCTTGTCAACCTGATGCGGAAGAGCCCCCTCTTCCAGAAGGAATTCCGCCTGAGTCCTGTAATAGTACAGCATACGATTCCCTACGAAACCGTCGCAAACGCCCACCATCACACCAACTTTGCTGATGTCCTTCGACAGTTTCATCACAGTGGCCATAACGTCAGGCGAGGTCTTCTCACCCCGCACATTCTCCATCAGCTTCATGACATTGGCCGGGCTGAAGAAGTGCGTCCCGATCACATCGCCAGGTCGTTTTGTGGCCGAAGCAATCTCATCCACATCAAGCGAAGAGGTGTTGGTGGCCAGAATCGCACCTGGTTTGCATGTCTCGTCGAGCTTGCCGAAGATCTGCTTCTTCAGATCCATCTCCTCGAATACCGCTTCGATGACAATGTCGGCATCAGCAATTTCCGCATAGTCTGTGGTCCCGCTGATGAGTTTGAGACGTTGGTCCATATCTGACTGAGTGAGAGAACCACGAGACACACTCCCTGCATAGGTGTCCCTAGCCATGCTCAGTCCCTTGTCCAGGGCCTCCTGGTTCATCTCCAAGACCTTTACGGGCACGCCACCATTAGCCAGACTCATGGCAATGCCTCGGCCCATGGTCCCGCAGCCGATCACGGCAACGGTCTTGATTTCTCTGATCTTAGTATCAGCCGGCACATCAGGAATTTTGTGCGCAAGACGTTCAGCGAAGAATAGATGGCGCTGCGCCTTCGACTGGTCGGACTGCACCAGTTCGTCAAAATTCTCGCGCTCAAGCGCCAGACCCTCGTCGAGCGAAATTTTCAGTGCGCTCTCGACAGCCTCAATGCAGCGCTCCGGCGCAAGCAGGCCGCGCGAGCGCCGCGAAACCCTGGCCCGTGTCTCGGCAAGGACCTTCTCCGCACCCCTATTGTCGATTTTCATGGCGCGGACCGGGCGCGGGCCCTTCCCCTTAGCAATCAGCTTGTTGGTAAAGTCAAGTGCACCCTGAATCAGATCGCCTTCGATGATTTCATCGAGAAAACCCGCCGCTTTGGCCTGGTCCGCACCCATGGGTTTACCGCTGAGTATTATATCCAGCGCAGGCGCAATCCCGATCAGCCGTGGCAGCCGCTGTGTTCCCCCGGCACCCGGCATGAGGCCGAGCTTGATCTCCGGAAGGCCGGTCTTCACCGACCCGTCGCCAACACGATAGTGGCAGCCCAACGGCAATTCGCAACCACCACCAAGACATGCACCATGCATTGCGGCAACAACAGGTTTCTCGCAGGCTTCGATCATGTTGATAACGTCGGAGAGAAACGGTTCCTTGCGCGGTTTACCGAACTCGCGAATGTCCGCGCCCCCGCAGAAGCAGCGCCCGCGCCCTGTCAGGACAATAGCCTTGATATTCTCGTCTGTTTCAGCCCTGTGAACTGCGTCGGCAATCTCCTGGCGTACACCTGCGCCCATTGCGTTAACCGGCGGATTGTTCAATGCAATCAAGGCTATTGTACCGCACGTCTCATACTCGACTAGGTCCCCCATAGTCCTCTTCCATAGTTGAAACTTGCTTTTGCTTGGCGAAACTGGAGTTTGATCGCGCTCATCAAGGATGTCCAGCACAGCCGAGCGCCAAAGCCTGATATGATATCCAGAATTCCCATGGGGAAACCATGAGCATGGACACAAGACGCCAGATTTCACTCACCACACGTATTGAAGGTGCACCCGGAACGTTGATGGGCCTTCTGGAAGGGTGGAATTTCAGCAAGCTGGTGGTCAGGGTCTCTCCCGACCCCACGCAGTAACAGAACAGGATGCACCATGGATTTCAATTTTTCTACAAAGGTCGAAGATTACCAGACGAAACTGCTCACATTTATGGATGACCATGTTTATCCGAACGAGCGGACATATGTTGAGCAGCACGAGGCTGGCGAGAAGTGGGTATCACCTGCGATCATGGAGGAGATGAAAGTCAAGGCTCGGGACGTGGGGCTGTGGAATCTGTTTCTTCCAGAAGCGGAATATGGCGCCGGGCTGACAAATCTTGAATATGCACCGCTGTGCGAAATCATGGGCCGTTCGCCGATAGGCCCGGAAGTATTCAATTGTTCTGCCCCCGATACCGGCAATATGGAAGTGCTGGTCCGCTATGGCAGCGATGCACAAAAAGAGAGATGGCTAAAACCGCTGTTAACCGGCGAAATCCGCTCCGCCTTCGCCATGACCGAACCGGATGTCGCATCTTCAGACGCCACCAATATCCAGTCCCGAATTGAACGAGACGGCGAAGAGTATGTGCTGAATGGGCGAAAATGGTGGACATCCGGCGCAGGTGATCAAGCATGCAAAGTCTTTATCTTCATGGGTAAGACCGATCCGGAGGCAGAGAAATACAAGCAGCAATCGATGATTCTCGTGCCCGTTGAAACGCCTGGCGTCACGCTGGTCAGACCCTTGTTGGTATACGGATATGACCATGCCCCTCACGGCCATTTTGAGGTTGATTTCAAGGATGTCCGCGTGCCCGCGGAAAACATGATTCTCGGTGAAGGGCGCGGTTTCGAAATTGCTCAAGGGCGCCTTGGGCCGGGCCGTATACATCATTGCATGCGGCTTATCGGAGTAGCGGAAAGATCGCTTGAGGCGATGTGCAACCGGGCAAAATCCCGTGTTGCATTCGGCAAGTCACTCGCCGAACAAGGCGTCGTCATAGATGCGATTGCACGCTCACGCATGGAGATCGAGCAGGCACGGTTGCTGACTCTCAAAGCTGCCTTCATGATGGATACTGTCGGCAACAAGGTAGCTCGCTCCGAGATTGCCATGATCAAGGTTATCGCACCGCAAATGGCATGTGACGTTATTGATCGCGCCATCCAGGTGCATGGCGGCGGTGGCGTAGCCGAAGATTTTGGTCTTGGATATGCTTGGGCGAAATCCCGAAGCCTGCGCCTCGCAGATGGCCCCGACGAGGTTCACAGAACGACAGTCGCCAAGCTGGAGCTCAAAAAGCAGAGCCCGCGTTGGATTTATAATGATGGTGCGTGATCGTGCGTCTTGTTTGACAGTCGGTCAGGGAAAAGGACAATGGCCTTGGCGTGAACCTCCGTCAAAAATTTTCCGATTGATTGTTTGATGAGACACATATGGCAAGGATCCCATATCTCGATCACCAAGACCTAAAACCGGAGGATCGGGATCTTCTTGCGAGGAATATCAACCTCTACCGCGCGCTTTCCCACAGTCCCGGTGCGGCGCGGAAGTTTTCGGGCCTCGGCGGTTATATCCGCCACAAAAGCAAACTTGATTCCCGCTTGCGCGAAATGGCAATACTGCAGGTCGGCTATTTGACCCGCTCTGCCTATGAGTATTCCCATCACATTAAAATCGGCCGGGAGTTCGGAGTCAGTGACAATGATATCCGAGCCATGATCGCGGAAACCGAAGGCCAGGGCAGCGATCTGGAACCGCTCGCGAAAGCGGTTTTGCAGGCGGCGCGGGAGATGACATTAAACCTTGCCGCATCGAAAGAAACCATAGAGACACTGAAAAGCGGGATGGATTTGGAATGCCTGACCGATCTGGTCATCACCATCTGTTACTACAATTGTGTTGTGCGCTATCTAGAGACCATGCAGGTGGACGTTGAGGATGGTTATTTGCCTTATCTGGAGGAGTTCCCTCTACCGGACGCCCCGCATGTGGAAAGGAAGTAATGGCTCATGCTCGACGAGGTCGTACACAATCTGACAGGCAAAACCGCCATCGTGATTGGCGCTGGGCAAAGTCCTGGCGAGGGCATGGGCAATGGCCGCGCATCGGCATTACTCTATGCTCGTCATGGCGCGCGGGTACTGGCCGTTGACCGGGATTTAAAACAGGCAGCGGCTACGGTTGCACAAATAACTGACTCGAGCGGCATCGCGGAGGCCTGCAGCGCCGACGTTACGGACGAGGCAAGCCTGGAATCCGCCATCACCGGCTGTCAGGATCGCTGGGGTCGCGTTGATATTCTGCACAATAATGTTGGCGTCAGCCTTGCAGGCGGTGATGCCCCGGTTACGGAGATCACCGAAGAAGCATTCGATAAGGTTGTCGCCATTAACTTGCGTGGCACGGTCATGGCCTGCAAACACGTTTTGCCTATCATGAGGAAACAGCAATGTGGAGTGATCATCAATATATCCTCCATGGCGGCATGGACCAATTATCCCCTGGTGACCTATAAGGTGACGAAATCTGCGATAATTGCCTTTACCGAACAACTGGCCATTCAAAATGCCAAATATGGCATTCGCGCCAACGTCATCCTGCCAGGCAAAATAGATACGCCCATGGCCGTAGATACCCGGGCCCGCCTCTGGGGTAAATCTCGCGCCGAAGTCGTGGCGGAGCGCGATGCTCAAGTGCCTTTGCGCAACAAAATGGGCACCGCTTGGGATGTTGCCAATGCCGCCATATTTCTGGCTTCCAATGAAGCCAATTTCATCACCGGTGTGGCCCTGCCAGTAGATGGTGGCGCCAGTGTACGGGTGGGTTAGACCAGGATGCACCCGATGTTCAAACAACGTTTATTCAATGCTTGCCGTGTCCCCGCAAAACGATCAGCAACATGTTGCACTTGGTGTTGCACCTGGATGTAAACTAACTTGTGATTGTACTGGTTTGTTGCATTGTTGCGGCTGAGCGGGGGTTGATTAGCTGCTGGAAATGTCCGCTTTCGGGGGCAAAGCGGACATAAAAAGCAACCCCGCCGAATGTCTGCTTTTGACCCAAAGCGGACATTTGGTGGCACAGACGGCTTTATCAGCTAATTGCCATGAGCCGCAATGTGAGCCAAACGGCACACTCTCTCCGACGCCTTGTCCCTGAGACTCGT
>CAXMMX010000201.1:0-7487 GCA_964194535.1 uncultured Alphaproteobacteria bacterium | reverse complement strand
CGGCTTTACGCTAAGCCCGTCATAGCTGTGCGAGACAAGCATCTTGTCGAAGTCAGCGCCCTTTAGCGCTTTCTCGACAAGTGCCAGCCAGACATCATCATCGGCTTGAGGAAATTCTTCAGCCAGTGGCAGTTCACTCATGCTCTAGCCTTGCTTGAGATGCTTTGCGCTTGGGAGTGCTTTATCTTCCCAGTTGGCATAGCCGTCACGGCTTTGCGGGAATTTCCGATCGAGAATGCGGCTTGCCACCATGTTTCTCAAGAGCTGCGCCGTGCCGCCGCCGATGGTGAACATGCGCGCGTCGCGGACCATGCGTCCCAGTGGCAATCGGCGTGAGTATCCCGCCGCTCCATGAATCTGCAATGCGTTGTTGGTGACCGTGATTGCTGTGTCGGCCGCCAGGATTTTTGCTTGCGCCGCGAGCAGGGGGTCCGCGAAGCCGTCCTTTCCGGCACTTGCTGCGGCCTTGTGGACGAGCAGTCTGGCAGCGTCCAGTGCGATCGACATGTCGGCAAGCATCCATTGCAGGCCCTGAAATTCACAGATGGGCCGCCCAAACTGATGCCGTGTCCTGGCGTATTCCAGTGCGATATTATATGCGCCGGTGGCTATTCCCAATGCCACAGTTGCTGCCCCGGTGCGCTGCCCGTTATAGGCGTTCATCAACCCGGCGAAGCCCTTGCGAATGCCTTCCGGGGGAACGATCATGCGATCGGCTCCAAGCGTGAGGTCATGAAATTCGACGATGGTTTCTGGAATTCCGCGCAGGCCCATGGCCGGTTCGCGGTCTCCAATTACCAGCCCCTCATCTTCATCGCGAATGGCAATAAACCCGCCGATACCCAGATCCTCACCGTCTTCGATTACACGGGCAAAGATCATATGCAGCCGTGAAACGCCGCCGCCGGTAATCCAGTGCTTGGCGCCGTTGATGACGTAAACGTCGCCTTTCTTCTCGGCTTTGGTGGTGAGCTCGGTCAGCGCAGAACCCGCACCGGGTTCGGTCATGCAGATGGCCGGCTTGTCGCCCTCCAGAACCATCTGCGCCGCCAGTTCTTTTTGCGCGTTCGATCCGTAGGCCATGATGGCGCCAACCGCGCCCATATTGGTTTCCACGACAATGCGCGCGGTGACGCCGCAAATCTTCGCCATTTCCTCGATGACCAGAACCGTATCCAGATAGGTGAACCCCTGGCCGCCGAACTCTTTCGGGACAGTCATTCCGGTGAAGCCGGCCTTGGCCAGTTTCTCGACGATGTCCCAGGGATACTCCTGAGTTTCGTCGATTTCGGCGGCGCGGCCTGTGAGTTCAGCCACGGCAAATGCGCGGGCGCGCAATTGCAACTCCTGCTGGTCCTTGGTCAACTCGAACATCTCATGCGCTCCATATGCTCCTCGATCTGCACCGGAATTTCTCTCATGTCCTAACATATTCCAGTTGTGAGGGGGGCCCGGCGCAAAGTCGCGCACAAAAAAAACGGCGTCTCTTCGGAACCGCCGTTATGAATCTCATTGTAGGCAGGATGACCTAGTAAGTCATTATCGGCTTGAGCTTCTTGGCGTGAGCTACCCAGCTCTTCACTTGTTTTGGGTCCCGGCAGTTGGCGAACGAGTTTCTTCTTGGTGTTCACCCTCGACATGGCCTCATGCAGGTTCTCGGGCTTGCGGTTGCGCAATTCCTTGACCGTATCGACACCTGCGGCTTCCAGAAGCTCGGAATACTCCTCGCCAACTCTCCTCGCAATAAAAGCTCTCAGCAAAAGTCACCGGACTTGTATAGACAGGCCGCTTAGCGAACAAGCACTTGGTTGCGTCACCAATAGGTTCTCGATTCTGGCGTGAGTATAACGCAGGACGATTGAACTGGTCCGACAGGTGCGGATAGACTGATCAGGCTCGGAATTGCGAAAAAAGAGGCGGCATCATGCTTGACGACGAAACAGTTTTCATCGGCAAAAGCACCAAGCGGGAACAGTTGCGTTTGAAGCTCACCAACCGCCACGGACTGATCACCGGCGCCACGGGTACGGGCAAGACCGTTTCCGTGCAGATAATGGCCGAGGGCTTTTCAAAACACGGCGTACCGGTGTTCTGCGCTGACGTAAAGGGCGACCTTTCCGGTGTGGCGGCATCGGGTGTGTCGAAGGATTTTCTGGAGAAGCGGGCCAAGACAATTGGGTTCGACGACTATGAGTATGAGGCCTTTCCGACTGTTTTCTGGGACCTGTTTGGCGAACAGGGTCACCCTATCCGCACAACGGTCAGCGAGATGGGTCCGCTGCTGCTCTCACGCCTTATGAATTTGAACGATACTCAGGAAGGCGTTTTGAACGTTGCCTTCCGTGTCGCGGATGAAGAAGGGCTGCTTATTCTCGACTTGAAAGATTTGCGCGCGCTCACGGTCAATGTCTCCGAGCGCACCAAGGAGCTTTCGGCTGAATATGGCAATGTCTCGAAAGCGTCCGTTGGCGCGATCCAGCGCTCCTTGCTCGTATTGGAAGAGCAGGGCGGTGAGAATTTCTTCGGGGAACCGGCGCTCGACATTAAAGACCTGATGCGGACCAACCGGAAAGGCGAGGGCTATATCAACGTCCTTGCCGCCGACAAGCTGATGCAGTCGCCGCGGCTCTACGCGACATTCCTGTTGTGGCTTCTGTCGGAACTATTCGAAGATCTTCCCGAGCTTGGCGATCCTGAAAAGCCGATTCTGGTGTTCTTTTTCGATGAAGCGCATCTGCTTTTTGACGAGGCGCCCAAGGCGCTGATCCAAAAGGTTGAGCAGGTTGTGCGGCTCATCCGCTCAAAAGGAGTTGGTGTCTATTTCGCAACCCAGAACCCGCTGGATTTGCCTGACAGCATATCGAGCCAGCTCGGCAACCGTGTCCAGCATGCACTTCGCGCCTTCACACCGCGCGAGCAGCGCGCGGTGAAAGCGGCCGCTGAAACCTTCCGCCCGAACCCGGACTTCAAAACAGCGCAGGTCATCATGGAGCTGGGCGTTGGCGAGGCGCTTGTCTCCACGCTTGAGAAAAAAGGCCAGCCCTCAATCGTTCAGCGCACGCTGGTGCGCCCTCCGTCCTCGCGGCTTGGGCCGCTGACTAAGAAGGAGCGCAAGGACGTCATCAAGGACAGCACGGTTTACGGTGTTTACGATGAGGGCATCGACCGGGTTTCCGCATATGAGATATTGCATAAGCGCGCTAACAAAAAGGCTGAGCAGGAAGAGAAACAGCGCGATCAGGAAACGGAGTCAGCCACAGATAAACGTGGCGAATTCTCGCTTCCCGATTGGATAGGTGGCGGAGGAGGAAGTACTAAAATCACCAAACGGCGCACACCCAAACGGCGGTCTTCCTCAAGACGTCAGTCCACGACCGAGGCGTTGACCAAGTCGGTTGCCCGGTCAATGGGCACGGCATTGGGCCGGGCTCTTGTGCGAGGTATTTTAGGAAGCATCAAGAAGGGATTTTGAGTGTCTTTCTGGGTAAAAGAACCCGCGCCTATGGACCTTTAATCCCGTCATCACACTCCCTAGATTGGACAGTGGGTATGCAAATCCAGACCTTGGAGAAGCAACTTCCACATATTTTTTTTATCAGGGAGGCTGAAATGGCCATTTTGTTGAAAGGCTTGAGAGGCGAGCCGGTAAAACGCCTGCAGGAGAAACTCGGTGTTGAGGCAGACGGAATTTTCGGGGGCGGGACTGAGCAGGCGCTTAAAGACTATCAGCGGACCAATGGTCTGAAAGTCGATGGCATCGCCGGGCCGGACAGTTTTGCGCAAATGGGTTTGTATGACCTTGTCTTGCTGCGGCGCTTGCACGCGGGGTTCCACGGTCAAGGCAATGCAGGAGAAACTTGGCATCGACGCTGACGGCAAGTTTGGGTCCGGCACGGAAAAGGCGGTCAAGGCATACCAGGAAGTAAATGGCCTGACGGCAGATGGCATCGTCGGTCCGAATACGCTCGCCAAGCTTGACCTGTTTGATGATTCCGCAGCCAAGAATGTACTCGCATCAGCTGCCGATGCGGCCGAGGGCGTATGGGATACGATTGAAGAAGCTGCCGAAGGCGCCCTTGATCGCGTCAAGAGCATGTTCGGCTTTTAAAGCCCAGTTGCATATTTGAGTTTGCAACAGCGCATGACCGGTAACTCCGGTTGTGCGCTGTTATCATTTTGATCTGGATTAAGGCCGATGCCACGGTGTTTGGTGAAGTATATTTTGGTGTGCACAAAAAAACCGGGACTCTCGCGAGCCCCGGCTGATTTTGTCGTATCTTCAGGCGTATGCTTCAGCCTGATTAAAACCCGCCATTCTGCGCCGCCACCATACAAAACAGCATGGGGAACGACAGCAGAGTATTGGTCCGCGAGAACAGCATCGCCGTGCGCCCCGCGGCGGCCTTCTCCGCATCGCTCACTTTGACCATGCCGAGCGCCTTCTTCTGGTTGGGCCAGATCACAAACCAGACATTGGCCCACATGATGATGCCGAGCCACATGCCGATGCCGATCGGTGTGCTCGCGCCGCTATCGGTCAGTCCCAGCGCCAGGGCCTCAACCACGTAACCGTTCATGGACGCAACGATCAGTCCGGTGGCGATGGTGGCCATGGCGCCCCAGCGGAACCACCATAGCGCGGCTGGCGCGATGACCTTGCCGATAGCCGGCTTCTGGTCGTCAGGAATGTTCGGCATGTTCGGGATCTGCACGAAATTGAAATACCAGAGCAGGCCAATCCACATGACGCCGCTCAACACATGCAGCCACCTGAAGAAAAATGCGAACCATGCCTGATCCAGCGTGAAGCCAGCGTCCGTCATGATTCTGATTAGGATGAAAAGTATGACCGTCAATATGAAACCGGCGATCACGGTCGATCTGAGGTTGCTCAATATGCCCTGCATTACAGTCTCCTGTCTCTGTTACCTCTTCTCTCTGGCGGTTGAATTTTGTTTCTATGCATCGATTCGACTTTAGACGCATAGCGTCGGGTGAAATCTAGCGGCTCGCATGGAGTGAGGCAAGCTATCCGGCTCCGGACGCGCTATGCCCGGTGCGCCTGTGGAAAGGTGTCAGCAGAAAGCCTGAATGCCGGTTTGTGCGCGTCCCAGAATGAGGGCGTGGATATCGTGGGTGCCCTCATAGGTGTTTACCGATTCCAGGTTCAGCAGGTGACGGATGACGTGATATTCGTCCGCAATTCCGTTGCCGCCATGCATGTCGCGTGCGGTGCGGGCAATATCCAGCGCCTTGCCGCAATTGTTGCGTTTCAGGAGTGAAATCGCTTCTGGCGTCTCCTTGCCGGCGTCGAACAGCCGTCCCAGTTGCAGCGCGCCCTGCAGACCGATCGTGATCTCGGTTTGCATGTCGGCGAGCTTCTTCTGGATGAGTTGATTGGCGGCGAGGGGCCGTCCGAACTGCTTTCGATCCAGCACATATTGGCGCGCCGCGTGCCAGCAGAATTCAGCAGCTCCCATCGAGCCCCAGCAAATGCCGAAGCGCGCGCGGTTGAGACAGCGGAAGGGACCTGACAGCCCTTCCGCGCCGGGGAGCAGATTTTCCTCGGGCACGAAACAGTCGTCCATGACGACCTCACCGGTCTCCGATGCGCGCAGCGAAAACTTGCCTTCAATTTTCGTGGTTGAGAGGCCTTTCGTACCGCGCTCGATGAGAAACCCCCGGATGACACCGTCCTCAGTCTTGGCCCAGACGACAAAAATATCGGCGCTCGGCGCGTTGGAAATCCACGTCTTGGAGCCTTTGAGCGTATAGCCGCCTTTGGATTTGATCGCACGGGTGAGCATACCGCCTGCGTCGGAACCGTGATCGGGTTCGGTAAGGCCGAAGCATCCGATAATTTCGCCGGACGCCAGCTTGGGCAGGAATTTGCGTTTCTGCTCCTCCGTTCCATAGGCAAAAATGGGGAAGATGACGAGAGAGTTTATGACGCTCATGATGGATCGGTAGCCTGAATCCACGCGCTCCACCTCGCGGGCAATCAGTCCGTAGGACACATAGCCCATCTCCGACCCGCCATATTCTTCCGGCAGCGTTACCGCCAGCAGGCCCAACTTGCCCATTTCGCTTATGACGTCACGGTCGAACTTTTCCTCACGGAAGGCTTCGAGCGCCCGGGGCATCAACTTGTCCTGGGCATAGCGATGCGCATTGTCTCGCACCATGCGCTCTTCTTCGGTCAGCTGACTGTCGAGGTCCAGAGGATCCGACCAATCGAAACGGGTCTTTGCAGGGGGAAGGTCTTGTTCGCGGGCGGGCTCGGTCATTTGGGTGTTACTCCACAAAGTGAGATGCATTCATATTTGCATTTTGTATATCGCTTTTCAGCGCGGATTAAAAACGGACTGTCGAGAGTGCCGGCAGAGCACATCTCAACTCTGGCTTTCCAGCTTGCCCGATACTTTCAATGCAAAAGCATAGGAGAGCGCTACTTCCCTCAGCCGGTCGAAGCGGCCCGACGCGCCGCCATGGCCGGCATCCATATTGGTTTTCAACAGAACCAGATTGTCGCCGGTCTTGAGGGCGCGTAGTTTCGCAACCCATTTGGCGGGCTCCCAATAGGTAACGCGCGGGTCACTCAGCCCAGCCAGCGCCAAGATATTGGGATAAGACTGTGACGTCACATTGTCATAGGGCGAGTAAGCGGCGATGACCTTATAGGCCTGTTTGTCTTCGATCGGATTTCCCCATTCTGGCCACTCCGGAGGGGTGAGGGGCAGTGTATCATCCAGCATGGTGTTGAGCACATCGACAAATGGCACCTCGGCTATGATTCCGGCAAAAAGATCCGGCGCCATGTTGGCAACCGCGCCCATCAGCATTCCGCCTGCGCTGCCGCCATGGGCGACGATCCGCCCTCGTGATGTGAAGCCTTCCCTGGCAAGGTGTTCACCTGCTGAAATGAAGTCCCTGAAGGTGTTTGTTTTGTCAGGACCACGGCCTTGTCTATACCAGCTGTAGCCCTTGTCCTTGCCGCCACGAATGTGCGCTATCGCATAGACGAAGCCGCGATCCACGAGGCTCAGGCAGCTGGTGTTGAAGCTCGCCGGAATGGATATGCCATAGGCACCATAGCCATAGAGCAAGAGGGGCGCTGTGCCATTGAGCGGTGTCTCCTTGTGGTAGAGCAGGGAGACGGGCACGTCTTCGCCGTCATGCGCAGGGGCCACGATACGGCGCGTCACATAGTCTTTCGGGTCGTGCCCGCTTGGGACTTCCTGGGTCTTGCGCAGATCCCTCTCTCTCGTCGTCACGTCATAGTCATAGACCTGCGCCGGCGTTGTCATGGACGAATATGTGAAGCGCAATTGGCAAGTGTCATATTCGTATCCGGCGGATACCCCGAGCGAGTAGGCATCTTCATCGAACGCGATGGCGTGTTCAGAGCCATCATCAAACTGGCGAATGACAATGCGCGGCAGGCCATCCTCCCGCTCCAGCCGGATGAGGTGGTTCTTGTAGGGAAA
>CAXMMX010000200.1:0-4292 GCA_964194535.1 uncultured Alphaproteobacteria bacterium | reverse complement strand
GAGTTGGTCACACGAATGTCTAAGCATGATACTAATTTTGCAAACAACCCACAGCCACCTGCACGCTATCGCAAGTGAGAACCAGTCGAGCTGATCGTTAGGCGTGACATAAACCCCTCAATCCGTCGACCAATCAGGTGGGGCTGGTCACAGCGCGGAAGCGCATCATTTTTTAATGTATTTTGTTATGCGTTCAAAGCATAATCTCCCATTCATACGTACGCTTGAAAAGGTAGAGCAGGGATTGTTCCTCAGCATCTATTTCCCGCCAGCGGGGCCGCAATTTTGCGCAAGGAACTGGAAGGATAGCCGTATTCCTTTAAATAGAATGGCATATACCCTGGGGGCGCTTATTCTGTCGTTCATCATCCTTACGCCGCAAATCTCCCATGCTCGCGAATCCTTCACGCTGGACGCGGTTCGCGCACAGGTGAAGCAGGACTTTGGCAGTGTGGCGCAGCTCTCGACCCAAGCGCTCGCCGCGCAGGTAACGCAGGGCGCCGATATTCTGCTGCTCGATGTGCGCGAGGCGGACGAATATGCCGTCAGCCGGATTGAGGGCGCGAAGCGCGTTGACCCCGGCATCTGGCGCTGGAGTTTCATGGACAGGTTCGGTGACAAGGTGCGCGGCAAAACCGTGGTGTTTTACTGCGCCGTCGGGTTGCGGTCCTCACGGCTGGCAGAGGGCGTTCAGGCGGCGCTCAAGGCGCAGGGCGCGACAGCGGTTTACAATCTCGATGGCGGTGTTTTTGCCTGGCACAATGAGACGCGCGCTCTGGTGAACGCCAATGGAGCGACGGACTTCGTTCATCCCTTCGACAAATATTGGGGGCGTCTGGTGCGGCGCAGCACGCTTCTCAGAACGACGCCGAAGTGAGGCAACCAAGCGCGCCTTATTCGGTTTCCGGCGCGCCGCGCCAGCGCGGCAGAAGCGCGTAGCGGCCAATCAGCCCGAGAATTTTCGTGCCCGCCAGGAGGGTGCCCTTGAGGGTGCCGGAAATTTTGGAAACGCCGATGCGCGGCCGGTAGCTCACCGGCACCTCGCTCACCTTCAGCCCCAGCAGCGCCGCCTTGATCTGCATCTCCACCGTCCAGCCATAGGTGCGGTCCTGCATGGCCAGCCGCTTGAGGGCCGCCGCCTCGATGGCGCGGAAGGGACCGAGATCCGAATAGCAGCTGTGCCAGATTCCGTTCATGAGTTTGCAGGCGAGCCAGTTGCCGAAACGCTGCTGGAGCATCAGCGCGCCTGGTTCTGCTTGGCCGCTCACACGCGACCCAACGACGAACTCACATGTGCCCGATACGATCGGGTCGACCAGCAGTCCAAGCTCTTGCGGGTGGTCGGAATAGTCGCCATCGAGGAACACGATGATATCGGCTTCGGGGCACGCCGCGATGCCCGCAAGACACGCCGCGCCATAGCCTCGCTCGCTCTCATGCACCATCGCGGCGCCATGCGCCTTGGCGATCTCTGCGGTGCCGTCGCCAGAGCCATTGTCGGCCACGACAATCTCGTCCACCCAGTCTGGAATATCGCCAATAACATGGCCGATGGCGTTCGCCTCATTGAGCGCGGGGATGATTACGCAGATATGTTTGCCCTGTCTCATGAGATATAAACCCGCTTCACCCAGCTGCCTCCACCGCTGGCGGGCTGAGCATTTTCTGTCTCACTCACTTCGCTGTCTCCAAAATAGCGCGAATTGCAAATTGGCTGTGCAAAACCGGTCACCCCATAGCATCATTTTCTGTCGTTAAGCGCCCAATCATATTCATAGTCCACTATCTGCTTCACAGCAGCAATTCTGTCGGCGAGGACGGGACCGGCATATTTACGGATATGCGCCAATATGCGCGGCGTGGAGCCACCAAAATCCGAGCCGTACCAGTCATACAGGCTCGAGAAGACGCTCTGCGAACCGTTGAAGCGGACCCCGCGCGGCGAATTGATATAGTCACGGGCCGCCTTCTCCAGCATCACTTCAATGGCCGACCCCGTATAGGCCCGGTCCTGCAGATTGGGGCAGCCGACAGACGCGCAATTGACCACATAGTGAATACGCGGATCACGCCATATGGGACGCAAAATGGCGTGCTCGATGTCGTCGAGGCTGAGCGATGCGCCCGCGACCTTGATCACTTTTTCACGCCAGGGGCCAGGAATGAGAAAGTTACTCAGCCGGATACCCTGGATAGATTTCACCGGGTAGTGGCGCGTCACAATTTCAACCGTCTTTGCGTTATACAGATTGGTCCAGAAGGCGAACTGCTCATCGCGCGAAAGTTTTGCCGGATCGATCGATTGCAGATGGTTCAGATAGTTTTCGAGATTGCCAAGCCCGCGCGCCTTCAGGGCGCCATAGTCGAACCGGTTCAGGTCGTCCTTACCGGGGCTCAGATGCGCTTTCAGGAGCCGATCCCACGCTGAATGGTCGACCGTCTTGCTGGACTTTGCGTCGTAGTAGGCGGCAAAGCGCTCATGAAGCTCTTGGGCAAGCGGATGTTCGCTGGAGAGCGCCACGGCGAACCCCATGACAATCGCGATGAATACGTACCGGGCAAGACGCGAGCCGCGCGCCATGTGCCAAATTTGTCCGTTGCGGCTCTCCTCATGGTTTGTATTCATGGTGCTCCTCACCCATCAGTTTCCAATATCCTCACTAGATATACGAGAGGCATCTCAAAAGGAGTCAAATCTCAAAGGATCGTGATTTGATCCGGTATCCCCCAGATGAGATGCCGACAGTGGTATGGTTGTCGATTTTCGATCGCAATACAATCGTTGGCGTGGAGAATGGCGGCGCGGTCGAAAGGCGGAGGATGTTTCTGGTCCCAGATGCTTGGAAATGTCTGCGTTTCGACTGCATGACGGCATGACAAATCACGGCGTTGCTGGCGCTGCGTGCATTGTCAAAGATGGAACGGATATGCCGAATAGCACGCAACGCCGGCATCGCGAACTTCCGCTAATGGCACTAAGCAGACATTTGATGCAGTGCGGAATAATGTCCGCTTTCGGGGGTAAAGCAGACATTCACCGTAACAGATCAGCCGATGCGCATTTATGAGTTGGTAACCTAAAACCATATCAGTATCCTCCCACAAGGCGATCTATTTGCTGAGCTTGACTGCTGTGCCGTAAGCTAATAGTTCAGCCGCACTCAGGACAACACTCGTAGTCATATATCGAACATTGATTATTGCATCCGCCTCCATCTCTGCGGCCTGGGCGACCATCCTATTCGTAGCTATTCTCCGAGCCCTTCCCATCATTTCTGTGTATTCAGTCAATTCGCCGCCAAGGATCAACCTAACCATGGCGGATAGATCTTTCCCAAGCCAGATAGCGAATACCGTATGGCCCTGAACGAGACCGAGAATCTCCGTGATCTCTCGGCCAGGTAGTGCAGCAGAGTTCAATAGTAAAACCGTGGGAACAGGCTCAGTAGGCAGTGGTCGTCTTTCTGATGTTTTGTTTTTCCTTTGTTCCAGAGCCACTGTCAGCAGAACCACAAGGATACCCCCCAGAAGGCAGAACACCGCTATCCTGAGCCACAGGGGCACGACCGGATCATCAGCAACGATCACGTACCATGGTATCCCGACAAATACCGCAGTGAAAAGCCCGAGCACGAAGGTCAGCGAGCCAATATGTCGTAGTAGTTGCATAGCTCTCACTAATTGTATTGAAATCCAAAATCACAGCTAACAATAATTAGATTGATCCTTCCACTCGCCGAAAATGGTAGCACAATGAGCATCCGATCGCGATTTCGGCCCTGAGCTGTCACGATCGGTTGTAGTCCGATCTTTGTCGGGCTGATTTGGAGGGTTGAAACCCGACCCCGTAACCATTTCGCACTATGTGGGCGCTCTTCCGCATGTATTCGGTGCAGTACAATGTCCGCTTTTGGCTAAAAGCAGACATTCCAGCTCATGTGGATTTATGTCCGCTTTTGACCCAAAGCGGACATTCGCTACTTCTCAGCATTGGGTCATCGATTTTTCCGGAACCCGCCAGACAGTCGACATGACAGACGTGGAAGTGACTTCCGCTCAAGCAATAGCAACTCAGATCACCCCAGCCAAAAACGAGATTAAGGCGCTGAAAATGACCGCTAGCCAGCTTACTCCAGTTGTCAATTCTTCACTAATTTGGCCTTCTGGATTGTCTGGATCGCGATGCTGGTGACTACATTTCCTTCACTTCTGCAGCTTCAATTCCTTCACTTCTGCAACTTCAATTGTGCCGTGTTCAAGGTGCGGGCATCCTTTGGCTATCTCAAGAGCAG
>CAXMMX010000199.1:0-37524 GCA_964194535.1 uncultured Alphaproteobacteria bacterium | reverse complement strand
CATGGAGCGGACAGCCCAGGCCCGTGGCGCGGGCCAGCCGGTCACGCCCCAGGGTGAAAAAACCTCTGAAGCGTCACGCATCCCCGTACCCGGCGTCAGCGATGACACTTCAACCATCAAACCGGACACGACCCGGCCCGAAGTGACTCCAAAGGGGTCAGAAATAACCCAGCGGCTGATCAAGCCCGGAAACGGCCAGCCAATCATCCAGATTCAAGAGCGCACGGTTGGTGAAAATGCCGGCGCTTCCAGTCCCCCAACGCTTACGGTGAGCGTGCAGGCGTCAGTGGCTTCCCCCGGCCCGGCTTCGGCCAACGCGCCGCACGTTCCCGTAAGCGCATTGGCGGTCCATATCGCCCAACAGGCCAGTAATGGAGCCAGGCGCTTTAATATCCGTCTCGACCCGCCGGAACTCGGCCGTATCGAGGTGCGCCTCGATGTGTCGCGTGGAGGTCAGGTGATGACCCACCTGGTGGTAGAACGCGCCGAAACGCTTGATCTGCTGCAGCGTGACGCACGCCAACTCGAGCGCGCCCTGCAGGACGCCGGCCTCAACATGTCCGAAGAGGACATGAAATTCTCGCTCAAGGACCAAGGCCTCGCGCATGGCGAAGATGACCATTTCGATACCGAGGACGAAATGGACGCACTGGACACAAGCGAGGAGGATAATGATCTCGCGCGCGTCCCCGACGATACCATGCCGCCGTCGACCCGGTATTTGGCCACGTCCGGCGTTGATATTCGAATTTAGGCCGATTTAGGGAGACCCGAAAAATATGGTTGAAATCAGCCCATATTCCGCGCTTTCGAACCTCGGGCGCTCCAGCACCGGCCGAGAATCGATTGCCGAGAATTTCGACACCTTCCTGACACTGCTGACCACCCAGCTTAAACACCAGAGCCCGCTGGACCCGATTGACACCAACCAGTTCACCCAGCAGCTGGTGCAATTCACGGAAGTCGAGCAGTCGGTCAAGCAAAACTCTAGCCTAGAGAAGCTGATTCAGCTCTCGGCTGCCAACACCATCACCAATGTGATCGGTTTTCTCGGTGGCGAGGTGACGCTGAGCGGAACCACCACGGAGTTGAGCGGCGGCAGCGCCAACTGGAATTATGAAATCGAAGGCGGAGCTGACAACGCGACCTTTACGGTGCTTGATTCCAATGGTGTGCCGGTCTTCTCCACCAGTGGTCCAGCGCCTGCAGGCAAGAATAAGTTTTTTTGGAATGGCCAGACAACGACCGGCAGCCCCGCGCCCGATGGCGACTATACATTGTCAATTTCCGCAGTTGACAGCTCGGGTACCGCGCTCAAAGTGACAACAGAGATTGTCGGCATCGTTGACGGCGTGAATTTCAGTGGCGACGAACCGGTACTGCTGGTCGGCAATCGAGAAGTCAAACTGGAAGACATCGAATCGGTCAAGTTGCCCAATTCTTCCGAATTACAAAAACTTGGCACCTGAAACGCCATCAATTCGTAGGACATCTCGTCGTAGGCCAGAATAATGTTTTTTGCCCCCCGGCCCGGGCTGAAAACTCTTACGACTGATTAACCCAACACTTTAGGCAAATCTTAAACGTGCTCGGTTACTCTCACGCCGAATTGGGTCACGTGTAAGAGTATTATGACAGAGCATTACAGGCCGCGCGTAAGATATGTAATTGGGCCAGATGGCAGTCCGCTGACGATTGCCGATCTTCCTCCTCACAATACCAAGCGTTGGGTAATCCGCCGCAAGGCAGAGGTCGTAGCCGCTGTACGAGGCGGATTGCTGAGCCTAGATGAAGCCTGCGATCGATATACGCTGACAGTGGACGAGTTCCTGAGCTGGCAGCGTTCTATCGACAGGCATGGCCTGGCCGGACTTCGCGCCACGCGTATCCAGGACTATCGCCAGTAAATTCTTTTGTTTCAATGCCTTAAAATTCCTCACCGTTGACCATGACCAGCGGTAATTTTACGTATGGGATAAGGCCTGCGCCGACAAAAACGCACTCTCGGCTTGCCGCGCGCGCGTTCATTGCGTGGATCGTCCGGCAAATCATCTTCGTAAAAACACCTGCGGTTAATCATCTGTTTAGGAGTAGCTGGGTAATTTTTGCCTACTCGCATGAATTATGGTGAACGGCGGGTTAAGGCATGTGCCTGGACGGGGCACGCTGCGATGCGGTTCACCGCCAACCAAAAGGAATGCACAAGGGTGAATAGCGTCACTGAATTCGTAAAAGCACTGGGGCCGGCCAGGCTGGCCGCAATGGGAGCGGTCGCGGCCGGTCTGGTCGGTTTCTTCATATTCCTGATGCTGCGCTTTTCCCAGCCGCAACTTGGAGTTCTTTATACCGACCTTACCTTCGATGACTCGCTTCAGGTCGTAAAGAAGCTTGAGGGCATGAATATTCCCCACGAGATTCGTCAGGACGGTTCCATCATCCTGGCGCCGAAGTTACAGGTGCTGCGCCTCAGGATGGAGTTGGCGGAAAGCGGCCTGCCTGCGGGCGGCTCGGTTGGTTACGAAATTTTCGACAAGGCGGACACCCTTGGCGCAACGAGTTTTGTCCAGAACATCAATCGTGTACGCGCCATTGAAGGAGAACTGGTGCGCACCATACGTTCGCTGCAGAAGATTTCAATGGCGCGCGTGCATCTGGTCTTGCCCAAGCGCAAATTGTTCGCACGCGATGCGCGCGAGCCCTCTGCATCGATTGTCATCAAGACCCGCGGAAAACTGGAGGCCGGACAGATCAAGGCCATTCAGCACCTGACGGCTTCCGCCGTCGACGGACTCAAACCAAGCCGGGTTTCCATCGTCGACGAAACCGGCCGTCTGCTCGCTACCGGGCGTGGGGATGAAACTCAGGCAGGGGGTGGAGAACTGGATGAACGCAACCGGTCTGTTGAGCAGCGGATACGCAACGAGGTTGAGGACATCGTCGCCAGCATCGTCGGCGATGGCCGCGTCCGCGTTCGCGTGTCGGCGGAAATGGATTATTCCAAAATCACCGAAACCACCGATATCTACGATCCGGACGGCCAGGTGGTCCGCTCGACCCAATCGCGTGAGGAGACATCCAACGCCACGATGCCCACTGGAAATGACAGCGTTTCAGTCGGAAACGAGCTCCCCGCCGCCAATGGTCCCGCAGGCGGCGATGGCAGCCAGCAGGAAAATACCAACAAGAACGAAGAAGTCGTCAATTACGAGATTTCACGCACCACCAAGACCGAAGTCGCAGAAGGCGGGCGGATCAAACGCCTCTCCGTCGCGGTCCTGGTCGATGGCATCTACCAGAAGAACGCCAGTGGAGCGGTAACTTATAGTCCCCGGCCCAAGGCCCAGATCGATCAGATCACAGCTCTGGTGCGCACGGCCATCGGCTTCGACAAGGATCGTGGAGATCAGGTGCAGGTCGTAAATCTGCGCTTTGCCGAGATTCAGGCGCCCGCACTCGCCGATATTGGTCCGCAAGGATGGCTCGACACCATGAAGTCCCTGTCGAAGACAGATTATTTCACCATCGCTGAACTGACGGTGATCGGCATCATGTCGCTCCTCGTCCTCATGCTGGTCGTACGTCCGCTGGTGCGGCGCATATTAACGCCGGAAGCCCCGACGCCCAACATGAAAGCCCTGACAGCCGATGACGCCCAGGTCCCTCGGCTAACTGGCCCTGATGGTGAAGATTTGGCGTTGCCGAACCTTCGCAACGAGACTTTGGAAGCGCTCGATAGCGTTCGCGCTGTTGGTGAGGTTCAGGCCAAGGCGGTGGAAGATGTAGGTGAAACCGTAAAACACAATCCGGAAGAGGCGGTTTCAATCGTCCGCGACTGGATTCAGAAAACAGCTTAAGGCGGTAAAAAGATATGGCCCGAGCGTATAGAATGGCAACACCGGCAGTGGACATCGAAGAAGTTCTGGATAAAGGCAGGGCACAGCAGTCCGATAACGAAGATGTACGGGCCACTCTCAGCACCCTTAACGGCCCGCAGAAGGCTGCTGCCCTGATGCTGGCGCTTGGATCGGAATGGGGGGCGCCCATCTGGCAAGAGTTGAGTGACGATGAGGTCGTGTCCGTTTCCGTCGCCATGTCAGAACTCGGCAATGTGACCAACGAGTTGACCCAGGCCCTGCTGATGGACTTCATCTCGAAGATGTCGCTTACCGGAACGCTGCTCGGCACGGATTCGTCAACCGAACGGTTACTGGCGAAATATCTCCCGTCTGACCGGGTAGCCAGCATCATGGAAGAGATCCGCGGTCCCGCAGGACGCAACATGTGGGAGAAACTCTCCAACGTGCAACCGACGGTCCTGGCCAACTATCTGAAGAACGAATACCCGCAAACCGTGGCCGTTGTGCTGTCGAAGATTTCCTGCGATCACGCTGCCAGCGTTCTGTCACTGCTGCCGGAGGAGTTCTCCATGCAAGTGGTGCACAGAATACTCGGGATGGGTTCGGTCCAGCGCGATGTTCTGGAGAAGATCGAGCACACATTGCGCAGCGAATTCATCTCAAACCTGTCTCAGACGCGCCAGCGCGACGCCCACGAAATGATGGCTGAAATCTTCAACAGCTTCGACCGCCAGACCGAAGGACGTATCCTGTCCGCGCTGGAGGAAACCGACTGGGATTCCGCTGAACGCATCAAGACCTTGATGTTCACCTTCGAGGACCTGACCAAGCTCGACCGGGCAAGCACGCAGACTCTTCTGCGCAACATCCAGCCCGATGTGCTGCAACTCGCCATGAAGGGCGCTAACGACACGGCACGCGATTTTTTCTTTGCCAACATGTCCAAGCGGGCCGGAAAGATGCTGCGTGACGATCTGGAAGTCATGGGGCCGGTGAGGCTGAAGGAGGTGGATGAGGCACAATCGAAAATAACCGGCATGGCGAAGGACCTCGCCGCCAAGGGCGAAATTATCATCGCCAAGTCCGGTGGCGACGACGAGCTTGTTTACTAGGAAAGAGATGGCTGAAGCAGCGAGATATATGTTCGACCGGAAGTTCGATGGCCCTGTAAAGGGCGTGACCGCCATCGCCGCCCGCAAAATGCAGGAGGAATGGGAGCGCAAGCTGGCGGAAGCCTGCTGCACGGCCTACGAGAAAGGCCGCTCGGAAGGAGAGGCCGAAGCGCTCAAGAGCATCGAGGAGGCAACCCGGGCCGAAACCGGCGTGCTGCTGGATGGCGCAAAAAATTTGCTGGGAGATGTGGAGCAAGAGTGCGATCACATCCGCCAAAGAGCGATTGAACTGGCGACCATGACTGCTAATCTTTTAGCTGAAGAGCTGATCGCCCGCATGCCTTCGATAAACCTCGAAGTGCTTTTCACCGATGCGCTGGATCATATGGGCGACGCCCCGCATATCGCGCTCACCGTAAATGACGCTCTGGCCGAAAGTGTCCAGACAAGCGTGAAATCGATCGCTGCCGAGCGCGGTTTCACTGGAAAAATCGTTGTTCTCGGCGACCCCGAAACCAAGAAAGGCGATTGCACGCTGCAATGGGCGGATGGCGGCATATCACTCGATTTTGAAAAAACAAAAAGCAAGATTTCCCGGCTCGTGCACCGTCACCTCGACAGGTTGATCTCTCAGCCCGCCCAAGCGAGCCAGGCACATGAGCCGAGCGCCTCGCCCCGCCCGGACGATGATGCTGTGCACACACCGGACCTCACGCTTCAATGCCAATCAGAAACTGAACCCGTATCCGAGACTCCAACCGGACCAGGAGAGACGAAATGAGCGAAGAGACAGACGTCGAGAACGTCGATCTCACCGACTTTTCGCAGCAGGAAAAGCCGAGTGAACCCGATGCTGAATATGCCGCAGAACCGGATGAGACGCCCCCGCAATCTGACGATGATACGTGGACCGCAGCGGACCTGGAATCTGTATACGACGTCCCCGTCAACATCACCGCCGTGCTCGGGCGAACACATATGGAAGTGGCGAATTTGTTGAAGCTGGACAAAGGCGACGTGGTGGAACTCGACCGTAAGGTCGGTGAAGCCATCGACATCTTCGTGAACAACCGGCTTGTCGCGCGCGGCGAGGTTGTTCTGGTGGAAGACCGGCTCGGCGTGACCATGACGGAAATTATCAAGGGTAACGCATAACAGGATCTGCGGTGGAGGCGCTGTGACGCCCCGGACGCGATAGGAGAGACGCATGAGACTAATGATCATCGGCACCTTGAACGGTGAGCTGACGACGGCGACCAAGATCGCAATGGACCACGGCGCGAAGGTGACCCACGCGCCCACGATCGACTGCGCGATGAAAGACCTGCGCTCGGGACGCGGGTCGGACCTGGTCATGATCGAGGTTCATCACGACATTACAGAGCTGATAGACCGGTTGGATAGCGAACACATCCATGTGCCTGTCGTTGCCTGCGGCATTGAGCATGACGCCAAGGCCGCCGTTGCCGCCATCCAGGCCGGTGCGAAGGAATATATCCCGCTTCCCCCCGACCCCGAGCTTATCGCCGCCATTCTGGAAGCGGTTGTCGCTGACGCTCACGCACTCATCTATCGCGACGAGAAAATGGCGCAGGTCATTGCGCTGGCCGACCAGATCGCTTCGTCGGACGCCAGCGTCCTGATCACCGGTGAATCGGGGACCGGTAAAGAGGTCATGGCGCGGCATGTGCACGCCAAGTCCAGGCGCGCGTCCAAATCCTTCATACCCGTCAACTGCGCCGCCATCCCGGAGAACCTTCTTGAGTCGGAACTCTTCGGGCACGAAAAGGGCGCTTTTACAGGCGCTGTCGGCCGCAGGATTGGCAAGTTCGAGGAATCTAATGGCGGCACGCTTCTGCTCGATGAAATCAGCGAGATGGATGTCCGGCTGCAGGCCAAACTTCTGCGCGCCATACAGGAACGGGTGATCGACCGGGTCGGCGGCGCCAAGCCGATCCCCGTCGATATCCGCATCATCGCCACATCGAACCTCGATCTTGCCGCGGCCGTACGCGAAGGCACCTTCCGCGAGGATTTGCTGTACCGGCTGAACGTCGTGAATTTGCGCGTGCCGCCCTTGCGCGAGCGCCCCACGGATATTCTGGAACTGGCCGATCATTTCGCGAAAAAATACGCGCAGGCCAACGGCGTAACCTTTCGCCCGGTTTCAGCCGAAGCGCGGCGCCAGTTGCTTGCCAACCCGTGGCCCGGAAATGTGCGCGAGCTGGAAAATACCATCCACCGTGCGGTGCTGCTCTCAAGCGGTGCGGAAATTGAAGCCGAAGCCATTCGTGCGCCTGACGGTGCGCCGGTTAGCGCGAAGGGGGGATTTGCCGATCCCGCGGCCCAGGCGGCCCAAACCGCCGAAGCAGTTGCCCGTAACCTTGTCGGCAAGACGGTTGCGGAAGTGGAGCGGGAACTGATTATCGAAACCCTTGGCCACTGCCTTGGCAACCGCACCCATGCGGCCAATATTCTCGGTATTTCCATCCGCACGCTTCGCAACAAGCTGAAGCTGTACACCGATGAGGGCCTCAACGTGCCGATGCCTCGCGACGCGCGCCCGGCGATGGGATAAGGCTTCTCGCTGACCCACCCTGGACTGAATATTAGATCGCTCACGGCTGTTCTTTTCGCTCACGGCTGTTCCGCTTCGCGGGCCTGCGCGGGCGCGGCGCATAAGCGCCGACGCGCGTTCGCGCTTGCCTCGCTTCGCTCGGATATGAGATTCTTATCCACGCCTCTCAACCTCCCTTTGATTTATCGCTCACGGCTATTCCGCTCGTTTCACTCGCTCGCCTCCGCGAGGGCGGCCTAACGGCCGGGCCTCAATGGCCTGCCTCCCTCCGGTCGGAATAGAGCGATACGGCAAAGCAGTCCCGCATCACTCCGGAACCGAGCGAAGCGAGGCAAGCGCGAACGCGTGCCGGCGCTTGTGCGCCACCCTCGCGGAGGCGAGCGAGTGAAACGAGCGGAATAGCCGTGAGCGAAATAAACTTAAAAAATCAGCCGTGAGCGAAAAAATCTCATGCGCTCAAGCACCGGAGAATACGGCCAATGCCTATTGGCCCCCCGCCTCCGCGCGGGGTGGTCTCTATATCTTCCCGACAGTTTTCAGCTTGGCTTGCGGATGCACTTCGTTTTGCGAGAACACCGGCGTTTGCGGGCGGAAGCGCTCAATAATCTGGCGCACGAAGGGGCGGATGCCCGGGCTAGTAAGAAGCACCGGCGCTTCTCCCTGCTCGCCTGCTTCTTCGAAGGCCGCGCGTAAATCCTTGATGAACTCCTGCAGGCGGCTCGGCACCATGGCAAGTTGCCGGTCGTCGCCCTCACCGATAAGGCTTTCGGCAAACTCCTGTTCCCATTGCGGCGACATGGTTATGAGCGGCAGGGCGCCGTTCGCTCCCACATGGGCGGCGCAGATTTGCCGAGCGAGGCGGGCCCGCACATGTTCGGTAATGGGCTGGACCGACTGGGTGAAGCCGGAGGCTTCCGCAATGCCTTCCAATATGGTCGACATGTCGCGAATGGAGACCCGCTCGCCAAGCAGGGTTTGCAGGACACGCTGCACCGTCGAGGCGCTGATCTGTCCCGGAACCACGTCGTCGAGCAGCTTCTTCGCTTTTTCAGGCAACCTGTCGAGCAGCCCCTGCATCTCGCCATAGGAGAGCAATTCCGACATATGGCTTTTGAGGATTTCGGTAAGATGGGTCGAGATGACTGTCACCGGATCAACCACCGTGTAGCCCTTGAAAGACGCTTCATCGCGTAAATTGGATTCAATCCATGTGGCCGGCAGGCCGAAGGTGGGCTCAGTGGTATGATTACCGGGCAGCTCGATCTGGGAACCTTGCGGGTCCATCGCCATATAGAGATCGGGGAACAGCGCACCACCGCCGGCAACAACCTCTTTCACCTTGATGATATAGTCATTGGCCGGGAGCTGCATGTTATCGAGGATACGCACCGGTGGCGTGACAAAGCCCATATCGGAGGCGAACTGCCGGCGCAGCGCCTTGATCTGCTCGGTGAGCTTGTCGTTGTCACCCTTTGGATCGTTGATCATGGGGACAAGGCCGTAGCCCAACTCCAGCCGCAACTCATCCATGTGCAGCGTTTCGGAAATCAGTTCTTCTTTCGGCTCTGCCGCTTCGTGTGCTTCGGCCTGCTGAACGGCGACTGCCTCATCAGCCTGTTCTTTCTTGTTCTTGACCGCATACCAGGCAAAGCTCCCCGCCACGGCTGAAAGCCCGATGAAGGGAATGAGCGGAATGCCGGGCAGAAGGGCCATGCCGGCCATGACGAAGGACGACATGCCGAGCGCCTTGGGATAGCGGGAAATCTGGCTCACCAGCGCCTTGTCGGCCGCGCCCTTGACGCCTGCCTTGGACACCAACAGGCCGGCGGCGGTCGAAACGATCAGCGCCGGGATTTGCGATACCAGCCCGTCACCGATGGTGAGCAGGGTATAGGTACCCCCCGCATCGGCCATGGAGAGGCCATTCTGTCCGACCCCGACGATCATGCCGCCGATGATGTTGATGAAGGTGATCATCAGCCCGGCGATGGCATCGCCGCGTACGAATTTCGAGGCGCCGTCCATGGCCCCGAAGAACGAGGATTCATCCTCCAGCTCTTTGCGGCGCGAGCGGGCCTCGTCCTCGTTGATGAGCCCTGCGGACAAGTCCGCGTCGATGGCCATCTGCTTGCCGGGCAGGGCATCGAGGGTGAAACGGGCGGCCACTTCCGCGATCCGGCCCGAACCCTTGGTGATGACGACAAAGTTCACGATCACGAGGATGCCGAACACAATGATGCCGATCACGAAGTTGCCCTGCATCACGAAGTTGCCGAAGGCCTCGATGACGCGCCCGGCGGCGTCGGTTCCCTCATGTCCATTGGTCAGGATCAGCCGCGTGGAGGCCATGTTGAGCGCAAGACGCATCATCGTCGCGATCAGCAGGATTGTCGGGAATACGGAAAATTCCAGCGGAGTATGAATGAACAGCGCCGTCATGAGGATGAGAACCGAGAAGGTTATTGACACTGCCAGAAAAAAATCCAGCATGACTGCCGGCATCGGCAGGATGAGCACTATCAGAATGGTGATGACGCCGAGTGCCATTGCGATGTCGCCACGGCGCATGTAATTGAACAGGTGTCCAAGGCTTCCCAGCCATGTGAACGCGCCGCCTGGTTCGGCTTTGCCCGCTTCGGGGGCGGGTACTGGCCCTGCCGCTGTGGTGTCGCTCATGACGTAATGGACTCCCCTCAGCCGGGATGCCCAGCTGGAAAACTCTGCTAGGCAATATTTGCCGTGCTTTTGGTTAGCGGAGGGTTAACGGGGGCTGGGAAATGGCGGGCTTTGGGCGCGAGAACGCACAATCACCTTGACGCAGCCCGGCCCGAAACACGATGCTTGCAAGGGTAAAATACCGGAAGCGGGGAGTTTGAGTATTGGGAAATTCAACCGGCCCGCCGAGGGCGCGCTTCCCACATCGCGCTTGCCCTAACGCGAAACCCTCGGTCCCGCAACCGAGCCCCGTGGCACGGTGCCTGAAACCTGGGCCGGACCATTGCAATTGGTGCCTCCTTGCGTCCAATAGCCCACATCCGCGGTGAGCTTCTGACCCAGCGTATAGCTCAGCTTGTGGTTCTGGGCGACGATCTGGGTCCCATCGCGCACGGCCACGAAATTGATGGTGAACGCTTTCAGTCCGCGTTTCGAATCCCTGGTCTGCTCATGAATTTCAATATTGGTCGCCCTGCCGCTCGGGCCGCCCGCGCCTGCTTCAGCGCGAAATACGTGCTTGGTCAGCACAGGATCGCGCGGATTGAGCCAGCAGGTCCGCACCTGCCGCGCAATATGGCTGTAGAGCTGAACCGGGGTGCTGCCCTTGACGATGGTCACCGGCCCCTGGGAGACGGGAGCCTGGCCGCCGCCGCCTCCGCCACCGGTCGCGCCGCACGCGGAAAGTGCGATCACCGCCGCCAACGCAACCACTCTGTGGACCGCTCTTGCCATTGCCAATCCTCAATCCTGAGATTTGAGTCTAGCTCCCTTGGCCGCTCACGGGGAAATCACATATAATTTTGTACCGCGCATATTGCGCTCTTATTAATCCCGCATATTCACGAACTGGAGCGGCACCTCGCTCTTCAGCCCCTTGATAAGGGAGATGGCCGCCTGGAGGTCATCGCGCTTCTTGCCGGTGACGCGAAGCTCATCGCCCTGGATGGCCACCTGCACCTTGATCTTGGAGCCTTTGAGCTGCTTGACCAGTTTCTTTGCCAGATCACGGTCAATGCCCTGGCGCACGATCACCTTCTGCCGCACCGCCTGCCCCGCGGCCTGCTCTTGGCTCTGATAGTCCAGCACCCCGGCGTCGACCTTGCGCCGGGTCAGATGGCCCTGCAGCATTTCATGCATCTGCCGCAGCTTCAGATCATCGTCGGCGTGCAGGGTAATTTCCGCATCGCTTTGTTCAATCCGGCAATTGGCGCCCTTGAAGTCGTAGCGCTGCTCCATTTCCCGCACCATGTTGGCGATGGCGTTGGCGACCTCGCTCAGGTCCGTTTTCGAAACAATGTCGAATGACGGCATGGGCACCTCCTCCCGATCAGCTTTGGATATTTATATGGCATATCTGCGGGCAGATGCCAGCGCACGGGCGGCAGACGCAACTGTGCCCGCGAAGATGGGCGCCGCCACTTCTGGCTAGGCACTCAATTTGAATGATAAATGGTGATACGCACTAGTGCCGTTCGCCCTCCAGACTCATATTGATGCCGATCTCGTCGAGCTCGGCCTGTTCCTTGGCGGCTTCATGAACGCGGACTCGCTCGGCATCGCGCTCCTCGATCAGCTCGACTTTCTTGAGCTCTTCGAACGCCTCGGCCAACTGGTCGCGGGCTTCTTCAAGCTTGGTCTCCAGTTCGGCGCAGGAGTTCTTCAGATTGTCGCGCCGAACGATCGCCGCCTTGGCGAACGTCGGATAGGCGAAGTGATTGACGTCGCTGACGCCGGCCTTTTCCTGCTCGACCTCGATCTGACGTTCAAGATCGATGACCATTTGCAGGAGTTCCCCGATCATGGTCTCGATATCGGCGACGGTCTGCCGCCGCTCATCGACCTCGAACCGGCGTAGCTGTATCAGCGATTTACGTGATTTCATGACTCAGAACCCTCACTTGACTCAGACTGCAACTCTGACTGTGTTTCACTATTTAACGTTTCACTATTTAACGTTTCACTACTCAATATCCGTGCCAGCTCTTCGTAACCCGCCTCAATTGTGACGTGTTCCCCCTTGGTCTGGCTCAAATACGCATCCAGCATCGGCTGGTAGGCAATTGCCTCGTCCACTTCAGGGCTCGACCCCCGCCGGTAAGCGCCCAGGCGTATTAACTCTTCCATATCCGAATAGGTCGCCATCAGCTGGCGTGCCCGCGTGACCAGTTCGTTTTGCCCTTCTTCCAGGCAATCCGGCATGGTCCGCGAAACGGATTTCAGCACATTGATGGCCGGATAGCGCCCGCGCTCCGCGATGCCCCGCTCCATAACGATATGGCCGTCCAGAATGGACCGCACGGCATCGGAGATTGGTTCATTATGGTCATCGCCCTCCACCAGCACCGTAAACAGGCCCGTGATCGATCCCTTGCCCGTACCCGGGCCGGCACGCTCCAGCAGGCGCGGTAATTCGGAGAAAACGGTCGGCGTATACCCCTTTGTGGTCGGGGGTTCCCCGCCGGCAAGGCCGATCTCACGCTGCGACATGGCAAAGCGTGTCACGCTGTCGATCATGCACAGCACTTCGCTGCCCTGATCGCGGAAATATTCTGAAAGAGTCATTGTGAGATGGGCCGCCTGCCGTCTCATCAGCGCCGCCTCATCGGAAGTGGCCACGACGAGGATGGACTTCGCCAGGCCTTCGACGCCCAAATTGTCCTCGATGAATTCCTGAACTTCGCGTCCGCGCTCGCCAATAAGACCAATCACCGAGACATCGCATTGGGTGTAACGCGCGAGCATGGAAAGCAGCACGGACTTGCCAACCCCGGAGCCGGCGAAAATGCCCATGCGCTGGCCCTTGCAGCAGGTGATGAAGGAGTTGAGGGCTTTCACCCCCAGATCTATGGGCTCACCGACCCGTTTGCGCTGATGCGCGGGCGGCGGGCAGGCGCGTAAAGGATAGCTTTCCGGACCCGGAATCAGAGGTCCCTTGCCATCGATGGGCTCGCCGAGCGCATTAACGATGCGTCCAAGCCAGGCTGGCGATGGCCGCACCACGGGGGCGGCGGGTTCCAGTATGGCCTTTGCCCCCATGCGCACGCCCTCAAGCTGCCCGAAAGGAAGCGCCAATGCGCGCCCCTGGCGAAAGCCCACGACCTCGCATATGATATCGCCTCGCAGGCTTCCCGCGATGCGCAACCGCGACCCCACGCTCATGGCGCCGACCGGCCCTGCTATCTCAACCAGCAAGCCTTGTACGGAACGAACACGTCCATACACTTCAGCTCCTGATACTGCCGCGACCTCGCTAAGCAATGACTGCACGTAAAACCTCCGGTTTTTGCGGAGCCTCGAAGCATTCTTTGGCTTCTCTGGCTTCCCCCTCAGATGATTTTGCCTCCATGACCATTAAGACCCGGTAAACCAAATCCAATTGAGAGAGTTAGTGTGGAGCGGCAACATTTGTTATCTATGGGCACTCAAGTGATTCGTTTTGTTTTTTACACCTACGTTTTGAGTATTCGATACCCTTCCGACATGGGCCCTTGTCCCGACAAGAGAGAGCTGTGCTTCCATGCTTTTAAAGCCTCGTGCGGTCACGACATACACGACATTGCATACACTCTCATCTGCGGCGCACGTCCGTGCACCGTCATTACACTTCATATGAACAGCCGCTTATCTTCAGCAATTAGGATTTGTTAACTATTAGAATCTAATTTGTTGATTCGAGTTAACTATTTTAGTGACTCGGCAGTCTGTGCCGACCGAGTGGGGGAAATTGCCCAGAATGGGCGCGGGGAAAGAGGATTGATATGAGAGTTCTTCTTATTGAGGACGACAGCGCAACAGCACAAAGCATTGAGCTGATGCTGCAATCCGATGGATTTAATGTCTACACGACCGATCTTGGCGAAGAAGGTGTCGATCTCGGTAAGCTGTATGACTATGACATCATCCTGCTGGATTTAAATCTGCCGGACATGAGCGGATATGAGGTGCTAAAGACCTTGCGCGTTTCCAAGGTCCAGACGCCAATTCTGATTTTGTCCGGTCTCGCGGGCATAGAGGACAAGGTGCGCGGTCTCGGCTTCGGAGCCGATGACTACATGACCAAGCCATTCCACAAGGATGAGCTTGTCGCGCGTATTCACGCCATTGTCCGCCGCTCGAAGGGACACGCCCAGTCGGTCATTCAAACCGGCGATCTGCGCGTCAACCTGGATACCAAAACGGTTGAGGTTGGCGGTGCACGGGTTCATCTGACGGGCAAGGAATACCAGATGCTAGAGCTTCTTTCCTTGCGCAAGGGCACGACGCTCACCAAGGAAATGTTCCTGAACCACCTCTATGGAGGCATGGACGAGCCGGAGCTGAAAATCATCGATGTCTTTATCTGCAAGCTGCGCAAAAAGCTCGCGGCCGCGACCGAAGGCATGCATTATATCGAGACGGTTTGGGGCCGCGGCTATGTGCTGCGCGACCCGGAGGACGAATCCGAGGCTGCTTAAGTGCTGGCTCGGCGGGCACACCGCCCATAACGTCTGACCAGATACGAACACACAAAAGGGGCCTCTCGCGGGGTCCCTTTTATTTTGTGCCTGGGGATGATGATAAATTGCGAAGCTTTGAAGCTATGAAGCTATGAAGTGCCCAAAGCCAGCTTGGCGGCGCCAGCGCCGGGTGTTGCCGTGGTTAGGTGCTCCAGCGTGTCGACATTGACGCGAATGGTCTGGTTCTTGACCGAACCGCCTTCCTTGGCCGCGGCTTTCACCTCTGGCGGCGCCTCGGTCAGGTATTCAGAGAGGAGATCGTCCATCGGCGTACTGCCCTTTCCCGCATTAAACTTGGTATCGGGACCCAATACCTGGGCATCCAATCAAGGGCGGAGTCTGAACAGAAAGGGTTACCGTTTGGTTGAGGCGAGAAAAAGCTTTTGTACACGCTCTGGTTGAATGCCCGGAAAATTACACCGCAGGTGATGCTGCAAACACCACATCCAGGCCGTCGCTGGTTGCCTTGAGAGACATTCCAGCGGCTTTTGCGAGACGCAGAGCATAATAGGGCTGGATCGAATGAGCGTCGAGCGCATGCCCGTTCGAGCCGGACAGCATTTGCTCCAGTATTACAGGAATACGGGCTTTTTCGCCATTGCACCGGATCTCGAACGCGGATGCGTCCCCTTCAACCGTGATGGATACTTTGAGCGACCCGCCGCGCGGTAATGCGGCAAGCGCGATCGTCACCATATTCAGCAGCAGCTTGACTTTATCCTTGGCAAGTGTCGCGGACGGGCCGTTCCATTCGAATGTATGCTTGTCTGACTCCGCAATGGCGCGGGCCACTCTCTGCGCTTCATTCAAGTCAATTTCCGTGCCGGCGGAACCCGCCGCCCCGAACGCAAGCCGGGCGAACTGAAGCTTGGCGGAAGCCTGCGTTGCGCTTTTGCGGATGAGATCCATCGCATGCTCGCGCATGCCCTGGTCGGTTTCCTCATCGATAACCTCAATGCCGTTGGCGATGGCGCCGACAGGCGAAATAATGTCATGGCAAATTTTGCTCGAAAGAAGCGCGGCCAGTTCAAGATCGCTAAGTTCTGAATCGGCTGTCATGATGATTCACTCCCCGTCTTCTGGTGGGTGTTAGGGTCAGGCCACCGATAAGGCCCTTGTGGCGCACGGCCCATACTCTGTTACACGAGGCTTATAACGGTGCCAAGAAAACCTGTTCGATGAATTGTAACACCTTGTGGTTGCTACTTTTTTCTGTAATAGGGTGGCCATTAGGGAATATTTGCTCAGCTTCCGGTCGCTCCAAATGGTCGCGAATCACCTGACCGCGGAAGCCTGCGCTCCACCACCATTCTCAAGCAGGATGAGCTAGTAATGAGCAATTTCGACACTCAGCGCCTTGCATCTGAGCTCCTGGCCCCCGCGCACCAGGCCGGTCAGCGCATCATGTCCCATTTCGGCAAGGCTGATGTAGAGCTGAAGGATGACAAGTCTCCGGTGACGATTGCCGATCGCGAGGCCGATACGATTCTCGTTGAAAGCCTCAAACACATCGCCCCTGATATCCCGGTGATTTCAGAAGAATCTTCGCCCCTGCAGGAGATCGACCCGCATGGGCGTTTCTTCCTCGTCGATCCGCTCGATGGCACCAAGGAGTTCATCCACGGGCGTGACGAGTTCACTGTCAACGTCGCCCTGATCGAGCATGGAACCCCATGTTTCGGGCTGGTTTACGCGCCGGCCCAATCAAAGCTCTACATCACACTGGCGCCCGACAAGGCGGTTATAGCCCGCCTTGATGCATCAAAGCCCGCCCCGGACTTTTCAGGTTTAGACGTGGCGTCTATTTCCACCCGCGCCCTTGATCCTGAAACCCTCACCGCCGCGGTGAGCCGGTCGCATATGGACGAGCAGACACAAGCTTTCCTGGACGAGCACGGCATCACCCAAACCCATGCTTCAGGCTCGTCGCTCAAATTCTGCTGCCTGGCGGAAGGACTGGCCGACGTCTATCCGCGCTTCGGACGCACGATGGAATGGGATACGGCTGCCGGCCACGGCGTCCTCAAAGCCGCCGGGGGAGCGGTTCTCGATACAAGCGGCGCGCCGCTCACTTACGGCAAACGGGACCAGGACTACGCCAATCCAGGTTTCATCGCCTGGGGAAACAAGCCCTAGGACGCCTACAATTCAACAAAGCTACCACTCAGATGTCCCGGGAAGGTTACTTCCCAGCCGCGGCCAGTTCGCCTGCGCCATGGCGGTGGTTTTTTCACGCGTCCTGCGCCAGGCCCGCAAACTAGCGACATCGCGAAACAGATAAACACGGGTCTTGTACATGGCCCAGACCGCCGGGTGGCCCCGCACCGTCAATCCTTTCGATAGCGCGACCGGATCATAGCCGGCGAAGCGCGGCGCATAAATTTCCGGGTGCATGGCGAACGCATCCCGGTTGCCGACACTCATGAACTGCCAGACAGCTCCGCCCCAGCGATGCTCCACCCCTTTGCTGACAAGCGCCGGTTTCGAATCCGTGTGGTAGGCCACCGGATCATATCCGCCGATGGCGAAGCCCGAAGCCTGATCGCGCCATACGCTCGGCGCGGCGCGCAAGGCGCTGTCATGAGCCCACAGCGCCCACGCAAGCATGGCGGCGAGACACACGCCAAAAATATCGCGAAATATATCCGTTCTCGTCATCGCCCGGGCGTATCCTCGTCCTACAATAATACTCTCGGCGCCGATTGTGCCGATCAGGGGTAAATAAAATCCAAGCGCCGCATATGCACGGGTACGGCCCTTGCCACAGTTTGATGCTAGATTCGTTGAGTGATTCGTTTTTTTGTGGATGAGAGATCCAGCAACATCACACCCCTCGGACAAGGTCACCCCATGCACATATTTACAAACCTTCGGACATTCCGCCTGCTTATTGCCGCCACTCTGCTGGCCCTTTCCGGCTTTGCAGGTTCCTCTTTCGCGCAAACCGGCACGGGCGCCCCGACGCCGCTTGGACCAGGAGCATCCGGTCAGCAGCCTTATCCGCAAACCCAGCCGCCCCCGCCGCAAGGCGCATATCCCCCCCCTGGTGCATATCCCCCCCCTGGTGCCGGTCCCCCCCCTGGCGCCGGCCAGCCTTATCAGGGCGCTCCGCCGCCCGGACCTCAGGCGCAAAAAGAAGAAGATACATTCTCCTCCGATGAACTCCTCAATACGGGACACCGTTTCTTCGGACAGGTTTCGGCTGGCCTTGCCAGGGTCATCGAATATGCCTTCTCCAAGTCCGGGCGGCCGAATGGTTACATTCTGGGCGAAGAGGCAGGCGGTGCGTTCGTTGCCGGGCTGCGCTACGGCGAAGGCATGCTGCACACCAAGGACGCGGGCAAACACAAGGTGTTCTGGCAAGGACCCTCGATCGGCTATGACTTCGGCGCGGAAGGGTCGAAGACCATGGTCCTGGTATATAATCTGCGCTCCGCTGACGAAATGTTCGGCAGGTTTGGCGGGGTCGACGGCTCGGCCTATTTCATCGGCGGGGTAGGAATGACCTACCAGAAAAGGGACCACATTACCCTGGCGCCGATCCGCTCAGGCATCGGATTGCGGCTTGGCGCCAATGTGGGCTATCTCAAATTCACCCGCAGGCCGACCTGGAACCCTTTCTAGGGTGTTTTTTTGAAATATCGCGGCTGGGCAAGGGGGAGCGGGTGGCTAGGCTCCGGTTTGCGATTGGCGGACGCCCGGCGACAAACAGAATTGACCCGGTATTCATTAAACCTGCTCTAGTCATATAGCGCTACAGGTGGCACATTCTCACCGTGCAACTCCGCATTCGCAAAGGGCCTCGTTCCGCATGATTGAATCAGTAATGCTTATCATGCTCGGCTTCACCGTAGCCGGTCTTATAGCCTTGTTGATTGCGCCTGCTCTGTGGCGGCGCGCGGTAAAACTTACCACCGGTAAAATCGAGGCCACCATGCCCATCTCCGTGGCCGACATCAATGCGGACAAGGATTTGCTGCGCGCTGAATATGCAGTCGAGATGCGGCGTCTTGAACTGGAGCTCGGGAAGGCAAAGGAACGGGCCGCCCGGCACCTCATGGAACGCAACCAGAACACGGCACAAATCGGCACACTGGAAACCGAAATCGCCACGCTGAAAAACGCCCTTACCGAGCGGACGAAAGCCAGTTCCGTTCTTGAGCAAACCGTGCAGAAACGCATCCCCGAAGTTGAAGCCCTACAGGAGCATTCGCTCAAGGTCATCGCTGCCCGCGATTATGAACTCGCCGAGCGCACCAATGCCTTCAACAATCAGACCGACGCCCTCGAGCTTGCGCAAAGAATAATCCGCGGCCAGGAACAGGAGATCAACCGATTGCGAGAGGCCTTGGAAAGCGTTTCCGGTGATCGTGTCAATCTATGGGGCAAGGAAGTGAGCGAGGATAAAGAGCGCTCTGCAATGGCAAGGGAAAACGGCAAACTTCACGCGGAGCTTTCGCGCCTGCGTGAGGATCTGGTGCAACTCAGGGAACTGGATACCGCGGACGCTACCGAGTTGCGCGCCGAGATGCACCGGCTGGCGGATTTGATGTTGAGCGGAAAACCGGCTGTAAAGCCAAAGAAGTTCGACGCCGATCCGGATTTATTTGAACCCGAACCCACTAAAAAAACCCCTGCCGGCAAGGCGAAGCAAAAAAAAGCACCCACCAGCAAAAAGCCTGCTGCAAAGAAGCGCGCTCAGCGCAATCCGGCCGCCAAACAGCGCAAGAGCCTGTCGGAACGGCTCTCCGGACTGAAGCGCAAAAAACAAAAAGAAGACGCGTAAGGGCCAGGGTCAGGACCCCTGGGCTTCGACCATCAGGAAGGCCCGCGCCTCCCCGGACAGACAGAGCGCCGTCAGCCGTCCATTCACCCATGCACCGGTGTCAATACCGATACGGTATGGGCGGACCACCGGCTCCGGGCCTGGTGTGTGTCCATGCACGACAACCGCGCCTAAATCGGTATCGCTCTCTAGAAAGCAATCGCGGATCCATAACATATCCTGTCTCGACTGGTCCTGCATCGGAACCCCGGGACGGATGCCCGCATGGACGAAAAGATAGTCGCCGCAAGATGTGAATAACAGGAGATTGTTCAAAAAATCGCGATGCGCGGGCGGTAGGGCCGAGACAAACCGGTCCCGACATCTTGCAACAGCGGCGGCCGGCGCACCACTACCGGGGGCATCAACACCATAAGAAGCAAGTGTCGTCTCGGCCCCGTTCATGAGCCAGTGTTCATACGTCTGTGGATGTTCAAGAAACTTCAGCAGGATGGATTCGTGATTGCCCATCAGGCATCGAGTTTCAAACCCCTCCGGCAGCCCCGATATCAGACGCTCGATCACACCGGCGCTGTCGGGTCCCCGGTCCACATAATCGCCAACGAACACCAGCACGCGCCTTTGCGCCTCTCGCCTCCCGGCATCTTCTGAAATTTTCTCCAACAGGGCGTCCAGCAAATGCAATTGGCCATGAATGTCGCCAACCGCATATACGAGCACACCTTCGGGTGCGCAGGGTTTCGCAGAGCTATGAGTGCTGTTTTTTCGCATGTTTTATTGATAACGGCCTGTTTCAAACAATGCATTACCGTCAAGTTTCGTCGTATTTTTCATTAAGAGTCCTGCAATGGCAGTTTGTTAGACTAAGCAAATATCGCGGTAATTGAGGACAAAATGTCCGAGGAACACAATCAGGATCTCGCGGGCCTCGTGGAAGAAACCATTCGCACCTTGTATGACAAGGGCATTGCGGCTGCCGACCTGGCGCCACTGGTCAATCTACATGATGCCGTCAAAGCATTGAGCGCGCCATCTGCCGCGCCGGTGAACCCTGCTGTGCCGGCCATTCCCGCGGCGCCGGCAACAGGTGCCGGGCACCTCGCATCGTCCAGGCCGACCGGCCCTTATGACCGGGAAGGGCGGCGCGGCGAAGTGTAAAGCGAGCGAAGACCTTATGGCGCGCGCCAGCGCCATCATCGACGTTCTGGTGCAAAGCGGTCAGAGTCCTGAAACTTCAGCCCAGACCATCGCCCGTCAACTCTTGAGCGTCGGAATAGAACTGCCTGAAAGCGGGGGCGATGTGCGGGCCTGGAAGCGTATACTGTACTGGCGCAACAATCTCATCCATTACAAGCGCGCTGGCTATGCCTGGGACGTCTATTGTGCGTTCAAGGAAGAACTTGCCGACATTCCACCCGACAAGCGCCTGCGTGTTGCCGTCGGCGAACGGCTCTGGGACCAGCGGCAACAGGATCTGATCTCAACTGATATTGCTTGAAATTGGCACCCCGTAGGGGGATCGAACCCCTGTTTCCGGCGTGAGAGGCCAGCGTCCTAAACCGCTAGACGAACGGGGCTGATATAGTCAGCCAATCAATATTCTATAACTTGGACCAATAGAGCCGATCAAGCCTATTCGCTTTTCACCGGGATGCGCGTTACCACCGCGCCCGTACCCAGATTGATGATCCGTATTTCCGCGCCGCGTGGCCCCTTCAGATGCACCGCGAGCCGGTTATCGCCGAGCGCCATATGCGAGATGGTCATGCCTGCCGGCAGGGTCAGCTCCGCTTGCGGCTTGTTTGCGCCTACGGGCGCAGGCACGGACTTGCTTTCGCCAAGCTGCGAGGCCTGATAGACAATGGCCGACATGACAAGCGCGAAGCCGCCGACGAGCAGAATGCCCATGCCGATCACGACCCGTTTGAGAATGGTTACCTGACGCGGCGTGAACACCGTGCCCGGCAACACATCGGATGGACTTTCCGTTTCAGCCATAATCTTGGTGCTTTCTGACCTATGAGCGACGCAGACACCGATAACACGGAACAGCGCTTCGAAATCGAAGCGGGCGGCGATGACGATGGCGAGCGGCTGGATCGCTTGTTAGCCAAACATCTGCCCGACATGAGCCGGTCCCGTCTCAAGGTGCTGATCAAGGCGGGCCATGCCGCCCGGAACGGGCGCACGATAGTGGAGCCCAATTTGCGGGTCAAACCTGGCGAGATATTCCACATCACCGTGCCCCCTACCGAACCCGCCATTCCCAAGGGTGAGTCCATCCCGCTTAACGTCGTTTACGAGGACGACTGGCTGATCGTCATCGACAAGCCGGCGGGGCTGGTGGTGCACCCGGCTGCCGGCAACTGGTCGGGCACGCTGGTGAACGCGCTCATCGCCCATTGCGGGACAAGCCTCTCAGGGATTGGCGGCGTCAAGCGCCCCGGCATCGTCCACCGGATAGACAAGGATACGAGCGGGCTCATGGTGGTCGCAAAGAGTGACGCGGCGCACCACGCACTTGCAAAACAGTTCGCTGATCACGGACGCAAGGGCGCTCTCGAGCGCAGCTATGAGGCGCTTGTGTGGGGTGTGCCCTCGCCGCGTAAAGGCGCCATCAATGCTCCGCTGGGGCGCAAACCTCAAGCCCGCCAGAAAATGGGCGTGCTGGCCAAGGGCGGCAAGGAAGCTGTAACCCACTATGAGGTGCTGGAGACGTTTGGCCCAGGAAAAGAGCCGATGGCGTCCCGGGTGAAGTGCACTCTGGAAACCGGGCGCACGCACCAGATTCGCGTGCATATGGCCCATATCGGCCAACCGCTGATCGGCGACCCGCTCTACGGGACAGGTTTTAAAACCAAATCGCAGATTTTGCCCGAAGGGCCGCGCAAAGTGATCGAAATGCTGCCGCGCCAGGCGCTTCACGCCTGCGTGCTGGGGTTTTCGCACCCGCAAGACAAGCAAATCATGCATTTCGTAAGCCCATTACCTGACGATATCTCACATGTACTCAAATCTCTGTCAGAAATTTGAAAAAATATCCTCATAGGGTGTTTTTTAACCGCTCGTGCCCTATATTAGGAGCGTGCCAGGGGGCAGCGTGGCGCATGCGTGCCTGATAAATTGCCCTGGAGATTCCATAAAAATGGCGACCAGATCACTTCCCACCGTTAGCGGACAGGGCGGACTATCCCGCTACCTTGATGAAATCCGCAAGTTCCCCATGCTGGAGCCGGACGGGGAATATATGCTTGCCGAACGCTGGCGCGAGCATGACGACCGCGATGCCGCGCACAAGCTCGTAACCTCGCATCTTCGTCTCGTGGGCCGCATCGCCATGGGCTATCGCGGCTATGGCCTGCCCATCGGTGAAGTCGTCTCGGAAGGTAATGTCGGCCTGATGCAGGCGGTGAAACGCTTCGAGCCCGATAAGGGCTTCCGGCTTGCCACCTACGCGATGTGGTGGATCAGGGCCTCGATACAGGAATATATCCTGCGCTCCTGGAGCCTTGTGAAAATGGGCACGACAGCGAGCCAGAAGAAGCTGTTCTTCAATCTGCGCAAGATCAAGGGGCAGCTCAAGGCGCTCGAAGATGGCGACCTGCACCCGGACAATGTGAAGAAGATTTCCACCCGTCTCGGCGTTCCCGAGGAAGACGTGGTTTCCATGAACCGGCGTCTTTCCGGCGACAGCTCGTTGAACGCGCCGGTGCGTTCCGACTCCGAGGGCGGCGAGTGGATGGACTGGCTGGTCGACGATACGGAAGATCAGGAAACCACACTCGGCAAAAACCAGGAACTGGAACGGCGTCGCAATTTCCTGAAAAAGGCCATGAAGGGCCTGAATGAGCGTGAAAAGCGCATCTTCACAGCCCGCCGTCTGTCAGAAGACTCGATCACGCTTGAGAATCTCTCGACCGAGTTTGGCGTGAGCCGCGAGCGAATCCGCCAGATTGAGGTGCGGGCCTTTGAGAAGGTGCAGAAGGCGGTGCAAAAAGCAGCCGCCCAGGCTGATGCGTAACCGGCTCAATAATTTCGGGCAACCACGTATCACCACTCAGACTAAAGTGACCCCCATGGCGGCAAAGCAGCATTGCCAATTGCGGGGCTTCGCGAAATGTCCGATTGCCGATAGATTTAGCGTCACCCTGTAGATCAGGATAGATCAGGAGGTTCACATGAGCGCCCACACCACCATCTTCCCGCGTCAGCCCGTACCCGCCCTGAGTGTGCCGACCGTTGGCGGTGGCGCCTGGACACTTGGAGACCAGGCTCCTGAACACTTCACCATGATCGTGTTCTACCGCGGCTATCACTGCCCGATCTGCTCGCGCTATCTGGGCGATCTCGACCGCAAGCTGGAAAAATTCGGGCAAAAGGGCGTGACCGCCATCGCCATATCAAACGACGGGCTGGAACGGGCTGAAATGGCCAAGTCAGAGTGGAAATTGAGCAACCTTCCCGTCGGCTATGACCTTACCCTTGATGAGGCTCGTAAATGGGGTCTGTTCATATCAACCAGCAAGGGCAAGACCTCAATTGGCGTTGAGGAGCCACCGCTGTTCATCGAGCCGGGGATATTTTTCGTGCGGCCCGACAACACGCTCTACTGGTCGAGCATCCAGACCATGCCCTTTGCACGGCCGAGTTTCGCTGAGATCCTGGCCGGTCTCGACATCGTACTCACCCACGACTATCCCGCGCGCGGACAGGTGATTGACCACAGAGCCGAGGCGGCTGAATAGGCGCCTGGGCGTCTAAACAACGCTATAGGTGGCTTCGATTGATGGATTGCTGGCAAGCGTCTGGTATACGACGCAATAACGCTCCGTCAGCTTCATCAGGGTGGCGAGTTCATCCTCGCCCAGATCGCCTTCGATATCGAAACTCAGTCGTATCGCGCTAAAGCCAACCGGCGCTTCACGGTCCACGCCCAGCGTTCCCTTGAAGTCGAGATCGCCCTCGGCTTTGACCTTGGCATCGCTCAATTTCAGTTCGAGCGCCGTGGCCACGGCGCTCATCGTGACGCCAGCGCACGCGACAAGGGCTTCCAGCAACATATCACCGGAACATGCGTGAACGCCGCTCCCGCCGGTTGCCGGGTGAAGACCGGCCTCGACCAGCGCCTGCCCCGTCTCGACGGAACATGTCACGCCATCACCAAGCCTGCCTTGCGCCTTCAGGGTGATAACCGCGGTGTCTGGATGTTCCCTGTATTTATCCTTGATCGGCGCCTGCAGGTTTTTCAGCGTTTCAGCATCCATTGATGCCTCCCTTGCTTTGTGCCCGGCACCTGAAGGCTAGCGAATATCGAGATTGACGAAGGGCGCGCGGATGCGCACCCCGTCCTTGCCGATACGCACATCGGCAAATGGCGCCTTGATGTGGATATCCCCGCCGCCCGCGGCGCCGCCCACAGAACGGGTTTGGCCCGTGCCGCATGCGCCCACCGGGTCCACATCGACAATGTTGCTGTCCGCATCCATATGGATTGCGAAGCGGGTGCCGCTCTTGCAGCCCCAGGCCTGATATCCGGGCCTCTCGCTCGGCTCGATCTCGACATCCGAGTAACCGCGCTGCTGGAGCTGGGAAATGGCGTCCTCTGGCGCGGCGCCCGCATGTGCGATATGGGGCACGCCCGCAATGCTTAAGGCTGCCGCGGCGATAATCGCGTGGCGAAAGACCATCATGTTTCCTGTGCGTTTCATATCGCTCATTTCCCTGCGCACATTGATCCAGAAACCCTCCTCGCGCAAGCCAGCTTGTTGCGGCGCATCGTCCCTTCCCTCACCACACTTGTCCTTCGCTCGCGCCTCCCATATATATCTGACAATTCGGGGCCAACTGCGGCTGCCCCATCAGGCAATTTCGCCCAAATGCCGCTCCGGAGCTTTTTGGACGGAGCAGAGCTATGGGCGATTTTTTTATTACACCAGCAGATTTGAAAACACGCCTGGAGAGCGGCACACCGCTGCTCATCCTCGATGTGCGCAAACGCGCGGCATTCGATGAATCGGGCGAGATAATACCCGGCTCGGCCTGGCGCGACCCGTTTGAGATCGCGCGCTGGATTGGCGATATCGACACCGGCACCCCCCTGATCGTCCATTGCGTCCACGGCCATGAAGTGAGCCATGACGCTGCGCGTACCCTGCGCGATGCCGGATTTGACGTAACCGTTCTGGAAGGCGGTTTTGAAGCCTGGCGCGAGAAGGGTTTTGATGTGGCGCCCACCAAAGAAAATACCGGTGGGCAGTAAATGAGCGCCCACCCCACACTTGCCGAAGCGCTTCGTGTCTGGGCGCGCATCGGCTTGCTCTCCTTCGGCGGACCGGCGGGGCAAATCGCGCTGATGCACAAGGAAATTGTTGACGATCACAAATGGCTTACCGAGCAGCAATTCCTCAATGCGCTCAACTTCTGCATGCTCCTTCCCGGCCCTGAAGCCATGCAGCTGGCAACTTATTCCGGGTGGCGTCTGCACGGAATCAAAGGCGGTCTTGCGGCGGGCCTGCTGTTCGTGCTGCCGGGGGCCGCGGTGGTGCTGGCGCTGGCCTTTACCTATGCAGCCCTGGGGAATGTTCCCGCACTCGAGGCAATCTTTCTCGGCGTGAAAGCGGCCGTGCTGGTGATTGTCGTCGAGGCGCTGCTGCGCATATCAAAACGGGCGCTTGCGCGGCGTGCGGACTGGCTCATTGCAGGCGCGTCTTTTATCGCCATCTTTTTCTTCGATGCTCCCTTCCCGCTCATCATTCTCGCCGCGGCGCTCATCGGCGCTACTCTCAAAAATCATGGAAAGCCCGCGCAAAGTGTTTCCCATGCGCCGGTGCCTCTGGCGCGCACAGTAGGGACAATCGCGCTCTGGCTCGGTATCTGGCTGATGCCGCTTGGACTGATCGCCCTCACCCTCGGCCCCTCTCATGTACTCACCCAGACCGGTCTATTCTTTTCCAAGCTGGCGGTTGTCACCTTCGGCGGCGCTTACGCGGTACTGGCCTATATGGCGCAACAGGCGGTCGAGACCCATGGCTGGCTCACGGCTGGCGAAATGCTTGACGGGCTGGGGCTGGCGGAAACCACGCCCGGGCCGCTCATTCTCGTCACCGAGTTCGTCGGCACGCTGGCCGCCTTCCGGTCAGGCAGCTCTCCGGCCTGGCTCATGGGACTGGCTGGCGCCGCCGTCACCCTGTGGGCGACCTTCGCGCCCTGCTTTTTGTGGATATTCACCGGCGCGCCCTATATCGAGCGCATCGGCTCGAACGCGCGGCTTTCTGGCGCGCTCAGCGGTGTCACGGCGGCTGTCGTCGGTGTTATCCTCAATCTCGCGCTGTGGTTCGCGCTGCATGTGCTGTTCGCGCATGTGACCCCCGTTGATCATGGGCTTTTGCGCCTCTGGACACCGGACTTCGCCACCTTTGACTGGCTTGCCGGCGCGCTCTCCTGCCTGGCCGCGCTGCTGCTGCTGTGGCGGCATATGGGCGTCATTACCGTACTCGCCATCTGCGCCCTGCTCGGGCTGGCGGTGCGGCTGGTATTTTAGCGCACCTGGCTAGCTGAACAGCCTCAGGATGCTGCTTTCCGAATTCCCCAGAATCGACAGCAACGTCGTGGCAAGATTCTGACGGGTCTGCAGCAACAGTAGCGACGCGCTTTCCAGATTCAGATCGGCCAATGTAAGATCGTCGGAACTTTTCTGCAACTGATCCCTGATGCCAGCATTAAACTCCTGCCGTATTTCCGCAACAGCCAGATCCGTGGACAGGCCGGAAGCAAAATTGCGCACCCCACCTTCGAAAAATCATCTTTCGCATTGAACCTTTTTGCGCGCCATCGCGACTAATGAGCAAAGGGACAGAAGCCCCTCGCTCACATCAGGGAAGCGATCATCATGGCAACGCAATTTCACATCTCGCGCCCCCGCCCCCAGGGCACCGAGCAGCAGCTCGTGTGGCTCTATGTCATGACCTGTCATCTGCTGTTTGGCAAAACCCTTTCCTTCATGGCCGGGGAAGCCGAAGAGCAGGGCAAATTGGTCGGCCTTGTCTGCGCCGCTTTCATCAACGCCCTGCTGCGTGACCCGGCGCATTGCGAGAACGAGCTGAGGGGCGTCAGAAATGAGCAGCACCGCGCGCCGCTCCATGCCCGCCATGATATGGAGAGGCTCAGAGCCGCCTGAAAACCTCGTCAACGCCACGCTTCACTTCTCCAGCGGCAGATAAAATCCCCAAAGGTTGGCCGAGAATTCGCGCGCCGCGAACCTGACGGGTTGCCCACCATCCACGATTTCGTAGATGTAAAACTGATAATCGTTGCCGTATAGCGGGTCGGTCAGAAAAACCGTCTCGAAACGCGCCTTGATGTCCCCGATTTCATCACCGGTGGGTGGAGGCGGAGGGTCGCACATGATATCGACCCATTCATGCTCCCAGACATTCAGCCCCGGTGCGATTTCGAACCGGTCCTCTTCCACGCTGGTGACGGCGAACGTCCAGTCTGTCATCGGCGTTTCTCTTAGCGTGCTGCCCTACAACCCCTCATTGCTCCGCTTCACCGCCTCCGCGTCCACATAAACCTGGCTGCCCATCTCCTTGAACTTGGCGCTCATCTCAGCCATCCCCGCCTGCTTCTCGTTCAGCTTGGCGGCATAATCGCGCACGTCCTGGGTGATCTTCATGGAACAGAATTTCGGGCCGCACATGGAGCAGAAATGCGCCACCTTGTGCGCGTCCTTGGGCAGGGTTTCGTCGTGGTAGGCCACGGCAGTGTCGGGGTCGAGGCCCAGATTAAACTGGTCCTCCCAGCGGAAATCGAACCGCGCGTTCGACAGCGCATCGTCGCGCGCCTGCGCGCCCGGGTGCCCCTTGGCGAGGTCCGCCGCGTGCGCCGCGATCTTGTAGGTGATGACGCCGACCTTCACATCGTCGCGGTTGGGCAGGCCAAGATGCTCCTTCGGCGTGACGTAGCAGAGCATGGCGCAACCGAACCAGCCGATCATCGCCGCGCCGATGCCGCTGGTGATGTGGTCATAGCCCGGCGCGATGTCCGTCACCAATGGCCCAAGCGTGTAGAACGGCGCCTCGCCACATGTCTCAAGCTGCTTGTCCATGTTGATCTTGATCTTGTGCATCGGCACGTGGCCGGGCCCCTCGATCATCACCTGGCAGCCCTTGTCCCAGGCGATTTGCGTGAGTTCACCCAAGGTTTCCAATTCCGCGAACTGCGCCGCGTCGTTGGCGTCGGCCTGTGAGCCGGGGCGCAAGCCATCGCCGAGCGAGAAGGAGACGTCATATTTGCGGCAGATGTCGCAGATGTCGGCAAAATGCGTGTAGAGGAAGCTCTCGCGGTGATGGTGCAGGCACCATTTGGCCATGATCGAACCGCCGCGTGACACGATGCCGGTGACGCGCTCCGCCGTGAGATGGATATATTTGAGCCGCACCCCGGCATGGATGGTGAAATAATCCACCCCCTGCTCGGCCTGCTCGATCAGCGTGTCGCGATACAGCTCCCATGTGAGCTTGACCGGATCGCCGTCGCATTTCTCCAGCGCCTGGTAGATCGGCACGGTGCCGATGGGCACCGGCGAGTTGCGCAAGATCCACTCGCGGGTGTTGTGAATGTTGCGCCCCGTCGATAAGTCCATCACCGTGTCGGTGCCCCAGCGCGTCGCCCACACCATTTTCTCGACCTCTTCCTCGACCGAAGACGAGACGGCGGAGTTGCCGATATTGGCATTGATCTTGACGAGGAAATTGCGGCCGATGATCATCGGCTCGGTTTCGGGGTGGTTGATGTTGGCGGGAATAATGGCGCGCCCGCGAGCGACCTCATCGCGCACGAATTCAGGGGTAATGAATTCAGGGATTTCCGCGCCAAAGCTCTCACCATCGGCGACCTTTTCGCCCGCCTCTTTTCTCGCCTTGGCCCGGCCCAGATTTTCCCGGTGGGCGATGTAAATCATCTCGTTGGTGACGATGCCTTTTTTCGCAAATTCATACTGGGTGATGGGGTGCCCATCGAGGCCGCGCAGGGGCTTGCATTTGCCCGGAAAATCGCGCGCCAGATGTTTTCCGCTCACATTGCCATTGTCTTCGGGACGAATGTCACGCCCCTCATATTCCTCGACGCCGCCGCGCTCGGCAATCCACGCCGCGCGCACTGGCGTAAGGCCCTGCTCCACAGCGATGGTCGCGTTCGGGTCCGTGTAGGGGCCCGAGGTGTCATAGACGCGAAAAGTGGGCTCATCGGGATCGCTCAGCGCGATCTCGCGCATGGGCACAAGCACATGTGCCTGGCCCTCAGGAGACGTATAAACCTTGGTGCTGGCCCGCATCGGACCCGTGGTCACCTCGGGGCGCATCAGCTCTTTTTCTCGCGTGTGCTTGTTCATGATTCAAAACTCCAAGAAGGTTTCAGGCCAGATAGCCCTGGTAAGTCAGAAAACCGCCAAGTGCGGCGTTGAGAATGGCGATGACGGCCAGCATTTTCTGCTGCCCGATCATCCGCTTGCCCGTTTCAATAGCCAACATCGGGAACGCCATGCGCAGGATGCCCCCGGTAATCCCGATCCAGCCGAAAATAGTGATAATCACGGTCCAGTCCGCCACCCAGCGATTGTGGAAAATCACGAGGGCAAGGCCCATCACCAGCGTCATGACACCGGCGATGAATATCAAGGCCGGGCTTTTGATGAAATCCTCGAAGATCACCATGATCTGCTTGGAGTTCAGCAGACCGGAAAGCGCGGCTACGATCATGACCGGTCCGATGAATTTGGCGATGAGTCGAGACGTTTCCATAGCCGCATGTCCTTGCGCATCACATGTTCTGGGAAATACGGGCGGGGAGAATCTCCACTGTTCCAGTCCCTACGCCGGTATCACCCGGATCAGGTTCAAAGGGTGCGAAGTCCTTTTGTTTGCGCTACCGCGCTTCGCGCTACTTGAGCGCTAGCAGCGGGACAGACAAAAACTTCATCTCAGCCGGATCCGTCCGGCGCCCCTGGGAACTTGTGCCGCCAATGTGCGGCGGATGGAGAGAGAAAGCAAGGGGTGCTCGCTGTTGCGGTGGAAAGTCTGCTCACAAATATTTGCCAAGGCGTCCCGCATCTCAAAATGATCTCATTCGTAACTGTAATCAGGAGCACGTTTCATAAGGAATTGTCCCATGCCCAGACGAAGTACCGTATTTGCCTGCATGTTCGCGGTGATCCTGTTGTTCAATGCACCGGCGGCAATCCCTTCCCCCACCTCGCAGACGGCAATTCATGCCCTGGAGTTGTTGAGCCCGCTGGAGCCCAAGCGTTTGGCTGCCCTAAACTGGTTCAGGGCGCGGGGCAAAAAGGATGCAATCCCGGCGCTCATTCAGACCCTGCGCTTTGAACAGAACAACCAGCGTGAAATCCTCGAGGCGCTGGAGGCGCTTGCGGGTGAAGAGGCGGGCAGATCTTGGAACAGCTGGATGCTGTGGCAGGAGAAGCATACAGAAGTGAAACCCTTCGATGGTTTCACGGCTTTCAAGTCCGCTCTCTACGCCAAACTGGACCCCTTCTTCCTTGTCTTCCTGCACGAGGGCGTAAAACACGAAATCCGCCTGGAAGAAGTCGTCTGGGGCGGCGTCATGAAGGACGGCATTCCTGCGCTCACCAACCCTAAACTCCTTCCCGCGGCACAAGCCAAATATCTCACCGGGGACGAACTCGTATTCGGCGTCTCGATCAATGGGGATGCGCGCGCCTACCCCCTGCGCATGCTCGACTGGCATGAGATGTTCAACGATGTGATTGGCGGCGTGCCCGTTTCCCTCGCCTATTGCACGCTGTGCGGCTCGGGAATTTTGTTTGAAACTTCGCTCAAGGGACGCGACAAGCCTTTCGTGTTCGGGTCTTCAGGTTTTCTCTACCGCTCAAACAAGCTCATGTATGACACCGAAACCCATTCCCTGTGGAACCAGTTTACCGGCAGGCCCGTCGTCGGCGCGCTGACGGGTTCAGGCATCGAGCTCAAAACACGCCCTATCGCCATCACCAGATGGGCCGATTGGCTGAAAAGCAATCCCGGCACCAAAGTGCTTTCCCTCGATACAGGGTTCAATCGCGACTACTCTCCCGGCAAGCCCTATGCGCGTTATTTCAACAGCCCCGACCTTATGTTCCCGGCGCTGGTGGATGAAACGAAGCTCAAGGCAAAGGACTATGTGTTTGCCTTGAGAAGTTCAGGCATGAACAAGGCCTGGCCCTTGGCGCTGTTTGAAAACACCCAAGTCATCAACGACACAGCCGGGATGATTTCCCTCACCCTGATTGGCAACGCCGCGACGCGGACCGTGCGCGCCTATCGCACGGATGGAGAAAGTTTCAAGAAGGCTGATAACGCCGATACGCTGATCCTTGATGGCAAGAGCTGGAACGTCACTGAAGACGCGCTTGCGGGACCTGGAGGCAAAAAGTTCCACCGCCTGCCCGGTCACATCGCCTACTGGTTCGCCTGGAACGGCTATCTCGGCGATGGCGGGGAAGTGGCGGGGGCTAAATAAAGAGCGGGGCATCGGTAAAGCCGCGCTCCTTTCCGGCCCTACGACGTCTCAGGCAAATTCGTATGCGCCGGCTTTCCGGCAACGCCCTTGTAGAGAACACCCTGGCGCAGCGCCATGATGCGCTCATATTCGGCCATGGCGGCTTCGTCCATGTCGGCATCGGGCGGCGTCTCGTGGAGAAAATAGCCGAACCTGTCTTCGCCCCGTACAAGCCAGGCGCTGTCCTTGTCCGCCAGGGCCTGCTTCACATGCGGCGCGATATAACGCACGGCCACGCCGATGCGCCGGTCATCCGACTCATTTGGAGCGGAGCCGTGCACAAGGCGCACATGATGCAGTGAAATCTCACCTGGGCCAAGCGGCATGAAGACGGCCTCATCCTCGTTGACATCGACGGCGATTTCCTGCCCCCGCGTCAGCAAATTGTTCTTATCCAGCGTGTCGGTGTGATCCTGTAACTCCATTGTGTGGGTGCCCGGCACCACCTTCATGCAGCCCGACTGCTCGGTCGCGGCCGACAGGGTAATCCACGCCGTCACCACGTCGGGCTTCGACAGGCCCCAATAGGTGCCGTCCTGATGCATGGAAACGAAGCCCGGATCGTGGGCGTCCTTGATGAACAGCGACTGCCCCCAGCATAAAATATCGGGGCCCAGAACGTCTTCCACGGCATCGAGAATTTTCGGATGGCGCACCAGATCGGCCGCCCATGTCTGCAGCAAATAGAGCTTCTGCCCCTTGGAGAACTCATACCAGCCGCCATTCGCCTCTTCATACGCCTCGAAGCGTTTGCGGAAGCGGCCCGCATCTTCGGCGCTCATCACCCGGACAGGGCACACATAGCCTTGCACTTTATATTGTTCCGCCTGGGGCTCGCTCAGGATTTTCGGCATTGGGGACGTTCCCTCTCGTTCGATATGCTTTTGAAAAATTCTAGCACGGGTGGACGGGAGTGCAATCGGTTGCTCTCCTCGTCACCCCCAGATGCCGGTACAGCGCGGTGTGGTCGGCTTCATCGCCCAAGCCCCGATCAGCCGTCAAAGGTCCGCCGGCCCCAATTCCGGTGCCAGGTGCGCACCAGATGGCGTTTGAAAGCCGGGTCGTCATGGTCGATAAAGTCGCTGCGGTAGTGGGCGACTTCGGCATTGTTGAGAAACTGCATCTGGCCGCGCTCCACGGGCAATTCGAACCACAACTCATCCGCGGTCGAAATCTCGATGACCGCGTCGATAGCGGCACGGGTTTCGCCGTCCATCTCCTCGCCGGCCACCTGATACCCCTTTTCATTGAGATTGGTGTTCGCGCGCACATTGAGCCGTTCGCCGTCCCAGTTGAACATCGGCGCACGCCAAATCTTGTCTCCGCCTTGTGCGTGCTCCGCCTGCCGGTCCCACAGCAACGGCCGGTACAGCCGGTCAAGCTGCTGGCGGTAGCGCTCCAGCATCCGGTTGTGAACCGTGTAGAGAGAGCAGAAGCGTGACAGACCGCCGTCAACCGCCGGGTAATGGCACAGCAGGCCGACATAAGAAGGCATCGCCGCGCCGGAGGCATTGTCGGTATGGAGCACAAGCTCGACATTTGTATAGGAGCCGCGTACCCCATAGCCAAATTTCGCGCCCGTATCGGTCACGTCATAGAGCATTGTCCCGTCCCACTTTTGCGCGACGGGACGGCCCATCAGATGGCCGAGCACCCAGGAGATGGCGACGGCTGTGTCCTTGGCGAGGTCATCCATCGGCAACCGGTCGAGTACAGCAACGCCAATGCCTTCATCGAGCTGGTATTTGGCCATGGCCATGGCGGCGCGCAATGCCGGAATATCGAACTGGTCCGGATGGCGCAAAATGACGGGCAGGGGATCGGCCTCGATGAGCTCCGCCATCGCGGAAATCTCTCCGAGTTCAGCCTTGCCGAAAGGTATGATGCAGTCCTGGGGGTTGATCGTATCACGGGTCCATGCCCGTGCATCGGTTATCGGTTTTTCCAGCATCTGCATCTTTTTTCCCTTGCTTCACCAGGCGCCGGCAAATTGGAGCACTGGCGCAAATTGGCTCTCACGCGTATTTCCTTGAGTATATCAATGACCGGGTTGGCCGAGCAATCCGTATACCTGATTGCTTCCACCCTAGCCCCGCTCACGCCTCGCGTCCTTCCGAAATCTTCTCCAGATACCGGTACAGCGCGGTGTGGTCGGCTTCATCGCCCAGCTCCTCAAGCGCATCGCCCAGAAGCGCGCTGACGCGATCGAGATAATCGGCTCGAACATCCAGACTTTCCGCCAGGGCGCGGGCGATTTTAACATCCTTGTCCAGCAGTTTGAGGGTGAACCCGGCGGCAAATTTTTTATTCAGGATATGCTGGTGCAGCTTGTTCTCGGTAGCGTTGGAACGCCCGGTGGATGCGTTCCAGATATCCGCCATCTTGGCGCCGTCGAGGCCGAATTTAAGCGCCACCAGCAGCGCCTCGCTGGTCGCGGTGAGCGAGGCGGCGGAGAGAAAATTGTTCAGCGCCTTGGCCGCATGGCCTGACCCCACCGGGCCGGTCCGGTAGACGTTGCCCATGGCACCCATGGCCTTCTCAACGCGGGCCACCTCCTCGTCCCTACCACCCGTCATAAGCGCAAGCGTACCGGCAATAGCGCCGTGCACGCCGCCCGACACCGGCGCATCGATGAGATGAAGCCCGCGCGCTTCGAGTTCTCGCGCCAGCTCGACCGTGCCGGTGGGTTCGGACGAACTCATATCGAGAATGATGCCGCCCTTCACCATTTTGGACGCAATGCCCCCCTCGCCCAGCACCGCGTCGCGCACATTCGCGCCGGTGGGGAGCATGGTGATGACGGTGGTGCATTTCACGCCAACATCGGCGAGGCTCGCAGCCGCCGTCACGAGATTGCTCTCGCCGGTGATGGAAGCCAGAGCAGCAGCGTTCAGGTCGTAGGCAAGAACCGGAATGTTGGCCTTGGCCAGATTACGCACCATGGGCACGCCCATATTGCCAATGCCGACGAAGCCGATTTTTTCTCCACCCGTGTACGCATTGTCAGCCATCGATTTCCTCGAACACTTCTCGGGCCAGGCGAAATGACTCGATTGCCGCCGGCGCACCGCAATAGATTGCAACCTGCAAGAACACCTCGCGGATTTCCTCTCGTGTCAAACTATTGTTCAGCGCGCCGCGAATATGAAGCTTGAGCTCATGTGGCCGGTTGAGCGCGGAAATCATCGACAGGTTCAGGAACGAACGCGTTCGCCTGTCCAGGCCCGGCCGCCCCCACACCTCTCCCCAGCACACCTTGGTGAGGTAGCGCTGCAAATCTTCGGTGAATTCATCCGCCGCAGCGATCGATTTGTCGACATAGTCCGCGCCCAGAACCTCGCGGCGGGTTTCGAGGCCTTTCCTGAAGCCCTCATCCTGTTGTTCCTTTTCGATGTCCATGTGCGGATTCTCCCCTTGATATGCGTTTCGGATGGACACCGAAATAGCATGTTTGCGGCGAGGCGTGCATGTCCGTATGCGCGCATGCGCGCAACTGAAAACAATTGAAACACAACTGAAACAAATGGCGGCTCCGTTATCGTCCTACTGCTTCGCACTTTGAGGACGGGTTTATCTGTCCTGCCACTTCGCTATTTGAGGACGGGTTGGCACTTAGTGAGGCAGGGAATTGAGCCGGTCGCGCGCCCAGTTGGAGTTTGGACGAAGGGCGTGGCGTTCATCGAGCAATGCGCGGGCGATTTTATCGCGTCCCGCGCGCGTAACAGCATCGATCATGACCTGCTGGAAAACATCGCGCTGCGCATGGCTGGCGCCCATGGGGGTCAGCTCATCACGCATCGCGTAGAGTATGTCCGCGGCCTCATCACAGCGCCCTTGCACACAGGCCAGCAGGCCTTCGCACAGCCGAACCGTCACATTCCGCGTCACGAGCGAAATCTCACTCTCTCGCGTGCCGGCAAAGTCCTTCAGCGATGCCAGGTAGCCGCGCGCGGCCTCGAGCCGCCCCGCCCCCGTCAGCGCCAGCATGAAATGGGCATCGGTAAAGGGCATGACATGATCGCCAAACCGGCCCTCCGCCAAATCAGCCAACTCCTCCCAGCGTGTCCCGACATCAACGCCGACCAGTTCCAGGCGCTTCAGCAAGGACGCGGCGTTCTGGACATCGAGATAAAAGCCCGTTTCATCAACCCGCACTTCCCGGTCGTAGAGTTCCAGCACGCGCGGTATATCGCCCTTTTCAAGCGAGAACAGCGCTGAATGCCACCACAGATGATCCTTGAACGGCGAGCGGTCGGTCCATGTGCCGTAGGGCTGGTTCAGGAGGTTTCTCCCCTCATCATGCCGGCACTGCATTTCAAGAATATGCGCGACCGCATGCAGCGCCCATAAATCATTCTCGTTTCTCTCCACCGCCATGCAGCCAAATTTTTCGGCGCCCTCATATTCGCCATTCTCTTCCATACCGAAAGCAACCATGCCCATGATAAAACCGCTTGCTCTCGCATCCTCGCCAAGTGCTTTCAGCACGGCCGCGGGCGCTTTAAACAGTGCATCCCGGTTGCCGGTCCAGAAGCTGCCATTGTGATGCAGCCTGAGCGCCATGATGTCGGCCGGCCATTGGTCCAGGAGTTCCTCCCAGACCTTGCAGGCTTTGGACAGGTTCCCCGCCAGCCAATGCTCAAGCGCCGCCACATGCATCTGCTCGCGCCGTGTTGCGCCTTTCTCATTTGCCTTGGCGCGAGCAATGTTTTCGGCGATCTTGGGATGAACCTGGTTGGAGCCGATCTGCAACATCATGGCCGCGCGCATGCACAGCGCCATAACGAAATCTGGGTCAGCCTGGAGCGCAGCCTTGACATGGTCAGCCGCGACAAGCCGATGCTCCAGCGAAGCGGCGATGGTGGTGTCCCATGCGGACACCGCTTCATCAGAATCGGTGGTCAGGTCCAGTCCGTAAGCATCCTGGGTCATTGCAGCTTGTTGTCCTCCCGCATTATGCGCATACGGTTTATTCTGATACGCATCATTCGTCGCATTCGCCATATTCGTGTTTGAAATCAAACATCTATGGAAAGCAAACACTTTATCCACTTACACTGTTTTCCCGGCAAAAAAACATTTCCTGTTGCCCAAAAACTACAGCGAATTCCAACAGTTAATGATAGGTTAACGCACAAATACAAGACGATTAATGCCGGTGGGACTCATGAAAAAGGCAGCGTTAGCTGGTATCGCAGCCCTGACCTTGATGGACATCTCCGCAGCAACCCCTGTTGCGGCGCAGGGTGCGAATCCGTTTGTCGGCTGTAAAGCCCCCTGTTTATGTGCCACTTCGTTGTAGAGTTTCCGGCACAGGTGGACGCATACCGAGCGCTTGGTGTGGCCGGATGTGATTGTACTGTCTGAGCCATTGATTGATCACGATCTGAGCCTGTTCGGTTGTGGC
>CAXMMX010000198.1:0-17872 GCA_964194535.1 uncultured Alphaproteobacteria bacterium | reverse complement strand
ACTGTCTTGAGCATCCTGGATGGCGGCTGAGCCTACAAACACACAAGATCATCGGAATTGCCTGAAAGCCATCTGGTATTGCATCGCAAAATCCCGTAAAGAGCGGCCCATGCGTATCTATAAGGAATTCACATTCGAGGGCGCACACTTCCTGCCCTCCGCGCCCGAAGGTCATCCGAATGCCCGGATTCACGGCCATTCGTTCCGCGTGCGCGTTACTGTGGACGGCGAGCCGGATGCAGAGACGGGTCTGCTGATCCATTTCGATGATTTTAAACACGCCCTCGACGAGCTGTGCGGCACGCTCGATCATAATTTTCTGAACAATATCGAGGGGCTGGAAAACCCGACCCTTGAGTTGATCTCAAAGTGGCTTTGGGACCGGCTGCACAATCGCGTTCCGGGTTTGGCCGAGATTGCCATTTCCCGCGACACCTGCCTCGAGGGTTGCATTTATACCGGGCCGGACCGCACCGCGGACTAGAGCAGAGTGTTTGCCCCGATGGCTGATAGCGAAGAAAAACTTACTCAACTGGGCGCGGAAGTGCCGGTGCCGGAGTCTCCCGGCGAGGCCAAGCTTGAACGTGTAACAAATCCGCATTCGGACACGCATTATCTGGCGCGCTTCACCTGTCCCGAATTCACATCGATATGTCCGGTTACGGGTCAGCCCGATTTTGCGCATCTGGTGATTGATTACGCGCCCGATAAATGGATCCTCGAATCCAAATCCCTGAAGCTCTATCTCGCCAGTTTCCGAAATCACGGCGCGTTTCATGAAGACTGCACGGTGGCTGTCGGCAAGCGCATCGTGGCCGAGATTCAGCCTTACTGGCTGCGGATCGGAGGTTACTGGTATCCGCGCGGCGGCATGCCTGTTGATGTCTTCTGGCAGGATGGTGCCCTGCCCGATGGACTTTGGGTGCCGGAACAGGGCGTTTCGCCCTATCGCGGGCGTGGTTGAGTAATTGGGCCAGTCGCTACAGCCAAGATACAATCTCATCATCACCAACGGCGATGCCGCGGGCGAGGTGTTGCGCAAGGCGTTCACCGGCACCGAAGTCCTGCCCTGGCGCGATGTGCTGCATGAGGGTCCTGTACCCGTCACCGACACATTTGAAGAATTATCCGAGTTGCGCGCCGACTTTCTGGCGGAACGCAACTGGGGAGACCCCGACATATTGCGTGAGAATTTTCAGGCCCGCGACCAGGGGCTTGCGCATCATGAAGTCTTTGAGAATGTGACGCTCTGGTTTGAGCATGATCTGTATGACCAGCTTCAGTTGATTCAGATTCTCGACTGGTTTCATGGACATCCGGGCCGCGGGGCGGGTTTGCAGCTGGTGCAGACGGATGACTTTCTCGGTGTTCAAAATGAAGAAAAGATCAAAACGTTCACGGACAAGAACAAAGCAGTGAGTGAAGAACAGCTGGCGCTTGCGTGTGAGGCATGGGCTGCGTTCCGTCAAACTGCGCCAACAGGCTGGGCCGGGCTGTTACGTCAGGATCTTTCTCCACTCCCCTATCTGGATCAGTCCGTGCGCCGAATGCTCCAGGAGCTTCCTGGCGTGACATCCGGTCTTGCCCGGACACAGCGCCAGATACTCATGGCAATCAATGACGGCGTCGGCGACCCGCGCCAGTTGTTCGGTGCGGTCGAAAAAATGGAAGAAGCCGCATTCATGGGAGATTGGAGCTTCTGGGTCTGGCTGGACGGGTTGGCGGCGGATCCCGGCGCGTTGATCGAGAGCCTTGATGGGCGTTTTTCCCCGGACATGACGGAAGATGAATTCAAGGCCTATATCGCCAGCCCGCTGCGTCTGACAGCGCTCGGCTTGCAGGTTCTTGGCGGCGGAGCGGATTATACTGATACGGCGCGGGTCGAGCGCTGGATTGGCGGAACCCATCTCACCAACGATAATTTGTGGCGCTGGGACGACCAGAAAAGAGATCTCATTGAGCCTGCGTGACGCGGGTTCAAGCTTTCACAACTGCATCGATGGTCTGGAGTTCTTTCAGCAACCCCTCAAATTCGTTGAGCGGAACCATGTTGGGGCCGTCAGAGGGAGCCTTGTCCGGGTCGGCGTGGGTTTCAATAAACAGTGCCGCAACGCCCACGGCAACGGCAGCGCGCGCCAGCACAGGCACGAACTCGCGTTGTCCGCCGCTTGTTGCACCCTGCTCGCCTGGTTGCTGCACCGAATGCGTTGCGTCGAAAACGACCGGACATCCCGTTTCGGCCAGTTGGGGAAGCGCGCGCATGTCGGACACGAGCGTGTTGTAGCCGAAGCTCGCGCCGCGTTCCGTGACAAGGATATTCGGATTACCCGCTTCGAGAATTTTTGCGACCACATTTTTCATGTCCCAGGGGGCGAGGAACTGGCCCTTCTTGACCTTGATCACCTTGCCCGTCCGGGCGGCTGCAACCAGCAAATCGGTCTGGCGGCAGAGAAACGCCGGGATTTGCAGCACATCCACGGCCTGCGCCGCCGCGGCGCAATGTTCGCGCTCATGCACATCGGTGACCACCGGCAACCCGAGTGTCTCGCGAATTTCTGCGAATATGGGCAGAGCCTCCTTCAGCCCCAGCCCGCGTGCGCTCGAGATGCTGGTGCGGTTGGCCTTGTCGAATGAGGATTTGTAGATGAGGCCAATATCGAGCCGCTCGGCGATTTCCTTGAGTGCCGACGCGGTTTCCAGTGCATGGTCGCGAGATTCAAGCGCGCAGGGGCCTGCAAACACGGCGATGGGTGACGCGTTGGAAACGGTAACAGGGCCAATTTTGACTGTTGGGTTCGGGGTCATGGTTACACCAGCCTGCTTTGTTCCACTGCCGCGTGAATAAATGAAGCAAAAAGCGGATGCGGATCGAACGGGCGCGATTTGAGTTCAGGATGGAACTGAACGCCGATGAACCAGGGATGCTCCGGGATTTCCACGATTTCCGGCAACAGCCCATCTGGTGAAATACCTGAAAAGCGCAATCCCGCAGCCTCAAGTTTGTCACGGTAGTGCATATTCACTTCGTAGCGGTGCCGATGGCGTTCGGAAATTTCTGTGGTGCCGTAGATTTCCGAGATCCTGCTTCCTTTGGCCAGATGCGCGTCATAAGCGCCAAGCCGCATGGTGCCGCCAAGATTGCCATCGGCCTCACGCTGTTCCAGCTCGTTGCCCCTCATCCACTCAGTCATAAGGCCCACAACGGGTTCTTCTGAAGGTCCGAATTCTGTTGAGCCGGCATTGGGGATGTCAGCAAGGTCACGCGCGGCGTCAATCACGGCCATCTGCATGCCGAAACAGATGCCGAAATAGGGTACGTTGCGGGTGCGCGCGAAACGGGCGGCACGAATTTTACCCTCCGAACCGCGCTCGCCAAACCCGCCCGGCACCAGAATGCCATGCACCTCTCCCAGATGCGCCGCAGGGTCGTCTGTTTCGAAAATTTCTGATTCAATCCAGTCCAGATTGACCTTCACCTTGTTGGCGATGCCGCCATGAACAAGCGCCTCGTTAAGCGACTTATAGGCATCCATAAGGCCGGTATATTTGCCGACCACCGCAACTCTCACCTCGCCTTCGGGATTGGCGATGCGTCTGGAAATCCTCTGCCAGCGCTGCAGTTCGGGCTCCGGGGCGTCGTCGATACCGAATGCGGCGAGCACTTCGCGGTCCAGACCTTCCTCGTGATAGGCGATCGGCACGTCGTAGATCGTCGAGACATCCAGGGCCTGAATGACGGCTTGCTCACGTACATTGCAAAACAGTGCAATTTTACGTTGCTCGTCTTCGGGTATTTCCCGGTCGCAGCGGCACAGCAGCACATCGGGCTGAATGCCTATGGAGCGCAGCTCCTTGACCGAGTGCTGGGTTGGTTTGGTTTTCAGCTCGCCAGCACTCTTGATAAAGGGAATGAGGGTGAGATGCACATAGGCCGTATCTCCACGCGGTAGTTCATTGCCCAACTGGCGAATTGCTTCGAAGAATGGCAAGGCTTCAATATCGCCAACCGTGCCGCCGATTTCGCACAGCGCGAAATCGATACCTTCGTTGCCGGAGAGCACGAAATCCTTGATCTGGTCAGTTACGTGGGGAATGACCTGCACGGTGCCGCCCAGATAGTCGCCACGGCGCTCCTTGTTCAGAACTGTCTGATAGATGCGGCCCGAGGTGACATTGTCGGTCTGAGAACACGGAACGCCGGTAAAGCGTTCATAGTGTCCCAAATCAAGGTCGGTCTCCGCGCCGTCATCGGTAACGAACACTTCGCCGTGCTGGTAGGGGCTCATGGTTCCCGGGTCGACATTCAGATAGGGATCGAGCTTGCGCAAACGCACCTTGTAGCCGCGCGCTTGCAGAAGTGCGCCCAGTGTCGCTGAAGCGAGTCCTTTTCCAAGTGAGGAAACCACGCCGCCGGTAATGAACAGATACCGAGCCATGGGCTTGCAGGATATACAAAGCCATCACTGATTCGAAGCAGAATCAGCGTGGCTGCGACACTTTTTACCCAAGCTTGTTAATGGCTATTGGGATTGCGGGACTTGTGGCCCCGATGGAGGCTTCTCCGGCACCTGCATACCTTCGAGCGGATTACCCGCGCCGGTGCCTGTCTGGCCCTGACCGCCTGGAAGGATAAAACCTTCCAATCCTCTGGATGGGCCGGAGCCCTGCTGGGCGATGAGTGTCAGCAGGATGCTGGTGGCGAAGAACATGGCAGCGAATAACGCAGTCACACGTGTGAGCAGATTCGCGGCGCCGCGGCCAGTCATGAATCCGCCGCCGCTGCCACCGCTGCCGCCGATGCCCAGTGCACCGCCCTCGGAGCGTTGCAGCAGCACCAGTCCAACAAGCGCGGCGGCCACCATAATGTGTATGACTAAAAGCACAGTCGCCATAGATTTGTTCCGGTCCACGAAATCTGGTGGTTATGCGGTTCGCCTTTTACAGGAGCACCTGCACTTTGACCAGCCCCTGAAATGCGCGTGTTTACCCGGCTTTCTTCTTAGGTGGTGCGGGTTTGCGCTTTGGCAAGGGCGCGGGCGGATCCGCGGGCTTCTTTGGCGCTACAGGTTTTGCTTCTTTGATCTTTGCTTCTTTGATCTTCGAATTTTTTGATTTTAAAAGATTCGGTTCCTTGAGTCCCGGCAGCTTGATCTCGGGGCAGCGAAAGCGAATTTGGCCTTCGATGAAGAGGTAGCGTTCGATATTAGCCAGTTCCTCCGGTTTCATTATTTGACCGGATTTTTCCGGACCATGGTCCATGGACGCCTCAATGCCGCCCTTTCGAAGTTCGACATGTTCACCCGCCAGCTTGACGCATGTCTCGCTCAACAGCGTTTTCGCCAGGACAGGCATAAGCTGCGTTGCAAGCACTGTCAGACCAAGAAATGCCGCGCCAATTCGTGTCAAACCGCTTGTCACTTTATCAACTCGTGCAATTGGAGAACTGTTTACGGTGAGGATCGCCAAGCTAACTCTTTGACCATCTTGTTGCCAGTGGGAATGAGCCGGTTTTAACGAAATGTCACTTTTCACCGTAAACCGAAACAATGCCCCAGAAGTCATCCGCTTTCAGGCTGGCCCCGCCAACCAGTGCGCCGTTCACATCTGTCACTGCCATCAGCTCGGCAGCGTTGCCGGGCTTCACCGAGCCGCCATAGAGAATGCGTATGGATGAGGCTTCTCCCTCACCCAGCCTGTCGCTCAGAACGGTACGAATATGGTGATGAACCTCACCCACATCATCAAGGGTTGGAGTCAGCCCGGAGCCGATTGCCCAAACCGGCTCATAGGCGATAACTGTATTGTCCGCTCTTGCATCATCGGGCAGTGAGCCTGACAACTGCGAACTCACGACACTCAGCGTGTCGCCCTGTTCACGCTCGGCTTGCGTCTCTCCGACGCAGATGATCGCAATCAGCCCTGCCCTGTTTGCCGCTTGTGCCTTGGCGTGGACGGCATCGCTGGTTTCGCCATGATCCGCCCGCCGTTCCGAATGGCCCACAATCACTGCACTGGCGCCCGCATCGGCCAGCATCCCGGCGGCGATGTCGCCGGTATGCGCGCCCGAAGCTTCACTATGGCAATCCTGTCCGCCGACAAGGATATCCGAGTCCTTGAGGCCGGAGGCAAACTGGGCGATCAGCGTAGCGGGCGGGCAAATCATCACGTCCACGCGCGCGCCCTTCCCGGCTGCAAGGCGTTCAGCCAGATTTTCGGCTTCCTCCCATGATGCTCGAGACCCGTTCATTTTCCAGTTACCAGCAACGAGCGGGTGTGGTTGCGTCATTTCTGCGACTCCATATATTGGCAGGGAAATGCCATGATATTGATAAGCTTAGCCGAAGGCGAGCCGGTCCGTTAATGCATTGCCCAGATGTCTCAGTGCCGCCTTGCCGCATGCGGTTCTGGTCCATATGATGCCCGCGCCTGGAAAGCTTCACCAAATCGAAGCGCTTTTCAAGGCATCAAAATAACCAAAGGTGTGGAGAACCGATCATGCTGCAAGCACTGCGAAAGGGCACGGGCACCTGGATTGCCAAAATCTTCATCGGCTTGCTGGTGATGAGTTTTGCTGTCTGGGGGTTGGCGGATATCTTCGTCGGCTATGGCATGCAGACGGTAGCAACCGTCGGCGACACGGAAATTTCATCGCAAGAATATCAGTCGGAATTCCAGCGCGAATTGCGTTCCCTCTCTACGCGTTACAATCGCAACATCACTGTCGACGATGCCCGTTCCATGGCTCTCGACAGCCAGATTCTCCTGCGTCTTATCGGCGACGCGGCGATTGAAACCCAGGCCAAGTCGCTCGGTCTCGACGTGACCAGAAAAGCGGTTGGCGCCAGGCTGAAACGTGAGGCCGCTTTCAAGGATTCCACCGGTAATTTCTCTCAGGAGCGGTTCTACCAGCTGTTGCAGGCAAATGGCCTGAGCGAGCAGGTGTTCATGCAACGCCAGCATCGCGGGCTTGTCATGCAGCAGATAACCGGAACGGTTACGGCAGGAGCTCAAGTTCCCAAGGTCATGCTCGACGCCGCCAACAAATACCGCAACGAGACGCGCAAATTGACCTACATCACCGTACCGCTGTCGCAGCTTGGCGAAGTCGGCGAATCGAGCGTGGAAAACGCTCGCAACTATTACAACACCCACAAGAGCGAGTTCAGAGCCCCCGAGACCCGCAAGATTGGCGTCATCGTTTTGACGCCAGAGGCGTTGTCGAAAGAAGTCAAAATCAGTGAAGAAGATATCAAGGCCTATTTCGAGCACAACAAGGCCCGCTTCAGCACGCCCGAAAGGCGCGCCGTATTGCAGATCCCGTTTCCAGACATAAAAACCGCCGAAGAGGCTTACGGGAAATTGAAAAACGGCGCCGATTTCATGGAAATCGCCAAGGCGCGCAACCTGACCAGGCAAGACATTGACCTCGGCGTTATTGCCAAGACCGGCCTGGCCGATGAAGCGGTGGCCGATGCGGTGTTTTCACTGAGTGTTGGAGAAATCAGCAAGCCCGTTGAAGGCGCGCTGGCGAGCGTGATTGCAAAGGTCACAAAGATCGAACCTGCAGTGGTCAGGACGCTCGAAGATGAACGCGAAAATATCCACAAGGGACTGGCTGCGGAGAAAGCCGCCGAAACCATTCTCGATGCTTATGATAAAATCGAGGACGAACGCGCAGGCGGAGCGACGCTTGGCGAAGTCGGCAAGAAACTTGATCTGAAATATATCGAGGTGCCGGCCCTTGACCGCCGCGGATTGGGAGCCGATGGCAAGCCGGTCGAACTCCTGGCGCGGCAGCCTGGTGTTTTACGCGCGATTTTTTCCGCCGATGTAGGCCTGGAGACCGATCCTGAAGAAACGCCCGAGCGCGGGTTTATCTGGTACGAGGTACTTAAAATAACGCCTGAACGTCTGAAATCCTTTGAGGAAGTGAAGGACGAGGCTGCCAAGAAATTGCACGAGACGGAGGAGCGTACTCTTCTGGCTAAAAAGGGACAGGAACTCGTCGACAAGTTGCGCAGCGGTGAAAAGCTTGCCGATCTTGCCTTGAGTTTTGGCGTTGAGATCGTTGAGAGTAATGCGCTGAAGCGCACGGCCCGGGATGCCGATTTGTCGCCCGCGGCCCTGCAGCAGGCTTTTGCTCTCAAAAAAGGAGCTTTTGGCTCGACCGCCGCGCCGGACGGTAAGGGCCGGCTGATCTTTCAGGTAACTGAGTCGAATATACCCAAAGCACTCGATTCCAAAGGGCAGGATGAATTGCTGAAATCGGTTATTCCTGAAATCGGAGATGATCTCGTCGTGCAATATATCCGCGCTCTGAGGGAAGGTTTTGGTGTCAATATCAATCAGACCGTGTTCCAGGAAGCAACTTCCGGGCGTCAATATTCCGGTGGCCGCCGCGGAAACGGCTTGTTTTAACGGGCGGCTCCGGGCTGTATGATGACAATGTCCCAAAAGCCCGGTATCGGACGGGTCGAACCGTCCTCAGATGAATTCTCCAGTTCATATGAGGCAGGCAAACCCCAGCTTGTCTGGACGCGGCTGGTTGCGGATCTGGAAACACCCGTTTCCGCCTTTCTCAAGCTGGCCGAGGGGCGTCCCTACTCATTCCTGTTTGAATCGGTAGAAGGCGGCGCGGTGCGTGGCCGCTATTCAATCATCGGCTTTGACCCCGATCTTGTCTGGCGCGCCAATGGTGACAAGGCCGAGATCAACATGGCTCCGCTGGAGCAATCTGAATATGTGCCTTGCAAGTGCGGTACGCTTGCAGCGTTGCGTGAGTTGCTGGATCAGTCCCGGATCGAGCTGCCGGATGACCTCCCCCCGATGGCCGCCGGTGTGTTCGGCTATATGGGCTATGACACGGTTCGGCTCATAGAGCATTTGCCGTGCGACAATCCTGATCTAATCGGTACGCCGGATGCGATTATGATCCGGCCGACCATCATGGTGATTTTTGACGCGGTTATCGACGAAATCACGGCAGTGACGCCTGTGCGTCCAGCTGAGGGCGTGTCTGCCGGGAATGCCTATAACAGCGCAGCCGAGCGTTTGCGCAGCACGATGCTTCGGCTTGATTCCCCCCTGCCCCATTCGGCAAGGCTTGATAACTCGGCTGTGCCGCAGCCTGAGCCCAAGTCGAACACCACGCCTGAAGACTATATGGCGAAGGTGACCCGGGCGAAGGACTATATTAGCGCCGGAGATATCTTCCAGGTGGTGCTCAGCCAGCGCTTTTCAGCGCCTTTCACCCTGCCCCCCTTCTCACTCTACCGAGCGCTGAGAAGGGTGAACCCTTCGCCATTCCTCTACTACCTCAATCTCGACGGATTTTCGGTTGTCGGCTCAAGCCCGGAAATCCTGGTGCGGGCCCGCGGCGGTGAAGTGACCATTCGCCCCATCGCCGGTACCCGCCCGCGCGGGGCGACCAAGGCCGAAGACGCTGCGCTCTCGGCAGAACTTCTCGAAGATCCCAAAGAGCGCGCGGAGCACCTGATGCTGCTTGATCTGGGACGCAATGATCTAGGCCGTGCCGCCAAGGTCGGGACCATACGCGTCACCGACAGCTTCTTCCTGGAATATTACTCCCAGGTGATGCACATCGTCTCAAATGTGGTTGGAGAACTTGATCCTGAATGCGACGCCATCGACGCCTTGATGGCGGGCTTTCCTGCCGGCACGGTGTCCGGCGCGCCGAAGGTTCGCGCCATGGAAATCATCGATGAGATGGAGCAGGAGAAACGCGGTATCTATGCCGGCTGCGTCGGTTATTTCTCTGCCAATGGCGATATGGACAGCTGTATCGTGCTGAGAACATCGCTGGTCAAGGATGGCGTGATGCATGTCCAAGCCGGCGCCGGTATCGTTGCGGACTCCGTGCCCCAGTCCGAGCAGACCGAATGCCAGAACAAGGCCAAGGCGCTGTTCCGGGCTGCCGAAGAAGCGGTTCGTTTCGCCACCGGCTCCAACGAGGGCTAGGACCCTAAACTCATGGTGACACTGTCGTTATTTCGCCATGCCAAATCCGCCTGGAATAATCCCGGGTTGGGTGATTTCGAGCGCGCCCTCGCCCCGCGCGGTAAAAAAGCCGCGCCACGCATGGGATCCTATATTGCGAGCGAAGGACTGGTGCCGGAAATTGTGCTGTGTTCGACTGCCAAGCGCGCCCGCCAGACGCTTGAACTTGCCTCGCAGGAGTGGGGTCCATCGCCTGAAATACGCTATGAGGATGGCCTGTATCATGCGGGGCCCGGCGAGATGCTGTGGCTGTTGCAGGCCCTGCCCGAAAGCTGTGGCCACGCGATGCTGATTGGGCACAATCCGGGGATGTATTCCCTGGCCGTGACATTGTCCGGCGATGGCATAGGCGATGCTTTGGACACCCTCGAATCGAATTTTCCGACAGCCGCGCTCGCGGTACTCGCGTTTGAGAGGGATTGGAAAACTATTATACCGGACGCGGGATATTTGCAGCGCTTCGTGTTGCCGCGAGAATTGCCGTCCCGCTGATCTCCCGCTCAGTCGACCTTTGCGGCCACCGCTTCGATCTCGATTTTCAACTCCGGGCGCACGAGCGCTTTCACGATAAAGAAAGTCGCCGCCGGATTGTGATCGCCCAGTATGCGGTCACGCTCGTCGAGGAAGGTTTGAACGTCTTCTTCATCGGTCAGGTAGGTGTTGAGACGCACGATGTCCCCAAGCGTCATGTCCGCGGCTTGTAAAATAGCTTGCAGCCTCTCGAACGCCACGTTTGCCTGCTCCCCGGTAGAGGGCGGTGTAACCCCGTCTGGCTGTGTGCCGGTCTGGCCATTTGTAAAAAGCAGGCGCGCGCCGGGAGGCACCTCGACGGCGTGAGCCGCGTTCCTGGAATGCGGATAAATCGTGTCGAGGACGTGCGCCTTCAGCATGGATATTCTCCTTGATATTGATTGATTCACCACGAATGCGACTTGACGTCAGTGGGCACACACGGTTTAGAACACCACCATGCTGACCCTGATTGATAACTATGACAGCTTCACCTACAACCTGGTCCATTTTCTGGGCGAGTTGGGGGCGCCGTGCCGCGTCTACCGCAATGATAAGGTGAGCGTTGATCAGGTGCTTGAGGAAGCGCCGCAGGCCATCGTGCTCTCGCCGGGGCCCTGCACACCGAACGAAGCCGGGATTTGCCTTGATCTGGTAAAGCGCGCGGGCGACGATGTGCCAATCCTGGGCGTGTGTCTCGGGCATCAGGCGATCGGGCAGGCATTTGGCGGCAAGATCGTGCGTGCCCCCACGCTCATGCATGGCAAGCTCTCCACCATACGCAATCTGGGAGCCGGCGCCTCGTCCGCACGCAATACGAGCGCCGGTATCTTCGCCGGTCTGCCGGCCGAGTTCGAGGCGACCCGCTACCATTCCTTGACCGTTGAACGCGAGACATTTCCCGATTGTTTTGAGATAATGGCTGAAACCGGAGATGGCGTCATCATGGGGCTTCAGCACAAAACCTACCCCCTGCACGGGGTGCAGTTTCACCCCGAAAGCATTGCCTCGGAACATGGTCATGCCCTGCTGGCGAATTTCCTTGATCTCGCAGGCATCAAACACGAACCCGCCGCGCCATTCGATGCGGCCATGGCGGCGGTGTAACGAGAGCTGCTCATGTCCGGTTTCTCCTTATTTTTAGCCAAGGTTGCCGAGGGGCAGTCCCTTGCCAAAGATGAAGCGATGGAGGCCTTTGCCATCATGATGTCCGGCGAGGCGAGTGCGGCGCAGATGGGCGCGTTTCTCATGGGGCTGCGCGTGCGCGGCGAAACGGTCGAGGAAATCACCGGCGCGGCGCAGGCCATGCGCGCCAAGGCCACTACCGTCAAAGCGCCTGAGGGCGCTGTCGATACATGCGGAACCGGAGGCGACGCCAAGGGCACCTATAATATTTCCACCTGCACGGCCTTCGTCGTCGCGGGCGCGGGCGTGCCTGTCGCCAAGCATGGCAACAAGTCGGTGTCGTCAAAGTCCGGCTCAGCGGACGTGCTGGCCGCGCTTGGCGTTAATCTGGATGTCGGACCGCAGATCGTGTCAAAAGCCATTGAAGAGGCCGGCGTCGGTTTCATGTTTGCGCCCAAACATCATTCCGCCATGCGCCATGTGGGTCCTGTGCGCGCTGAGCTTGGCATGCGGACCATATTCAATCTGCTGGGGCCGCTGGCCAATCCGGCCGGCGCGAAGCACCAGGTTATCGGCGTGTTCTCACGCGACTGGGTTGTTCCACTGGCGCAAGTGCTCTCCAATCTGGGGTCAACGCGCGTATGGGTGGTGCATGGCAGCGACGGGCTTGATGAACTCACCACGACCGGACCCACTTTTGTGGCGGAACTCGTGGATGGTTCCGTAACCACGTTTGAAGTCACACCCGATGACGCAGGATTGGCGCAGGCGAGCCCGGAAAACCTGTCCGGGGGTGACGCGGATGAGAATGCAAAGGCCATTGACGCTGTTCTTTCGGGCAAACCATCCGCGTTCCGCGATATCGTGGTGCTCAATGCTGCTGCCGCATTAATTGTGGCAGGTAAGACCGAAGGACTTTTAGAAGGGGCGAAACTGGCGGCAATGGCCATTGACAGTGGTGCGGCGCGTAAAAGCCTTGACGATCTTATCGCCATCACCAACGCTTGAAACCCATGGGCAGCATTCTCGATAAGATAAACGCCTACAAACGCGAAGAGATCGCCGCAGCAAAAGCCGCGCGTCCACTTGGCGCACTCGAAGAAAAGGCCCGCGCCGCGTCTCCCCCGCGCGGCTTTGTCGATGCGATTACGAATAAAATCCACGGCGGCGACGTCGCGCTGATTGCTGAAATCAAGAAGGCCAGCCCGTCCAAGGGCCTGATCCGGGAAGATTTCGACCCCGCCTCTCTTGCAAAAGCTTTTGAGGCCGGGGGCGCAGCCTGCCTGTCGGTCCTTACCGACGAGCCGTCATTCCAGGGCCATCGCGAGTATCTGGGTGCGGCGCGCGGCGCCTGTGCCCTGCCGGTTTTGCGCAAGGACTTCATGCTGGACCCCTATCAGGTGGTGGAAGCGCGGTGCTGGGGCGCGGACTGTATCCTCATTATTATGGCCGGGGTGAGCGATACCCAGGCCAGGGAGCTTTGCGCCGCCGCGAAGGACTGGAACATGGATGTATTGGCGGAAGTTCACAATGAAGCGGAGCTGGAACGCGCGCTTGAACTCGACACATCGCTTATCGGCATCAACAACCGTGATCTGACAAGTTTCGAAACCACGCTTGAGACAACTGGCGCACTGGCGCCGAAGGCGCCCGATGACAGGATTATCGTGTCTGAAAGCGGGATAAACGCTCCCAGTGACCTGGCGCGGCTTGAACACTATGGCGTACGGACCTTCCTGGTGGGCGAAAGCCTGATGCGGCAGGAGAATGTAGAGGCAGCTACGCGGGCCCTCCTCGCCTTTCCTGCCCGTGAACACGGAGCCACTGCGCAATGACAAAGAAGACCCTGACCCACCTGAACGAGCGCGGCGAAGCGCATATGGTCGATGTGGCGGACAAGGACGTGACGGAGCGCGTCGCAATCGCGGAAGGTTTCGTCTCCATGGACGCCGAGACGCTCAAGCTCATCGAGGAAGGCGACGCCAAAAAAGGCGATGTCCTCGCGACTGCGCGTCTTGCCGGTATCATGGCTGCCAAGCGCACCCATGAACTCATCCCGCTGTGTCATACGCTGGCGCTGTCGCAGGTGAGCGTGGATTTCGAACCCGCAAAGGAGCCAGCCGGCATCCACGTTACGGCAAGAGTGAAGGTTTCAGGGAAAACGGGCGTGGAAATGGAGGCCATGACGGCCGTGTCCATCGCCTGCCTCACCATCTATGACATGGTGAAAGCGGTCGACCGGGGCATGTCCTTTTCCGGTATCCGCCTGCTGGAGAAATCCGGCGGACGCTCGGGCCATTATGTGGCTTCGGGCCATTAATGGGTCCGGACCCTAAACCCATGCTCAGTGTAGATGAGGCCCTTGTGCGCGTCGTGGCGGGTCTTGAGCCCGTGGAAACCGAGATCGTTCCTCTTGAAGGCGGCCACAACAGGGTGCTTGGAGAAGACGTCGCCGCCCGCATCACCCAGCCGCCATTCGATGCGTCAGCCATGGACGGTTATGCGGTCAGGGCAAGTGATCTGGCCGAAATACCCTGTGATCTGAAGGTGATTGGCGATGCCGCCGCCGGGCACCCCTTCGATGGGCAAGTTGGCTCAGGCCAGGGCGTGCGCATTTTCACCGGGGGCGCCGTGCCGGGCGGCGCCGACACCATCGTCATCCAGGAAGATGCGACGCGCGATGGTGATACCGTCACTGTAAATGAGCGCGCCGGGCATGGCATGTATGTTCGCCCCCGGGGTTTCGATTTTACTGAAGGCGACGTGCTGCTTGGAAAGGGACGCAAGCTTCTGGCGCGGGATTTGTCGCTCGCGGCTGCAATGAATGTGACGCAGTTTGCCGTGCGCCGCAAACCGGTCGTGACGATTTTGGCGACGGGGGATGAGCTGGTCCTGCCCGGTGAGGAATTGAAGCCGGGGCAGATCATCTCGTCAAACTTATATGGCCTTGCCGCCATGATCGAAGGCGCGGGGGGGAAGCCTCGGAGCATCGGCATCGCCCGCGACACTCAAGAGAGCTTGAGCGAACATATCACCCGTGCCCGTGACGCCGATATTCTGCTGACCATCGGCGGGGCCTCGGTTGGCGAACATGATCTTGTCCAGGGCGCGCTCGAGGCCGCCGGCATGACGCTCGATTTCTGGAAGATCGCCATGCGCCCCGGCAAGCCGCTCATGTTCGGGCATCTGGGGGATCAGCGCGTGCTGGGGCTGCCGGGAAACCCGGTCTCGGCCATGGTGTGCTCAAGGATATTCCTCATCCCCATGCTGGAGAAAATGCTCGGGACTGATAGCCCCGCAACCGCGCAAAAAACCGCCATTCTCGGTGCGGATGTCGAGAAAAACGGACCCCGCCAGCACTATATGCGCGCGACGCTCGAGACTGGGCCGGACGGAGCGGTGCTGGTCACGCCTGTCCGCTCCCAGGACAGCTCCCTGCTCTCCCCCCTCTCGCAAGCCGACTGCCTGATCGTGCGCGCGCCTGGCGCCCCGGCTGCGGGCGCCGGTGACGCGGTGCCCATATTGCCGCTGGATTTTTAAAGGTCGTCCAAGCAAGACACCCGGCATTCCGGCTCATGCCAGAGTGCCTATCTCCTTCTTCACCCTCGCATTTCACATCTCGTCTCCCTCAAACCTCCTCGTCGTCACCCCCGGACTTGATCCGGGGGCCCACGCTGCCTGACGGACTTACTCAGCGCGTAATATCGTCTCAGAGGTCCACCCACTCAGAGTTCATGCCCACAACCAGATCGATCTTCCACCGGCGCGGCCAATGCTTGATTGTCCTATCACGCTGAATTGCGAGCGGCATGGTTTCGTGGCGTTCATAGAAGACAAGTTTCTTCAGTTCCTGGCTCTTCGTGAAGCCATCGGCAAGCCGTCGGCAAGCCCTTCGCGGTGTTCATGGATGCGCCGCACAAGGTTGTTCGTGACGCCGACATAAAGCGTACCGCGTGGCCGCGATGTCAGAATATAAACCCACCCACTCATGCGTGAATGGGACCTCACAATGGACCCCCGGATCAAGTCCGGGGGTGACGAAAAAGCATATGTCTTTCCCACCTCGTCATCCCGGACAAGCGGCGGCCCGGGTGATGGGTATGTCACCTGTTTCAATCCGCCGCGCGATCCGGGATCCAGTCTTTAGCGGCGCTGCGTGTGGCACTCCTGCACTGGATTCCGGCTTCCGCCGGAAAGACGGGTGGTGTGATGAACTGGCTTCTTCTAGGGACAGGTATTTACCGCGTGCCATTTCTATCTTTCCTTACGGAATGCAAGCCTATCAATTTGCTTACCGTTGCCGCCCCACATACGGCAAAGGGATATGTGCGGTCATCCCCCTTGCGGAACACAACTAGAACATGTATAGATGTTCATGATTTGTCCATATCTGGTGTCTAGTTTGTTTCGGGACAGCCAGAACGAAGGCGGCGATAACAGCTGAGGGGCTTAGATGCTGACACGCAAACAAAAAGAATTGCTGATGTTCATCCACGAGCGGGTGAAGGAAAGCGGCGTACCACCGTCATTCGATGAAATGAAGGAAGCGCTCGATCTCAAGTCCAAATCGGGCATTCACCGGCTCATAACGGCTTTGGAAGAGCGCGGATTTATCCGCCGACTGCCCCACCGGGCCCGGGCGCTGGAAATCCTCAAACTACCAGAATCGGTTGGCTACGCTACGGGCAGCGGCGGGCGCGGATTTTCTCCCAGCGTTATCGAAGGTAGCCTTGGGCGCGTACGCGAGAGCAGCGACGGCGTAGCCGCATCGGGAAATGTTGCCATCCCCGTCATGGGACAGATCGCAGCCGGCGTCCCAATCGAGGCCATTCAGAACCGCAGCCGCACGATCGATGTGCCCCCCGAATTGCTGACCAAGGGCGAGCATTTTGCGCTTGATGTCAAAGGCGATTCGATGATCGATGCCGGTATTCTCGAGGGCGATACCATCATTATCCGGCGCGGCAATACGGCCAATACGGGCGATATCGTTGTGGCGCTTGTCGACGGGGAAGAAGCGACACTCAAGCGATTGCGCCGTCGCGGCGACTCCATTGCGCTTGAGGCCGCCAACCCGGCTTATGAGACCCGTATTTTCGGGCCCGACAGGGTCGATGTGCAAGGTACGCTGGTGGGGCTTATTCGCGTTTATTAAACCTGCTCTGGTCACTCTCAGGCGAAGTGTGTGCGGTTCGTGCCTAAGAAAGTGCGTAATAAATGTCACTCGGACCTTTTGATTTCATCTGCATAGGCATTGCCGTCCGGCGCCGGCTTGCGCCGCTTTGAGGCCGTGCGTGACCAGGGCCGCGCTCCCCTGCTCTGCGCGACCGTTTCAATGCGGATGGACTGCCCGTCCAGATAAAGCGCGTGCGCGCCATCGGCCCATAAATCGATGCGATCGACCGTGACCCGGGCTTTCGGGCAGGTACGGCCCAGGGGAATTTGCGCCACGACGATGTCGGCGCGCGCACATTCCTCCGCGAGCGCTGCCGGATGACGGACAAAGGCAACCGTTTTGCCCTTTACCGTTGCTATGCAGGCCAGTTCATCACATTTGAAATATTGCCCCTTCAACGCCATAACCGGGTCGCGCGCATCGCCATCGGCGCGCAGTCACTGCTCCAGGGAGTAGCTGGACTGCTTGCCGCCCGTGACTGACAGAATATTGGCGTGCGTGCGTACCGCGAGCAGCTTGCCGTCGCGCCCAATCAGCAAATCTGGCCGCGGCGCACTTCCAGCCGTCGCAAGACCGATGCTGGCAATAGCCAAGCCCGACAGCCGCCAGGGCTTTTGCCACAGGCACAGGCACAGCCACAGGCCGCCGATAACAAGGGCAATAAGCGATGCTACTGGCATCGTTGCCACACGCACGGTGGCTGCTGGCCAGCTTGAAACTTCCCTGGCAATCCACACCACATGGTCGATGCCCCAGGCCATGATCTGTAAAGGCAGGGCTTCCAGTCCGAATGACATGGTCATCAAGGCAACCAGTGCCGCAGGCATCACCACAAGACCGAATGGCGGCATCGCCGCCAGGTTGGCAATGAGGGAGAATTGCGCCAGCTTGTGGAAGTGGAACGCGGCAAAGGGGGCAACCGCGATCCTGGCCACAAGTGTCGTAAGAACGATGCCGCCCACGTACCACACGGCTTTTCGGGCTGCACGGCCCCAGAAAGTGTGGTTTCCCGCTGCCGGTTTGTCCCGTTTGCTTGTGCGTGCA
>CAXMMX010000197.1:0-7471 GCA_964194535.1 uncultured Alphaproteobacteria bacterium | reverse complement strand
CCATGCCGTGGATGCCAGTTCAAGCCTCGAAGCGTGAGAGTGCAACTGTGCGCTCCATCGAGAGCCGAATGTCATGGCAGGCAAATATTTGTCACCCCATCCTGTGTCTGGTCGGTGGTTAGGAATGTCCGCTTTTGGCTATTAGCGGACATTTGATGCAGTGCGGAATAATGTCCGCTTTGGGGGGTAAAGTGGACATGGGGCGTTGTCGAAATTTTGCCTAAAGTCACGTCTGTGCGATTCCATACATGCGAAGCCCCCACCCCTAGGGGGTGATGGTGGTAGGCTCTAAAGTGTCACTCCTTAAGGCCAATTATTGGCCAAAGCCTTACGATATTTGTGGTGAAATCAGAGCTTTACTGTCGCAGTCCAACTAAGTGGGTTTGGCACCCAAGGTGGCACCCAAAGGAGAATGGGGGAAGTTGCAACTCTCCTAACCCCTTGATAACAGTGGTACCGCTGGTATGAATCGAACATACGACCTCTTGATCCACAATCAAGCGCTCTAACCAACTGAGCTACAGCGGCACATAAGGTGTGAACTGGCGTGCAAATTAAGCGCTGGGCCATCATCTTGCAACAGCCCTGCGGCAGTGCCTGGAAATTAAAAAAACCGCCATAAAAAAGAAGGCCCGAAGCATTGTCTGCTCCGGGCCTTCCGGCACATGTTTACTCTGAGGGATACACTTGACTAACGCTTTACCACCTGCCGCTGGTGGCAGGTCAACTCAACGCTACGCCACTTCTGAACGCGGCCTGCCCGTACAACTTAATAGGACAGGCCCTAATCCTTATATGTTAGCTGGCCATGACCTTGTCAATGGACTGCGAAACATGATCCTTGAGCGGATTGGTGGTGTCCGTGGTGATCTTTGTGGAAAGAGTGCGAATCTCCTCCGCCTGGGCAGTAAGCACTTCGAACTGCTTGCGGGCATAGGATGCCTGCAATTCCATGATCTCCGCGATATTCTTTGCGCTCGCCAGATCCTTCGCCAGATCAAAACTGGTGTTCAGGTTGGTCTGGGCATTGTCGATGACCTTGCGGTTGAGCGCGGCTGCGCCCTGGCTCGCCTGGTCGACGGATTTTTCAAGAACCTCAACGGCCTCTTCCATCGTATCCTTGACAGTCTCGTAAGCTTCGCGGCTCTGCGTCACGGTCTTCTCTGCAATTGCGCGCACCGCTTCCGGCACCGCCATATCGACGCCTTCGAAAAGCTCCGAAACGCCTGCTTCCACTTTTTTGAAAGTTTCCGCCACGGCCTCAACGGCCTCATCAGTGTTGTTCGAATTGGAATTTGACATTTTATGTCCTTACATTTTCTACGCCGGGCCCGCACCCGGGATTGCTCATATTCCATCGCCGCTCAGTGCGGCATGCTTCACATAAGCTTATTTATGCTGCATTGCAACAATTTTTTTTGCAACGCAACATAAATATAGCCGTGGATGCCTGTAAACACTGTGTGGACGCCGGTCAGGAAACGCAGTATGCAAGGGTTTAAGGCTCCTCAAATAGCGAAGCGGTAGGACAGAGAAAAAAACAGTGAGTATTTGATCCGATGGGCATCGGCTCAAAATCGCAAATCAGGTTGAAGGCACGCGGGCGATCTCGTTATTGCGCGCATCGGCATTGGAGCATCCCGAACGGGAATTTACCCCGCATGCCGGGACAATAGCGGCCTCTATGTGATGGGACAGTTTGAAAAACCGAATGGCGGATCGGCCGGGGCGGGAAACAGCGAAACCCTGGCCAAACTTGCGCGTCTGATTTCGGCTCCCGATGACAGTGAGGGTGCTGACACCACCATTCACAATGACAAAGAGACGCTGCAGGAAAGCAAACGCGATAAATCGCTTACACTGACCAACTTGCGCGAGCCTAGCACAACGCAGCTTCTGGAAGTGCTTCCGGCCGGACTTGCGGTGTGCGAAAGCGCACATCTGGTCAAGGCCAACACTGCATTTGCACTGGCCTTCGGGTTCAGATCGGCACAAGAACTCGAGGACGCAGGCGGTCTGAACGCGGTTTTCCCAAGCGAGACACAAGCTTTGGCAAAACATCTGGGTAAAAAGTCGGGCGAGACGGCAAAAGCGATTGAACTGAACGCGCGCTCACGCAGCGGACGTGAATTCCGCGTGCCCGTAGCTGTCTATCCAATCGCGGCCGAAGGGGATGAGAAGGCGGTCCTGCTTGTCCTTCATCCGCAAAAGGACACGCTTCCCAAGCCAGCCTCCAGAGTAAAAAAGGACAGCGCGTCCCCGGCCAGGATCTCCACCGCTAAAACCGATGGAGAGGATGTACAACAAAAAAAACGCGCCAAGAACCGCAAGAGCAAAAACAAGAACAAGAGTAGGAATGAGCCAAGATCGATCGTTCATCTCAACAAAACGGATTTTCTCGCCAAGGTCAGCCACGAGGTGAGAACACCGCTCAATTCGATCATTGGTTTTGCGGAACTCATGAAAGAGGAGCAACTGGGGCCTATCGGCAATGACCGCTACCGCGGCTATATCCGCGATATCCACGAAAGTGGCCTCTATGCACTGAGCCTGGTCAACGACCTGCTGGATATTTCCAAGATCGAGGCGGGTGAGTTCGAGCTGAATTTTACGGCCGTTGATCTGGAAGAAGTGGTGAGTGAGAGCATACACTCCATGCAACCCCAGGCCCAGCGCCAGCGTGTGCTGCTGCGCACGGCTTTCGCCAACAACTTGCCGGGCGTACTGGCAGACCGGCGCTCCATCAGACAAATCATTTTGAACCTGGTGTCGAACGCCATCAAATTCACCAAGCCCGGCGGCCAGGTCATCGTCTCGACCCAGCGCAATTCCTCCGGCGGCGTGAGACTTCGCGTGCGCGATTCCGGCATCGGCATGTCGGAGGGTGAAATCTCAGTGGCGCTCAAGCCCTTCCAGCAGTTGGACACCTCGCCCCGCAAACAGTTGGGCACCGGGCTCGGTTTGCCGCTTACCAAGGCGCTGGTGGAAGCCAACCGGGCGATGTTCAAACTGCACAGCATTTCCGATTCAGGCACACGGATCGACGTGACTTTTCCTCAACACCGGGTGGCGACCGCCAAGTATGCTCCTGAATAGCCCCTAGTCTTTTCCAAACGCGCCAAGCAACTGATGCAGGAACGCCTCATGATCCCAGGCATTGCGCCTGCGTGACAGCCCAAGTCGCACGACCACCAGCTGGAGCGAGGGAATAACCGCCACCATCTGTCCATCAAGTCCCAGCATGAAGAAAGCATCTTCAGGAGGGGGGTGAACGGACGGCGTTTGGGGACGCAGGAAGCCGGGAATTTCAAGCCACAGATGCGCGCCATACTGGCCGCCGGACTGGGGCGTGGGCTTGAGAGAGGTTTTCACCCATCCTTCGGGCAAAATCCGCTTGCTCTCCCAAACGCCGTCATTGAGATACAGCAATCCCAGCCGCGCCCAATCCCGCGCCGAGGCATAGACGAAGGCGGGCGCCAGGAATATGCCGGCTTCATCGGGTTCCATGACCGCGCTATTCATGCCCAGCGGGCCGAACAGCGCCTTGCGGGGATAGGAGAAATACTGCGCTTGCGACCCGCCCAGCGCCGTGCGCATTGCGCTTGCCAGAAGCGCCGAGGATCCGCTCGAATAGACCCATGAACTGCCTACCGGAGTCCTGAGTTTTTCTTCAGCCGCGTAAGCGGCTGCATCGCCGTTCAGAAACAGCATCTTGCGAACATCAGACAGAATGCGCGCATGGGGCTCGTCGAAATCGAGCCCGCTCACCATGCGCAGCAGATTGTCGACCGTGATGACTCTGCGCGGATCCCCAGCCCCCTGCCATTGGGGTAACAGGTGGTTCAAGTCCAGCCTCAAACGTCCATCCGCGACCAGTGTGCCGATGAGTGCGTTGAGAACGCTCTTGCCCATGGACCAGCCAACTTGCGGCGTATCGGGGCCGAAGCCTTCGGCATATCGCTCGGCGATGATACGGCCCTTGTGGACCACGACAACAGAGCGCGTGCGGCGCTTGGCGCTCTGGTTCGGCTCGGCAAAGGCTGCGTCCATGGCATTTTCGAGTTTTTGCGTATCTACGCCTTCACGCGAACCGGAAAGCTCGACGCCGCCGCCTTGCGGCCATAATGCGGTGGAGCGCCCGGCCGGCAGTGGTGGCGAAAAGCCCTTCACCTGCTCCTGAAGCGCCTTGATGCTCGTGTCGGTCACCAGCGTGCATCCAAGCCCCGGGCGATACAGCGCATTGTGCCCGGCAAATCCCGACAGGGCAACGTTGACGAGCTGGCGGTCGCGGTAAACCTCCGCGCGCCAGTGCCGCAGGACAAACGGCCTGTCGGCAAGCACATCCTCAGTGACAAGCTGGTGCTCGTCGCGTTTTGCCAGGTAAACTCCTGAGCATAATGTCTTGGCGTAGTAGGCCGAAGCGAACGACAGCACCTGCCCCGCATAGCGCAGCGAATAGCCCAGCGCCGCAACGCCAATAACCAGGGCGAGAGCGAACACCAGTTTCGCCGATTTTTTTATTTTCATGGATTTGGTCCCGGCCACTATCGCTCCACACTCTATCCGACACCCTGTCGTTGTGTGGAAGCAAAAATATGGTCCTCAAACAGCGAAGCGGTAGGACAGATATGAAGAGTCACAATGCGGGCCTGGCCGCCTGTTCATGCATGAGAATGGCAGCACCAATGCGGCGAATTGTGGCTTTACCTCGTAAAGCGGATATTCCAGCCTTTCTAGTGCGTGGCGTCGAGGCGCTTGAGACCGCTCGTTCCAACCCTGTCCCCGGAGCGTAGCTTACCGGCCTTCCGGAAATCGGCGATGGCTTTATCACGCTGCTCGAGTTCTTCGAATATCAACCCCCGGTTCCCATATGGACTGGCGGATTTCGGGATGAGCTTGAGGGCCTTGTTATAGTCGGCAATGGCGCGGTCATATTGGCCCTTGGCCTTGTAGGCGTTGCCGCGCCCGTTGTGGGCGAAGACGTGTTTCGGTTCGAGCTTGATGGCCTTGTCATAGTCGGAGATGGCGCGGTCGTATTGGAGCTTTTTTTTATAGACGTTACCGCGGTTGTTGTAGGCGCTGGCATATGCCGGGTTGAGATTTATGGCCTTGCTATAGTCGGCGATGGCGAGGTCATAATCGCGTTTGTTGGCATATTCGATGCCACGGTTGTAGTGGATGATGGCAAGGTTCTTTTGGCTGATCGGTTTTTCGTAGAGGCGTCTGGACTTGATTATCCGGGTACACCCCCGTATCGCGGTATCTCCGCTTCCCTTGTTGCAATCAGCCTGAGCATCAGCCAGCACTTGCGCCAACCGGACGTCGAGAGACAGCACCGTCAGCAATATCAGTGCGGCCAGAGCCAAGGTATGAAGGATACGAGTCATCGTGCACCTCTTGGGATAATCAAGAACAAAAAAACAAGTCTATAATCCAGCGGATGAGTGTTGTCACCTTGGCGAGAGCACCAGAAGGCACGGCGCACCGCCCGAACACTGGCGTTGGGCCAGATGTTGGCTGCGTCAAATCGCCCCTTCTTCAGGCAATAAAACCACCTGCCGCTGATTGAAAAATTAGTAAATATCAACCCCGTATATTTAAAAATGAAGCGTTTAATCAGTGTATTATTATATTAATATTTAAGTAGTCACTTATTAATTACTTGTTTTTTTATTTAGAATAATTCTAATTTTAATATTAGTGACCTAGAAGGGTTCTAATAGTTGGTTATTCACGAAATATAAAATTGACAAACGGCATTTATGCGGCTCAACGTGCGTCACGCTTTGGGGCGCCCAACAGCGATGTGTCAACCGATACCGGGGCTTTAAACTCCGGAATATTGGAGAAATAATATGCACTCCCTTACCTTCCGGCGTTCGGGCCGTTGCGCCGCAGTTACGCTCCTCGCCTCAGTTGCATTTGGAACCGTTGCCCATGCAGCGGGTGAGGTGAATATCTATTCCTACCGCCAGCCTGTCCTGATCCAGCCCATGCTCAAGGCGTTCACCGCGAAGACCGGCATCAAGGCCAATGTGATCTATGCGAAAAAGGGGCTCGAAGAACGCATCGCCGCTGAAGGCGCGAACAGCCCTGCTGATCTCATTTTTACGGTGGATATCGGACGCCTCACCTCGGCCATGAAAAAAGGCGTGACGCAACCGGTCAGCAACAAGATCGTGAACTCCAATATTCCGGCAAATCTGCGCGACCCCAAGGGTTACTGGTTTGGCCTGACGAACCGCGTCCGGGTCATCCTGGCCTCGAAGGAGCGGGTCAGGCAGAACGCCATCACATATGAGGAGCTTGCCGATTCGAAGTGGAAGGGCAGGATCTGCACCCGGTCCGGTCAGCATGTTTACAATGTCGCCCTGTTCGCCTCGATGATCGCCCACCACGGTGAGAAAAAAGCCGAAGCGTGGCTGAATGGCGTGAAAAGCAACCTGGCGCGCAAGCCCGCGGGCAATGACCGCGCCCAGGCCAAAGGCGTTTTTTCAGGTGAGTGTGACCTGGCGCTCGTCAATCACTATTACATGGCGCTGATGATGACGAACGAGAAGAAGTCTGAACAGAAGGAATGGGCCAAATCGGTCAAGCTGCTGTGGCCCAACAATGAGGGCCGCGGCGTGCACGTCAACCTGTCCGGCATGGCGCTGGCCAAGCATGCGCCGCACAAGGATAACGCACTTCGGCTGATGGAATTCCTGTCCTCCGATGAGGGTCAGAAACTTTATGCCTCGGTCAATCACGAGTATCCGGTGAAAAAGGGAGTGCCGGCCGGCAAAGTCGCGGCAAGCTTCGGCAAGTTCAAGCCCGACAAGCTGTCCATCTCCAGGATTGGTGAGCTGCGCGCCAAGGCCAGCGCACTGGTCGACAAAGTTGGTTACAACAACGGACCGAGCTCTTGAGCACAGGTTTGCTTATTGAGTAACATTTCACGGCCCATGAGTTCAGCACTCGACATGCGATCCTCTCTGCGCCTGGCAGCCGCCAGATTGCACAGCGCCGGCAATCTTGGCTGGTCGATTTCGGCCCTCATAATCGCGCTGTTTGCGGCCGCTCCGCTGGTTGCCATCGCGGTGCTTGGTTTGCGCTCAAGCGGCGATACTTGGCCTCACCTGATCTCGACGGTCCTGCCCTCCTCTACGCTGACCACGCTGGAGCTGATGCTCGGGGTCGGGTTCACGACGCTCATAGTGGGGGCCGGGACCGCCTGGCTCGTCACCATGTTCCGCTTTCCAGGGCGCGGACTGTTCGTGTGGCTCCTGCTCGTGCCACTGGCGATGCCGACCTACATCATCGCGTTTTGTTACATGGAATTGCTGGACTATTCCGGCACGGTGCAGACGGGGTTGCGAGACGTGTTCGGCTGGAACAATGCCGTCGACTACTGGTTTCCCGAAATCCGTTCGGTGTGGGGCGGCGTCCTGGTGATGTCGTTCGTGCTCTACCCTTATGTGTATCTCACCGC
>CAXMMX010000196.1:0-7602 GCA_964194535.1 uncultured Alphaproteobacteria bacterium | reverse complement strand
TGTCATTGAAGCCGGATTGCAAACGGAAGAGGCAAACGGGTATCTAGCGAAGTTGAGGAGGGCTGTGTTCTTACTTACCATGAGGGCGCAGCCCTTCCTTGTCATTGCCCCATAAAAAAGAGGCCAGCGCAATGCTGACCCCTGTATGCGGTGCAATTTTCGTTTAGACCGCCGTCGCCACCATCATTCAGGGGCTTGAAGTATCTTGCCATAGCTCTTCGTCGCGCTATCGGCTTTGGCTTTGGCTTTGATAGGCTTATCGATAGCAACCTTCCCTTGGACCGTCACCGGGCCGAGGACCGAAACCCTGCCTTCGACGCTAATCTTTCCGCCCTGAACATACACTTGCCACTGGCTGTTATATGCCGAGTAGATCAGCACGATCAGACAGGTGGCAATGATCGTCAGAACTACGTTGTTGTATAGCTGCATATTCCATTCCTCTATTTCATCGTTGCCACGCGATTGGGTGGCACAGCCTGAGACACGACTCTATCTGTCGACTATGCGTCGGGGCAAGAAAGGGGGCCAGCGCAATGCTGACCCCTGTATGCGGTAACGCACCACATCCTTCGGGTGGCCTTCTCAAAGTACTATCTACCCAAGTGCCCGGCATCGTAATTCTCCCTACATCAGGGCCGGGCATGGCGGGCGTTTGCTTTTAGCTCCCCATCGTTTCAGTGAGCGCCCGCACCCTTTCCCCATAAGAAAGAGGCCAGCGCAATGCTGGCCCCATATTGTCTTTGGAGATAAAACAGGCCGTTAGTTGCGCCGTCACGAGGTACGCTTAAAAAGTATAATTCAGACGACCATGTATTTTCATCGGAATGAACAGCCAAGCGCATCATGTATCGCCCTGGCTTCAAATCTATCTTTTTCCCTATGCTGTAAATGCTCTCACTCAGTAGTACCGCATCACCGATTGGTGCCGTCGCTGCCGTACCCTCTTTGCGCTTGGCAACAGGGATTCTGTAAGTTCTCCCCGCCCTTAAGGTCATCGAGGCACGGCCAATTTCGTGGTCCTTGGAAAACCAGCGGAGATGATGCACTGGACCCCATTTGGTCTCATGGAAATCAGCTATACGCACCTCAATTGAGGCATCTGGAACATCCGAATGAAAAAGTGAAGCTCTCACCCTGACAGCAACATTCCATATCGATATAGATGTATCTGGAGACTTAAAGGCGGAAACGCTCTGCTGTGTTTCCATGAACTCGATGTTGGCGCGCATCCTATTGCACACCCATCGGTAACCGTTCTTGATAGCACCTAACCAACTTGGGCTTGGCACGCCTGGCATCTCATCCATTATCATTAGGACGCTGGCCCTGTTTTCAACCGCCCAGTTATATCCAAATTGGCAGACAAGATATATTATTATCCCTTCCAGCCAATGGTGTATGTGCGGTTTATGCTGCTGCGCGCTGCCAATACCCCTTGCACTCCCGGCTAACCGGATGCCCCAGCGTCAGCCAACATTTTAATCGTGCCACTCTGGCAGCGCCTCAAGCCGATTCAGAGCCTCTAGGTCCACAATTCCGCAATGCTCATTCACGCATCTCAAGAGACCTTTTCGCGTCCGGCAGTAGGACCGGTTCTTCCATCCGCTGTGCTTTTTATCCGGCTTGCCTCTCCGGCGCTGAAGGTGCCACTGGAGAGGGTCGTCTGCTATCCGCCAGCGGTCATTTAGCACCACCGGGAAGCGTTTTAAGCTGTCGGCAGGCGTGGTTTCCGGGGTGTCTGGTACAGGGGTAGCGGGCGTGCGTTTGAGCATCGTGCCGTCCTTTTTTTCTGTGGTGGTTTCTAATGCGACGGCGGCGGCGGATTTGAAGCCGCTGTTAGTCAAAGGACGTGATATATGGATATAGATGAATGCTGAAGCGTATGGGACCTTATTCTTTTATGAAACATGTCAACCTTGAGGATCGGTATGACCTGAGCCAGACGCGAATATTCGTGAATGGATCGCAGGCCATCGTGCGTCTCGCCCTCATGCAGCATGCGCGTGACGCTGCTCAGGGTGTCAACACGGCCGGTTTGATAACCGGGTATCGCGGCTCGCCTTTGGGGGGGCTCGACCAGCAGCTTGTGCGGGCTGAAAAGTTCCTGCATGCGCGCTCGATCATATTTCAGCCGGGCATAAACGAGGATTTGGCCGCGACTGCCATCTGGGGCGCCCAGCAGGCGGAGTTGCGCGGTCAGGGCAAGTATGACGGCGTGTTCGGCATCTGGTACGGCAAGGGACCCGGCGTCGACCGCTCCGGTGACGCCTTCCGCCACGCCAACCACGCGGGCACCTCGAAGCATGGCGGCGTCATCGCGCTGATGGGCGATGATCATACCTGCGAATCCTCAACCTCGGCGCATCAGTCCGAGTTCAAGTTCATCGACGCCATGATGCCGGTCATGAACCCGGCTGGCTTGCAGGAAGTTCTGGATTACGGCCTCTATGGCTGGGCGCTGTCGCGCTATGCCGGGGTGTGGACCGGCATCAAATGCGTGAAGGACAATATCGAGCAAAGCGCCTCCATCGACGGCGCCCTTGACCGGGTGAAGATCTCGCTCCCGGAAGATTTCGAAATGCCTCCGGGCGGCTTAAACATCCGGCGCGGCGACAATGTGCTTGAGAAGGAAGCGCGCCTTTACGACTACAAGATTCCGGCCGTGCGCGCATTTGTCCGCGCCAATGCGCTCGATCAGATCATACTTGAGGGCGGCGGTGCGCCGAAGATCGGCATCATCACATCGGGCAAGAGTTACCTCGACACCGTGGAGGCGCTCGATCTGCTTGGCATAACGGCGGGTGCGCGCGCATCGGCGTTCGGTGTGCGGCTCTACAAGCTTGGCCTGACCTGGCCGCTGGAGCCGGTGGGGGTGACCCGGTTCATCGGCGGCGGTCTCGATACGGTGATTGTCGTGGAGGAGAAGCGCTCGCTCATCGAGACGCAGCTCAAGGAGCAGCTTTACGGAACGCGCAGCGCCCCGGTCATCATCGGCAAGCAGGATGAAAACGGCGAGACATTGTTTCCTGCCCACGCCGCGCTGGAGCCGGTGCAAATCGCCCAAGCAATAGGTGAGCGGCTGCTGGCGCGCAGCAACGATGAGGAATTGCGCGCGCGCCTTGAGCAGCTTGACAGGATAACCGCGCGGGTTGCGGCATTGCCGGGTATCATCGAGCGCGTGCCATACTTCTGCGCCGGGTGTCCGCACAACATTTCGACGCTCGTGCCCGAAGGCATGCATGCCTATGCTGGGATCGGCTGCCACTATATGGCGCAATGGATGGACCGCTCCACCGAAGGCTTCACCCATATGGGGGGTGAGGGCGCCAATTGGATTGGCGAGGCGCCTTTCTCCAAACAGGGTCATGTGTTCCAGAACATCGGCGACGGCACCTATGTGCATTCGGGCGCACTAGCGATCCGCGCGGCCATCGCCGCCGGCACCACCATGACTTACAAAATTCTGTTCAACGACGCGGTCGCCATGACCGGGGGTCAGGGGCTCGACGGCGATTTGACAGTGCAGCAACTCGCGCACCAGATGACGTCGGATGGCGCCGAGCGCGTGGTTGTGGTCGCCGAGGATTTGTCGAAATATCCGTCCCGCTCGGATTTCCCATCCACCACATGGCTGCACTCGCGTGACGATCTGGAGAGCGTTCAACGCGACTTGAGCGAGGTGAAGGGTGTCAGCGTTCTTATCTATGACCAGACCTGCGCGGCTGAACTCAGGCGGCGTCGTCGTCGCGGGTTGGCACAAGACCCGACGACACGCGTGGTTATCAACGAGCTGGTGTGCGAGGGCTGCGGCGATTGCGGCGTGCAGTCCAACTGCGTGGCGATCGTGCCGGTGGATACCGAGTTCGGCCGCAAGCGCGCCATCGACCAGTCGGCCTGCAACAAGGATTATTCGTGCCTCAAGGGCTTTTGCCCGAGCTTCGTGAGCGTGAGCGGCGGGACGCTCAAGGGCAAGGAAGCCAAGGGCGCTCGCGGGATGCCTCCCTTGCCGGATATCTCGGGTGTGCCCCAGCCAGAGCTGCCCGGCCTGGCGCGGCCTTATTCCATGGTGGTGACCGGCGTTGGCGGTACCGGGGTGATAACGGTTGGGGTGCTTGTCGCCATGGCCGCGCACCTGGAGGGCAAGGGTGTCGGCGTCATCGATATGTCCGGACTGGCGCAAAAGGGCGGCGCGGTGGCTGTGCATCTGCGTGTCGGCGAGAGCCCGGACGACATCAAGTCGGTCCGCGCCTCGGCGGCTGGCGCCGATCTGGTGCTCGGGTGCGATCTGGTTGTTGCTGCATCCGATACAGTGCTCTCGGTTATCAATGAGGGGGTGACCTCGGTCATCGCCAATGACCATGAAATGATGACCGGCGATTTCACCCGCCAGCCCGACCTCGCCATGCCCATGGATGAGATGCGCGGCGCATTGAGCAAATCCGCCGGCGCCGGTATGGCCCGCTTCATCGACGCACACGCAATATCCAAAACGCTGCTCGGCGACACCATGTCCGCCAATATATTCCTGCTGGGCTATGCCTGGCAGCTTGGCGGGGTTCCCGTTTCGGGAGAGGCCCTGGAACAGGCCATTCGACTGAACGGCGTGGCTGTTGAGGACAATCTGGATGCCTTTACCTGGGGCAGGTATGCGGCTCACGACGCCCAAGCGCTGGACAATATTCTCGGCTCTGTCGCGCCTCAGCCGGCCAGGCGCGCGCGCGCCGAAACGCTGGATGAAATCATCAAGCGGAGGGTTCGCTTCCTCACCCGCTATCAAAATGCTGCCTATGGCGCGCGTTATCGCACGCGCGTCGAGGCCATCCGGAAAGCAGAGCTGGAGCGGATGCCGTCATCCTCCGCGCTCGTCAACGCGGTGGCGCAGGGGCTGTTCAAGCTGATGGCTTACAAGGACGAGTATGAAGTGGCGCGGCTCTACACCAATGGCGCCTTCCAGGTTCAGCTCGACCAGATGTTCACCGGCGATTTGAAACTCGAATTCCATCTGGCGCCGCCGTTTCTAGCACGCAAGGACCCGCTCACCGGACGTCCCGCCAAGCGCCGCTATGGGCCGTGGGCGATGCGTCTGTTCGCCTTGCTTGCCCGGGCGAAGGGCTTGAGGGGAACTTTTCTGGACCCCTTCCGTTTCAGCGCGGACCGCAAGCTGGAGCGGCGGCTGATCGCCGACTATGAAGCGATGCTCGACGAGGTCATCAAGCGGCTGACCCGTGATACACATGGGGTCGCGGTCGAACTCGCGACACTGCCGCAAGCCATTCGCGGCTACGGTCCGGTCAAGCAGACGGCGGCGGAAGCTGCAGATGCACGGCGTGAGGAATTGCTCGCTGCCCTGTCTTCACCGGTTCCAAAACAGAAGCACGCAGCCTGACCATCGACATCTGCGTGGTCGTGAGGGCGCCGGAGTTTCTCAATTACCCGCCCTGATTTTCCGTATATTTCAGCGAATGATGCCGACGCCGGAATATTAAAAAAATATTCGTCAAAAACCATAAGAAATAGAAGGAATAACTACATGTTCCGATAAATTTCTATTACTTTAGAAAATAATTCTCCTATAGTTGATGGGCAGCTCACAAGCCCTTAGGTATTAGACATATGTAAAAGAGGCTGCGCGAGCCGCTTGAGAATGAGGCATTCGTTTCTTGGCGGTGGCGCTTTAGTGTTGGAGGATTGGAATGTCTGTACAAATAGGCGGTACTGCCCCTGATTTTGAGGCCGAGACGACAGAGGGTCCGATCAAGTTTCATGACTGGATTGGTGATGGCTGGTGCGTGTTGTTTTCGCACCCCAAGGATTTCACGCCGGTGTGCACCACCGAACTCGGCTTCATGGCCAAGATCAAGCCTGAATTCGACGCCCGCAACTGCAAGATCATCGGCTTGAGTGTTGATCCTGTTGAAAATCATGCCAAATGGGCGAAAGACATCGAAGAGACCCAGGGTACCGCGATAAACTATCCCATGATCGGCGATCCGGAACTCAAGGTCGCAAAACTCTACGGCATGCTCCCGGCAGACACGGGCGAGACGTCGGAAGGCCGTACGCCCGTCGACAATCAGACCGTCCGCAACGTGTATGTGATTGCACCCGACAAGTCGGTGAAACTGATTATCAGCTATCCCATGAGCACGGGGCGCAATTTCCATGAGGTGCTGCGTGTCCTGGATTCAATCCAGCTGACGGCCAAACATCAGGTCGCGACACCGGTCAACTGGAACGATGGCGATGATGTGATCATTGTTCCCGCCGTTTCGGATGAAGCCGCCAAGGAGAAATATCCCGACGGTTGGGATGCGCCGAAGCCTTATTTAAGGATCGTGCCGCAGCCGAAAGGCTAGCCGGCCGGGCTTGATTTACCCATGGCGGCGGCGCGATCCTTCAACCTGCGCCGTTGCAACTTGCCCGGGACGCCATGAGCGCTCCTGGCCGGACCGATGTGTGGTGTGTGGAATGACGCAAATGCAGGGGGACATTGATCGGGACGACTCGCTCCGGTTGCTTGCGAAGCTGGAGGCTCATTTTAACGGTCTTGAGGGCGGCGATCTGCTGGAGCTGTTGATTACGCGGGTGTTCCCGGGGCGGATTGCGCTCATCTCCTCCTTCGGCGCTGAATCCGTGGTGCTCTTGCATATGGTGGCGTCCATCGACCGCGCGACACCGGTCATCTTTCTCAATACCGGTAAACTGTTCGGCGAAACGCTTGCCTACCGCGAAAAGGTGGTTGAGCGTTTCGTCCTGACCGATGTGCGCGATATTCGCCCCGATCCTGTCGATACGGCGCGCGCGGATCCTGCCGGCGATCTGTGGAATTTTGATGCGCCGTAATGTTGCCGGATCAGGAAAATACTCCCCATGAAGCGCGCCCTGACCGGTTTCTCCGCCTGGGTGACCGGACGCAAGCGGTTTCAGTCCAGCGGCCGGGCCACGCTCGGCACATTCGAAACGGAGTTCGAGCGCATCAAGGTCAACCCGCTCGTCAACTGGCCGGCGGAGCGCATAGCCGCCATATTAGCGTCCGGTCTTATCCGAAACCGTCCGACAACTTACTGATATAACTTCCATAATATGCACCGTCCTGTCTGGACACGTCCGAGGCTATCCGGTACAATCCAAGAACACGTTGTGGGTAGGTTTGTACGCTGGAGAGCATGATGCACCTAAACAAGCTGACAGACAGAACAGTAAAAACAGCCATCGTTCTCACGCCGTCACGAACGCCCCTGATGTTCGCCCAGGTCAGACCCACAGTAACCACAGTAATTATCGTGCCGCGGGCGATGTCACTCGCAAATACGTCGTGCAGTGATGCCAGATAAGTCGCCATGACATTGGCGTTTGCAGCGAACGCCGTCATGCGACTGAGATAGATCGCCCAACCGGTACTGAACCCGGCGAATGGACCGAACGCGTCTGTTGCGTAGAGAACCGGGCCGCCAGTCTTATCGTAATAGCTTGAAAGTTCCGCGAACGTAAGAACGATTGTGATGAATAATACGCCGACGACGAGGAATAACCACGGGCTCAGGAGACCGGCATTCGCTGCGATTTTACCGGGCAACGCGAAAATCCCGGCGCCAATCA
>CAXMMX010000195.1:0-15721 GCA_964194535.1 uncultured Alphaproteobacteria bacterium | reverse complement strand
TCCGGCAAGAATTCACCGGAATTTTCGCCTGCGACAGCGGGTCAATTGCACTCTGTTTCGCGCTGATGCTACACAACGCTCTCGCAACCGCTAGAATGGAGCGAGGAGAGTTCTCATGACAAGTTCCGCGGATGACGTCGTCAGCAGCCTGCTCACCAGTTTTGAGCAAAGCCAGCAGAACGAAACTCCCTATCGCCACTGGTTCCTGGCCGGCTGTTTGCCCGAAGACACACTAGACGACATTATCGGCCTGCCCTTTGAAGCGCCGGATCTTGAAGGTGTGTCGGGCAAGCGCGAGTTGCACAACGCCACCCGCACCTATTTCGATGTGGAGAACCGCGAGAATTATCCCTTCTGCGATGCATTTGCGCAGGCCTTTCAGGACAAGCGCGTGATCGGGGAGATTGAGCGCAAATTCGGCACCAATCTCGATGGCACCTACCTGCGAATTGAATATGCGCAGGACACAGGAGGGTTCTGGCTGGAACCTCATTCCGACCTTGGCGTGAAGAATTTCACCATGCTGCTCTATATATCGAAAGACGAAGCCCACAAGGATCTGGGAACCGATATCTATAATGGCGACAAGAAGCATGTGAGACGCTCGCCATTCGAACCAAATGGCGCTCTCGTCTTCGTTCCCGCCAACGACACCTTCCACGGTTTCGAGTCGCGGACCATTGAGGGCGTACGCAAATCGATCATCATTAACTACGTGACCGATGAGTGGCGCGCGCGCGAGCAACTCGCGTTCCCTGACGCACCCATTTCTTCTCGAACATAAAATGCACAAGGGGCGCCTTGCCTCACTGGTTTGCCTGCTCACTGCAAATATGCCCTTGCAGCATGGTCGAGTTACCTGGACCCGCGCAACAGATCGCCCTCGGCTTCGGCTATAAAGTTACGATCGAGTGGTACGGCATCTCGTTCTTTTGCCAGCAAAAGCTGAAACACCATGTTGGAGCCGTGCAGAAAACCCAGTTCCGCCGCACCGAGATAAAATTCCCACATCCGGCAGAAGCGCTCATCATACAGTTCTCTGGCCTTGTCCCGGTTGGCGGTGAAGCGCGTGCGCCAGTCGCGCAGGGTGTAATAGTAATGCAACCGCAGCACTTCCATATCAGCAACCCACAACCCCTGACGTTCCAGCTCCTCAAAAGTTTCCGACAGTGCCGGCACATAGCCGCCGGGAAAAATATATTTGCGAAAAAACGGCCCCGTGGTGCCCGGCTGCGTCATACGGCCAATGGAATGAATGAAGGCATAGCCGTCCGGTTTCAGCAGGTCCCGGACCTGGGCAAAATATTCATCGAAATGGCCAATGCCCACGGCCTCCATCATGGCCACTGATACGACCCGGTCATATTGCCCGCGCACCTCGCGATAGTCTTTCTGGACAAACTTAACCCGGCCGGAAACACCCGCTTCCTTGACCTTCCATTTTGCAATGGCAATCTGCTCAGGAGAGACATTGAGGGAGGTGACGTGAGCGCCCTCCTGAGCCAGACGAATGGCGAACGACCCCCACCCGCCGCCGATTTCCAGCACCGACATGCCGGGCTTCAATCCGAGCTTGGCTGTAGCGCGGGTTAATTTTGCATCCTGCGCCTCCTCCAGCGTGTCGTCGGGCGAGCGGTAGAAGCCGCAGCTGTAATTCAAATCCTCATCGAGGAAAAGACGATAGAGATCAATGGAGAGATCATAGTGATGCCGTGCCTGGCGCTTGGCATTGTCGGCATCGTTTTGCTGCTGGCGACGCCGCATCGCCCGCCACCCTCTCCTCAGTGCTCCTTGCACCTTGTGACTCGCGAGCGGGCCGCGGTTGACCGAGAAAAGATAGAGCAGATCGTAGCAGCCAGACCCCTCCTCGAAAGTGAGGCCGCCATCCATATAGGCTTCGGCTGCCTGGAGTTCCGGATTGAGGAACAGTTTCCAGTACAGCCGCTTGTCATGCAGCCGCATGACAACCGACGGCCCAGCCTCGCCGCTGCCGAATATATGCGATGAACCATCCACATCATGGACGGTGAGCTTGCCCTTCTTCACGAAGGTCTTGAGCAGATTACTCAGTGGCCACATCCGGCACTTGTCCCCCAATGATCGTGCATGCCACCGGGGTCACCGGCCTGTGTCATTAAGCTGCTTCGGACGAGAACGCGAAGCGTTACCCGCAAACGCGAGCTTTTGCATAGCACCGGTGATGCGGCAAGATATAGTCCATGTTCCACGGATCGCATCGGTACCTAATCTTGCCGTAACGAACCTTCTTGATGCCACGTTTTTTTTGCCACTGCTCAACAGAGTACATCAGTTTGGCCTTGGCCACGGTCTTGGCGCCGCCTTCCAGGTTAAACAAATCGGTACCGTTATGACTTGTCTGGAATGTGGCGCACCGGGCCTCTGCCCGTTCCGGTGTGATGATAATTGCGGCACTTATGCATATTGCTGCAACACCCACTACAAAACGAACTGAACGCATAATCCACCCCCCTCATGCAACTTCGTCTCTGACAGAGATATCATAAAAAAAACATGCGCAATACTGCCACCCCTTTTGTCAGGCGCTTGGGAGCGTTCGGCGTTTTGAGAAAAAATACTACAGACTAGGAACAAGCGGGGGGAACGCTTCCCGACAGGTTTCAGACGCCAGCCCATCACACGGCGGGCAAAGGCTGACACCGCCACCACTTAACCGCCTTGGCCGATATTCTCCAACTCACGCTTGAGGGACAGCTCATCAAGGCTGCCCAGTGGCAGATTGATGAAGCTGGTAATGCGGGCATTCAGTATCCGGTACGCATCCTCGAAGGCATGTCGTATGTCCGCTTCGCTCCACGACACGGCAGCCGGGTCCGGCACGCCCCAATGGGCGCTCATAGGATAGCCCGGCCAGAGCGGACAAATCTCGCCCGCCGCATTACCGCAAACAGTGAACACAAAATCCATTTGCGGTGCGTCATCCTCAGCAAACTCGTCCCAGCTCTTGGAGCGGAAATCAGCGGTCTTGTAGTCCAGGCTTTTGAGCAATTCCAGGGCATAGGGGTTCACCTTGCCGATTGGCTGTGAGCCAGCGGAATATGCGTTGAAACGCCCCTCGCCTTCCCTATCCAGAATGGCTTCGGCAAGAATAGAGCGGGCCGAGTTCCCGGTGCACAGGAAGAGAATATTGAACGTGTCATCCGGCATGGGACCAGCCCTTGAGTGATGGGTCCTATTTTAGCCTCTCACCCGCACACTCTTCGCAGCAGCCAGTATCGCGTCGGCGTTCAGCCCATGATGGGCGTAGAGCTCACCCAGGGAGCCTGACTGACCGAAATGTTCAACCCCAAGTGCGCGCACTTTATGACCAAGCACCGCACCGAGCCAGGACAGTGTTTCGGGATGGCCATCGATCAATGTAATGATGCCTGTATCGTGCGATACCTGCCCCAGCAATTCCTCAACATGGCTTGAGACGTGTCGCTCGCCCCTTTCGCGCGCGCGGTTGGCCGCATGCCAGCCTGCGGACAAGCGGTCTGCGGAAGTGATCGCCAGCACGCCAAGTCCGCGGTAATTTTCAGCGAGCAAACCCGCCGTCTGAATGGCTTCGGGCGCAACGGCGCCGGTATAGGCAAGGATGAGGTTTGCCCCTGGCTCTGGCGCACGCAGCCAGTATCCGCCCTGAATGATCTCATGCTCAAGCCCAGGCGTCATGGCGCGGGCAGGTTGCTCGACCGGTCGCGTGGAGAGACGCAAATAAACCGACCCGCCTTTTTCATCCCGCAGCCAGCCAGACGGCAAAGCATCACCAGCCCCTTCGCCTTCGCGTTGCACATAGTCGAATGACCACTGCATAATGACGGCAAGCTCATCAAGGAAAGCAGGCTCGAAAGAGGCGAGGCCGTCCTGCGCCATGCCGATGAGCGGCGTGCCAATGGATTGATGCGCGCCGCCCTCCGGAGCCAGGGTGACACCGCTTGGTGTGGCAACGAGGATGAACCTGGCGTCCTGGTAACAGGCATAGTTGAGCGCATCGAGACCGCGCTGGATAAACGGGTCATACAGCGTGCCGATGGGAATAAGACGCGTCCCGAAGAGCGAATGGGACAGGCCGGCGGCCGCCAGCAGGAGGAACAGATTATTCTCCGCGATACCCAGTTCGATGTGCTGGCCCATCGGTCCCATTTCCCAGCGTTGCGGGCTCATGAGGCCGCGCTCCTTGAAGATATCCGAGCGCTCCTTGCGCGCGAACAGCCCGCGCTGATTTACCCAGGGACCGAGGTTTGTAGAAACAGTCACATCAGGAGAAGTCGTCACGATGCGTTTGGCAAGTTCGCTGTCGCTGCGGCTGATATCCGCCAGAACGCGACCGAAACCTTCCTGCGTGGATGCTGGGCCTGACGCACGCGGGATTTCGATCTTGTCAACGCCCACGCGCTCCGCATGCAGACGGCGCGCTCCTTTTGCGGCAAATGGAACCGCGCCCAAAAATGCCTGGAGCGCATCGGCGTCATGGCGCAACCCGGCAAACTTGTCCCACTCCTCACCCTTCGCAATTTCGTTTGCCTCGCGAAAAGCCTCCATCTGGGCCACGTTCATCAGCCCGGCGTGATTGTCCTTGTGTCCCTGGAAGGGAAGCCCATGCCCCTTCACCGTATAGGCGATGAAACAAACGAGCTTGTCAGAAGGGGCATTGGAGAAAGCATCGACCAAAGTTTCCAGGTCATGCCCGCCAAGGTTCGTCATGAGTTCCGCCAACGCGTCGTCGTCATAGCGCGCAATCAGGTCCAGCGTCTCATCCGCACCGGATAAATCGGCCTGAAGCTGGCCACGCCACGCCTCACCGCCCTGGAAGACAAGCGCTGAATAAAGCGTGTTCGGGCAGGAATCTATCCACTCCCGCAGCCGGTCACCGCCAGGTTCGGCAAACAGCCGTTCCAGGGCACGGCCATATTTAAGGGTAATGACCTCCCAGCCCATGGTCTCGAAAAGACCGGCAACCTTGTTGAACAGACGATCTGACACCACCGCATCAAGACTCTGACGGTTGTAATCGATGACCCACCAGCAATTGCGAATGCGGTGCTTCCAGCACTCCAGAAGGCATTCATAGATATTGCCTTCATCAAGCTCGGCATCGCCCACGACGGCGACCATACGCCCTTCCGGCCAATCGCTCCCCAGCCCTTTGGCGCGGACATAATCCTGCACGAGGCTGGCAAAGGCCGTCATCGCAACGCCCAACCCCACTGAGCCGGTTGAGAAATCAACGTCGTCTGCGTCCTTGGTGCGCGATGGGTAGGATTGCGCGCCCCCGAAGGCGCGGAAGTTTTCCAGCTTGTCCAGAGTCTGATGCCCAAGCAAATACTGAATGGCGTGAAAAATCGGGCTCGCGTGAGGTTTGACGGCAACCCGGTCTTCAGGCCTGAGGGCGTGCAGATAGAGCGCGGTCATGATGCTGGCACAGGATGCCGAAGACGCCTGATGCCCGCCCACCTTCAGCCCGTCACCATTGTCGCGCAGATGATTGGCATTATGGATCATCCAGCTCGAAAGCCACAGGATCTTGCGCTTGAGATCGCGCAGGAGCGCGAGCGACTCTTTCGAGATTGGCTGGTTGGCTTCACTGGCAGTGGCGTGTTGTGCGCTCATGATTCTGGTCTCATCATATCCCAAGAGGCTATGGATGCCGCCCGAACCTCAAGTTGGCGCATATTAGGCGTTTTCAGATGGCCATATCGTTCAATTATTGCTAATTATACAGACAATAATAGCTTAATACACTATTGCTGGATGATTTTTTAATGACAGACGCCAATATGAAGCTTGATGACATTGACCGGCGGCTACTCGGCGCGTTGCAGGAGAACGGGCGTCTTCCTGTCACCGATCTCGCCGAGAAAATCGGGCTGACCGCCAGCCCCTGCCTGCGGCGGTTGAAGATACTCGAGCAGGCGGGGGTCATCCGCGGTTATGCAGCCCTGATCGATCAGCACAGGGTTGGCCTGCCCGTCTCAGTGTTCGTATCCGTCAAGCTCGAAATGCAGCGCGAAGAAGCGCTGGAGCGCTTTGAGACCGCTATGCGCGACTGCCCGGAAGTCGTGGAATGCTACCTGATGACCGGCCCGCGGGACTATCTTTTGCGTGTCGTGGCGCAGGACTTGTCAGCGTATGAGCGGTTTTTGAAACAGACACTTACCCGCGTGGAAGGTGTCGCCAGCATCGAGTCAAGTTTCGCCCTCACCCAGGTGAAATATTCAAACGTTCTCCCCATCGCCCGCAGCGTTTGATACGCCAAAACCCTCCTGCCCTTGCAAGAGCGCGACAATCCGGTAGAACCGCGTTTGAATTTCAAACCCAACCAAAGATTCGAGGACGAGTGCAATGAGCAAAGTGGCGTGGATCGGACTTGGCGTCATGGGGTATCCCATGGCCGGATATATCAGGGAAAAGGGCGGCCACGATCTTGTCGTCTATAACCGCACGAGCGCCAAGGCTGACAAATGGGCTGAACAATATGGCGGCGAATCAGCCGCCACGCCCGCCGAAGCCGCCAGGGATGCTGATTTTGTCTTCATCTGCGTTGGCAATGACGATGATCTGCGTGATGTCACACTCGGCCCCGACGGCGCCTTCACCACTCTCAAGGAGGGCGCGATTGTCGTCGATAACACGACAGCATCGGCGGGCATTGCGCGCGAGCTGTACCAGGCCGCGAAAGAGAAAGGCGCTGGCTTTCTGGACGCCCCTGTCTCCGGCGGCCAGGCGGGCGCGGAAAATGGCGTGCTCACGGTCATGGTTGGCGGCGATGAGGACGCATTCACCAAGGCCGAACCAGTGATCCAGTGCTTTGCGCGTGCGGTCAATCTGCTTGGACCCGCCGGATCGGGACAGCTCACAAAAATGGTCAACCAGATCTGCGTGGTTGGCATCGTTCAGGGTCTTGCCGAAGCGCTTCACTTCGCCAAAACCGCTGGCCTCGACATCCCCAAGGCCATCGACACGATCTCCAAAGGCGCGGCGCAATCCTGGCAGATGGAGAATCGCTGGGAGACCATGACCAAGGGCGAATTCGACTATGGCTTCGCGGTCGACTGGATGCGCAAGGACCTTGGCATCTGTCTCGACGAAGCCCGGCAAAATGGCGCCAGCCTTCCTGTGACCGCGATGATTGAACAATATTATTCACAGATTCAGCGCGCAGGAGGCAATCGCTGGGATAGCTCAAGCCTGATCACATTGCTGGAGCGCAAGTAAAGCCATGACGGAACCGACATTGAGCGAAGCAGATAGCCTCGCCGCCCGCGTTGGTGAAAACATGATTGGAAAAAGCCCTGTTCTGCATCACTGGGGCATCTCGCTGACACAAATCTCAGCCGGCGCATCTGAAATGCGCATGACTATCCGCGAGGACATGTCCAATCTGCATGGACAATGCCATGGCGGTGTACTCTTCACCATGGCCGACGCCTGTTTCGGCTTCGCCGCCAACTCTTACAATGACCGAACGGTCGCGGCCACTTGCGATATCAATTTCCTGATACCCGCCGAAGTGGGCGAAGAGGTAACAGCACGCTCGGTCGAGGTCTGGAAGCGGGGTCGCAGCGGCTTCTATGATGTGACCCTGACCAACCAGAATGGCGACAAGATCGCTGTCATGCGCGGCCACGCACGCATGACAAAAGGAACGCATATTGAAAAGGCGTGAGCCCTCCCGCCTTCAACTTAAGGATTTTGCGGATTTGCCCTCAACGTATTCAAGCGGCAACTCGGTTGTGAACTTGATCTGCTCCATTGCAAAGCTGGAACTCACATCGCTCAGCTCGATGCTGGCGATGAGCTTCTTGTAGAAGATGTCATATTGCTCAATGTCAGGCACAACCACGCGCAGCAGATAATCCACCTGCCCGCTCATGCGGTAGAATTCGACGACTTCAGGAAACTTCTGAATGGCCTCGTGAAACCGGTCCAGCCACTTCTGCTCGTGCTGGCTGGTCGAAATTGATACAAAAACAGTCACCCCTGCATTGACCTTCTTGGCATCCAGCAAAGCTACCCGGCTTTGAATGATGCCCTGCTCTTCCATCTTCTGGATACGGCGCCAGCACGGTGTCGTGGACAGACCAACTATGCGGCCAATTTCTGCGACCGGCATGGTGCAATCATTCTGCAAAACAGCAAGGATGCTACGGTCCATCTTGTCAATCAATACAACCTCCATGTTCAGAAAAAAAATTGCTAATATGAAAATACGAAATGTTTTTAGGTAAGACAATGTTTTATATGGAAATAATGGTTATTTTTTTTTACAGCCCGGAGGATTGCGACAAGCATTGGAAACATTATTAACGTAGCCGGGATCTGACTTCACGCTTCATTACAGGCAATAGCTGCTCCTCGAACCAGGGGTTCTTTTTGAGCCATGAATTGTTGCGCCATGAGGGGTGCGGCAACGGGATAAACGCCGGATGTTGCGTTTTCAGCGTGCCGGCATCCCAGCTCCTGACCGTTTCTGTCAGTGTAAGCCCGCTTGCCGCGCCCATATGCCAGCTTTGCGCATAGCCGCCAACCAGAAGCATCAGCTCGATCTGGGGAAGTTGCGCAAAAAGACGCTCTCGCCACAGTTTCGGGCATTCCTTCCGTGGTGGCAGATCGCTCCCCTTTTCGTCCAGGCCGGGAAAACAGAATCCCATCGGGATGATAGCAATCTGTGACGCATCGTAAAACTCCACCTCATTCACGCCCATCCAGTCCCTCAGGCGATCACCTGAAGGGTCGGTGAAGGGTATTCCAGATGCATGTACGCGCGTGCCCGGCGCCTGGCCAGCGATGCAGATACGCGCGGTCGAACTGATCTGAAAAACCGGACGCGGTTCATGGGGCAATGGCCGGGTGTCAGGTGTCTCCAAACAATGCCGGCATGCGCGGATTTCCGTGAGGAGCGTATCAAGGTCCTGAGCCATGCCTGCAACTACCAGCTCAAGCAGCCGCGCTCGGCCGTGACGATACCTCACCATGCCAACGGTCAAGGTTTGGCAGATTTTCCGGCCGTTCGATCTTGGCCGGCTTCATGAAATCTATTCCCACCATGGCCGTGATATCGGCGATAGAGAACTGGTCTCCGGAAATGAAGGGGCGGCCTGACAATTCGCTGTCGAGAAATGTGAGCATGGTCAGCACACGCGGTCTGTTGACTTCTCCCCATTCCGTCACCTGGGGCTTTTCCATCTCCTTCATGGCCGGATGGAGATGGCGGAAGGTCTGCGCGACTGGAAACAGCAGGTTGAGCTCCATGCGCCGTTGCCACATCTCCACCATGGCCTTGCCCAGAGGCCCGGCGCCCATGAGCAGTGGTTCTGGCTGCAACTCCTCGAAGTAGCGGCAGATCGCCAAGGACTCGGAAATCGCACTGCCATCATCCAGCACCAGAACTGGAACGCGCTGCAGGGGATTTAACGCGATAAAGTCTGGCTGCTTGTGCTCGAACTCGGTGATGTCCAACTGTTCGTAATCCATTTTGATGCGTTTCTCGGCCAGAAATACCCGGACGCGGCGCGGGTTCGGTGCGCGGCCATCTTCTATGATTTTCATCTAATTCTTCCTCCCGGCAAGAGTTCAAAATCTGGTTTTCATACTAGCGATTCTCTTCACGCCAATCACTCGGGCGAATGAAAGTTCCCGACCAGATCCCCTGTTTTGCGTCTCTTGCGGTGCGTTCAGCGCCCGGATAGTCATGATAGGACAAGGCCCATCCCTGCGCCACCAGCCAGCTGTTGATCTCCTCGCCCCGCACCCGGCATATGGCCAGCAGCCGGTCATGAACATCACGCTCATACCCCTTGCATGCTACGATCCTGCCTCGCACCCGGTTTCCAAGTTTACGGGCGGAGTCTGCCCCGCAGGGCCAGCTCGCTCCGCCTCGCATACAGCTTTGGCCGCTTTCCGGAGCATCGATGCCAAGCAGGCGTATCTCGACCCCGCTCACGCGCAAACTGTCACCGTCGATCACCCGGGCGATGCCGGACACCTCCACCGGTTCCGGCTCGGGCAGAAAACGCAGCACCGCCAGAATACCGAGCACGATGAGCGCGAACAGGATGATATCGAAGGGGCGATTGCACCGTGAATGGCGGAACAAGGTTTTCATGTATGTCCTTTGGCCGATAGAATGATCTGGTGCAATCCCGAACCCACATTGTGGCTGCCCTTTGCTTAGGGCTCATGCTCCCCCTGGCAAGTCCGTCGTGGGCTGGTGCGTGCGAAATTGACCGGCCTGTGCGCATTGCCGGCCTCGACTGGGACTCCAACCGCTTTCACGCCGCTGTCGCCGCATTTATTCTTGAACATGGCTATGGGTGCAAAACGGAAACTCTCCCCGGAACCACCATTCCGCTTCTGACCGGACTGGGGCGCGGAGATCTCGATATCATGATGGAGGTCTGGAAAAACCAGCTTACCGAGGCGTGGGAAAAGGCAGAAAAATCGGGGCGCGTGCAAACACTGGGCATCAACTTTCCCGACGCGGTTCAGGGCTGGTTCGTACCGCGTTATCTGGTAGAAGGCAAGAACGCGCCTGCAAAAGGGCTGCGCAAGGTTTCCGACCTTCCCCGTTTCAAAAAGCTGTTTGGCGATCCCGAAGAGCCGGGAAAGGGGCGCTTCTACAATTGCAAGCTTGGCTGGGATTGTGAAACCGTCAACACCAAGAAGTTCACCGCCTATGGCCTGGATGCGCATTACGTCAATTTCCGCACTGGCAGCGGGGCAGCTCTTTCAGCGGCTATCGTATCCGCCTACAAGCGCAGGAAACCTATCCTCTATTATTACTGGGGGCCAACCTGGGTGATGGCAAAATATGACGCGGTACAGCTTGGGGAACCGGAATATGACGCGAAAATCTGGGCCCGCCTGAAAGCAACTGACACCCCCCGAAAAGCAACCGCCTACCCTGTCGCAGCGGTCTACACAGCCGCAAATACCGCATTTATCAGGAAAGCGCCGAAGATAGCCGCCTTTTTAAAAAAATACCGGACCTCCAGCGAGATCATCAGCAAGGCCTTGCTCCACTTGAGGGAAAACCGTTCGAGAGGTGAGGCCGGCGCGGCCCGCCAGTTTCTTCGTGCCCATAACCAGTTGTGGTCTGCCTGGGTGCCAAGCGATGTGGCAGGGCGCATCCGTGCGAAATTACAGTGACCGGGCCTCTCCTCATCCGCCATTCACTCATCACTAATCCATAGGTGCATCCCATGTTTCCAGAACAGTTTCGCATTCCTCTCGGGCAGTGGATCAATCATGCCATCGACTGGCTGGTGGAAACGCACGGGCAAGCCTTCGAGGCAGCCGGTAACGCTCTTCTGAAGGTGCTTGTAGTGCTGGAACAGGGCCTGCGCGGAGCTCCCTGGTGGCTTGTTATCGCCGTCATCGGGATGCTGGCTTTCCACGCCACGCGGCGTGCACTTGTCGCGCTGGCGCTCATGGCGGCGATGTTTACCATCGGCATGCTGGGCTTGTGGGATCTGGCCATGCAAACCCTATCGCTCATGCTTGCAGCCATTGCATTGGGAATTGTGGTTGGTCTGCCGGTGGGCATAGCCATGGCGCAGAGCGACCGGATGCGCGCCGTCATCCTGCCGCTGCTCGATGTGATGCAGACCATGCCGAGTTTCGTCTATCTCATCCCCGCGCTCATGCTGTTTGGCCTGGGTAAAGTCCCTGCCCTGCTCGCCACGGTGATTTATGCAGCACCTCCGCTCATCCGCCTGACTGATCTTGGCATTCGCCTGGTGGACCGGGAAATCGTCGAGGCGTCGGACGCTTTCGGCGCCAGCACCCGTCAAAAACTCCTAGGCGTACAACTGCCACTGGCGTTGCCGAATATCATGCAAGGCATCAACCAGATGACCATGATGGCGCTGGCGATGGTGGTTATCGCTTCCATGATTGGCGCGCGAGGCCTGGGTGAGGAAGTTCTGCTTGGCATCCAGAGGCTTGACTTCGGGCGCGGTGCGGAGGCCGGGTTATCCATCGTCGCGCTGGCGATCATCTTTGACAGGATCACGCAGGCCTATGGCCGTGCCCAGGACCAGACCCGCCGGGCAGCAGGCTGACATGGCGAAAATCGCGTTCCAATCCGTCACAAAAATCTTCGGCAAGACGCCGGAACACGCTCGTCGCCTGCTTGGAAACGGCGCGAGTAAAGAGGATATCCGGACCCAAACCGGATGCACGCTGGCTCTGGAAAATGTTTCGCTCAATATACCGGCGGGTCGAATATTTGTTGTCATGGGGCTATCTGGCTCAGGTAAATCCACACTCCTTCGCCTGGTCAACCGCCTGATTGAGCCAAACTCCGGCGATGTGCTGATTGACGGGCGTTCGGTGCTGGCCCTCGATCCAGATGCATTGATGCGCCTGCGCCGCAGCCAGGTCTCCATGGTATTTCAGAGCTTTGCGCTTTTCCCCCACAAGAGTGTTGAAGACAATGTGGCCTATGGGCTCTCCTTAAGCGATCTTCCACGCAAAGACGCGCGATCCGGGGCCAAGCGCTGGATTGAGATGGTTGGCCTTGGCGGCTACGACCAATCCTTTCCAGTCGAGCTTTCAGGCGGCATGCAGCAACGGGTGGGGCTTGCCCGGGCGCTCGCCACCGATCCGGACATTCTGCTGATGGACGAGCCGTTCAGCGCCCTCGACCCTTTGATCCGCCGCGAGATGCAGGATCACCTCATGCGGCTTCAGGGGGAATTGAAAAAAACCATACTTTTCATCACCCATGATCTTGCAGAAGCAGTGCGCCTGGGTGATCGGATCGCCATTTTGAAAGATGGCCGGGTGATGCAGACCGGGACACCCAAAAATATTCTTAAAAAACCTGCAAATGACCACGTACGGGCCTTTGTCAGCACATTGACGTGATCTGCGGCGTTCAGTGCCCCAAAAACGCACATTACCGGCAAAAATTAAACGCGAAGTTAGGACTTTCGCTCGAGACTCGATCATGAACGAGTGTGGTCCGCGTTTGGCGAACCACGGCCATCGACATGGCTGACTCGTGCCGGGAATAGAAGTGTCGGGTCAAGTAGAAACGCGTTGAGAGAATGAGTACGGGATCGAGCCCTGCCCAGTTCAGTTCGGCCCAGCAGGCCACCGGCCCGGCAAGGCCACCCGCGCGGAGCGTTCAGGACGCCCGCGAACAGTTGACCTACAAATCCGATTCACGACCCGAATTCGACTATGAACTGCTGCTGATGTTCGTGAAGAACGAGCTGAGCGCATCCCTCGCCATCCCGCTTCTTGCCGTTATCATCGCCCTGGCTTTCATGTTCTGGGCGCCCGCCAATGCATTGATCCTGTGGCTGTCAACGGTTCTGATTTCTAAAGGCATTCTGCTGGCGCTATGCCGCGAATTCACAAAGAGGCCGCGCGAGGATGTGAATATCCTGCAATGGCGCTCCAAAATCATGGCGGCAGAATTTCTGTATGGCGTCACATGGGCGAGCGTCGCGTTTATCAGCGTCGGCAGCAATGATCATGCCGCGCATATGTTCTTGTTCGCCTGCGTGACCGCCATCATCGCCATGCGGATGATGTTTGCCTCGACCGTCATGCCCATTGTCTATGTTGGCACGATTCCCCTGACGCTCGCGCTGGTCCTTCGTTTCGCACTTCTTGACACGCCATTCTACTGGGCCATGGCGGCCATGGCCGCCGGCGTGCATCTCTATTTCGTGTTTCTGATGAAGGGTTTGAACTCAACCGTTTTGACCATGCTTGAATACCGCGCGGAAAAAGAATTGCTGATTACGGAGCTTGAGCAATCCAAATCAATTTCTGACGAGGCCCGCCGCCGTGCGGAATCAGCCAATATCGCAAAATCACGATTCCTGGCAACCATGAGCCACGAGTTGCGCACGCCCCTCAATGCCGTGCTCGGCTTCTCGGAGGTGATGAAGGCCGAGATCCTGGGGCCCCACTCTGTTCCGACATACAAGGAATACGCCAATGACATTCACGAAAGCGGCCAGCATTTGCTCAACCTGATCAACGAAATCCTTGATCTGTCGCGCATTGAGGCCGGGCGCTATGAACTCCAGGAAGAGGCGATCTGGCTTGCAGATGTGGCGGAAGATTGCCTCCGTCTGCTGAAATTGAGGGCTGAGAAGAAGGGCCTCAAGATCATCCAGAATTTCCGGGAAGACCTGCCGCAATTGTGGGCTGACGAGCGGGCCATCCGGCAGGTATGCCTGAACCTTCTCTCGAACGCCATCAAGTTTACCCCGTCCGACGGCACCATTTCACTCACCATCGGCACGACGGAATCTGGCGGACAATATCTCAGCGTCAACGATACCGGTCCTGGAATCCCGGAAGAGGAAATCCCGCGCGTGCTGAAGAGCTTCGGACAGGGTTCCTTGGCCCATGAAACCGCCGAAGGCGGCACCGGTCTTGGACTGCCCATCGTTATGGGGCTTGTCGATCTGCATGGCGGCACATTTGATATCAAGAGCAAACTGAGACAGGGCACACTGGTAACGATAACCTTGCCGCGCGAGCGGGTGATGCAGGCTTTGCCGCGGCTGAGCGAGCCAGGTGAGGCCTAGCCCGATGAAGACACAGATGAGAGCCAGTCCGCATGGCGCGAACATCATAACACCCGGCATATGCAGCGCCACAGTGCGTAAATGCCGCCTGGACGAACAAATCTCGGTGTGCCCGTTTGTTTTGTCCGCACAGGCCTCCTAAATAAAGAATATGTCTGCCAGAACCCTCACCCGCCCCTTATTCATACATGGAGCAAATTTAGCATGAGCGCGTGGATTGGGCTGGGGATGCTGGTGGCCGCGGGTATCGCGCTCATCGTCAGTCACGACACCGGTACGATTGCCGGATTTAACAATGCCGATTTCGCCGGGATCGTCGCCGCCCTCGCCCTTGTCATATTCCTCGGTATCCCGATGCTAAGAAGATATCGCGGCGGATTTACCGGCGCGGTGCGTGACGCGGTTTTCTGGGGCTTTCTGGCCCTCGCCCTCATCGCCGGATACAGCTACCGGGACCAGGTGATGCCGCTCGCCCAGCGCATAGCAGCAGAACTCTTGCCAGGTACACCTATCCAGTTTGATACCGGTGATAAAAATTCCATCGCTGTGCGTATACGCAAACAGGCCGATGGGCAGTTTATTGCACAGGCCAGCGCCAATGGCGCAAAGATCAATATGGTCGTTGATACAGGCGCATCAGCCATCGTTCTGAACCAATCAGATGCCGTGCGCGCTGGTATCAAAGTTGAGGGATTGCGCTATTCCGTTCCGGTTCAGACAGCAAACGGAACATCTTTTGCCGCACGTGTACGCCTGAAAAACGTGTCCGTTGGGCCAGTCAGCATCAACAATGTGGATGCACTTATCGCCAAGCGCGGCGCCTTGCGCGAAAGCTTGCTTGGTATGAGTTTTTTAAGCCGTTTACGGTCTTATGAGTTCTCTGGAGATTTCCTGACCTTGCGCAGCTAGGATTTGTCGGGCCTGCGGGTCGGGTAAATTCTCGTTAAGGTCAACTCTCAGGGTTCAATGACGATGGCGTATAGTTCCGGCATAAAACATTTCAAGCGAGAGGCCTCATCCTGGGTGGCTGTTGCCGCTTTGGGGTTTGCGGGTGTCTATTATTTCGATGATTTGCGCGGATTTGCTTCCCAGACCATAGCATCCGCCGTCTCAAAAATTGACGCGGAAGTGAACAATCCTGTTCA
>CAXMMX010000194.1:0-22057 GCA_964194535.1 uncultured Alphaproteobacteria bacterium | reverse complement strand
CCGAATCCAATGAAAAATTTCAGCCCCCGGCTGTTCGGCGCGTGAGGGGGTGGTTTCGTCTTGCTGCCTTTGCCCGTCATCTCGCCCCCTCCGCATTCCGCCAGCATTGCAGTTTAGGTCCAGCAGCGGCGCTCCGCCAAGCCGTTTCCAAGCTGACACGCGTATTAAAGCGCGCGGAATCGCCGTGGGCGATAGTGCAATTGAATGGATGGCGGCTGAGTTTAAGGGCGCGGCGAAGGGCGGGAATAACTCCGGCTCAAAAAAATTTCAAAAAACTTCGAACCTTTTCGCCGCCCGCGCGACCAATGGTCATGTGGCCGGTTATTGGACCGGCTTGAACAGTAATGAAAAAGGACACTCCCATGTTGAAAACGACCCTCGTTGCCCTCGCCACCGTTATCGGCGCCACTGCCGCTCTTCCCTCCCTCGCCATGGCCATCGACAATGGCCCTTGCGATCACTGTACGATGGACCCCATCGTCGTGAAGGGCGACCGCAAGAAAACCAAAACGACAAAACCCGCCACCCAGCAGATCGGTACGGGCGGGCTGCAGATCTGGCTCGGCAAGTAGCCTTATTTGATCTGTTCTCTTCTCTGGCCGCCGGTGATTCTCCTTGAGAAGCACAAAGTTCTTATCTGCCACCGCGCGGACCGGAGAGGGAAGTGCATCATAGGCGCTCCAAAAGTCCGTGCTGGCGATATGTTTCACAATTCGCGGGAGCGGCCCGAGTGATGCTCGGCGAGCGCCTTTTCGGCAAGCGAATCGAGCTTGCCTACGTTGGCGTCCCGCTCGATCTTTTCGTCGAACTGACGCGCGTCGAACTCCTCGAACCAGGCGCGAAACTTGGCAAGGTCCTCCGGCGGCAGCTCGGAGATGGCTTTTTCGATTTTTTCGATGCGTGTCATGGACAAATTATAGCAGACTCGATGCTGCGAAGAGAAGTCACTCCGCCGCCTCTTGCGCCTTCTTCGGCTTTGAATGTTTGCCGGGCCGTCTCTCAAAAAGCCCCTTCAAAAACTGCCCGGTATAGCTGTCCGGTGTCTTGGCCACATCCTCAGGCGTGCCGGTGGCGATAATGCGCCCGCCGCCGTCCCCCCCTTCGGGGCCCATGTCGACGATCCAGTCCGCCGTCTTGATGACCTCCAGGTTGTGCTCGATCACCACCACCGTGTTGCCCTGGTCCACCAGCTCGTGCAGCACGTCGAGCAGCTTGGCGACATCGTGGAAGTGCAGCCCCGTGGTCGGCTCGTCGAGGATGTAGAGCGTGCGGCCCGTGGCCCGGCGCGAGAGTTCCTTCGACAGCTTCACCCGCTGTGCCTCGCCGCCCGAAAGCGTCGTCGCCTGCTGGCCGACTTTTATGTAGTCCAGCCCGACGCGTTTCAGCGTTTCCATCTTGTCGCGCACCGATGGCACGGCCTTGAAGAACTCCGCCCCTTCCTCGACCGTCAAGTCGAGAATGTCGGCGATGGATTTGCCCTTGAACTTGATCTCCAGGGTCTCGCGGTTGTAGCGCGCGCCCTTGCACTGGTCGCAGGTGACATAAACGTCGGGCAGGAAATGCATCTCGATCTTGAGCAGCCCGTCACCCTGGCAGGCCTCGCAGCGCCCGCCCTTGACGTTGAAGGAAAACCGCCCCGGCTTGTAGCCGCGCACGCGCGACTCCGGCAGTTCGGAGAACCACTCCCGGATCGGCGTAAACGCGCCGGTGTAGGTGGCCGGGTTGGAGCGCGGCGTGCGGCCGATGGGCGACTGGTCGATGTCGATGACTTTATCCAGGTGCTCCACGCCTTCAAGCCGCTCATGCTCGGCCGGGTGCTCGCGCGCGTTAGACAGCTTGCGCGCCACGCCCTTGTAGATCGTTTCAATCAGCAGCGTGGACTTGCCGCCGCCCGAGACGCCGGTGATGCAGGTGAAGGTGGAAAGCGGGATTTCCGCAGTCACGTCCTGCAAATTATTGCCACGCGCGCCGATGACACGCAGCTTGCGCGTGTCGGAAATCTTGCGGCGCTTGGGCGGAGTGGGGATTTGCATGGCGCCCGTCAGATATTGCCCGGTGAGGCTTTCTTTCGTGCCCATGATCTTCTTCGGCGTGCCCTGGGCGACGATCTCCCCGCCATGAATGCCGGCGCCGGGGCCGATATCGACCACATGGTCGGCGGCCAGAACGGCCTCCTCGTCATGCTCCACCACGATGACGGTGTTGCCCATGTCGCGCAGGGAGCGGAGCGTTTCAAGCAGCCGCGCATTGTCGCGCTGATGCAGGCCGATGGAGGGCTCGTCCAGCACGTACAGCACGCCCGTCAGCCCGGAGCCGATCTGGCTGGCGAGGCGGATACGCTGGCTCTCGCCGCCAGAGAGCGTGCGCGAGGCGCGCGACAGGGTGAGATAGTCCAGCCCCACGTCGTTGAGGAATTTCAGCCGCTCGCGGATTTCTTTCAGGATTCGCGTGGCAATCTCGTTCTGTTGCGCGTTCAGGGTGGCCGGAACTGTCTCAAACCATTTGCCCGCATTGCGGATCGACATTTGCGTGACTTGCGCGATGTGCAGGCCGGCGATTTTCACCGCCAGCGCCTGGGGCTTGAGCCGGTAGCCCTCGCACACCTGGCACGGATGGTCCGACTGGTAGCGGGACAGCTCATCGCGCACCCAGTTGGACTCGGTCTCCTGCCAGCGGCGCTGGATATTGTTCACCACCCCTTCGAACGGCTTGGAGGTGGTGTAGGCGCGCGTGCCGTCGTCATAGGTGAAGGAAATCTTCTCCTCGCCCGAGCCGAACAGGATCACGTCGCGCACATGCTCCGGCAGCTCGTTCCACGGGTCGCTCATTTTTACGGAGTGGTGCGCACAGATGGCTTCGAGTGTCTGCGCGTAATAGGGAGAGGCCGTGCCGGTTTTCGCCCAGGGCACAATCGCGCCCTGGCGCATGCTCAGATTCTCGTCCGGCACCACCAGGTCGCGCTCGAATCTCAGCTCCGTCCCCAGCCCGTCGCAGGACGGGCAGGCGCCATAGGGGTTGTTGAAGGAAAACAGCCGCGGCTCGATCTCGTCGATGGTGAAACCCGAGACCGGGCAGGCAAAACGCTGGGAGAAGATAATCCGCTCATGGGTTTCGTTGCGGCCCATATTGGCGCTGGCGAGTTGCGCCTCGTCCAGCGGCTTGTCGGCCAACTCGGCGAAGGCTATCCCGTCGGCCAGTTGCAGCGCCGTCTCGAAGCTGTCCGCCAGCCGGGTGGCTTGTCCCTCGCGCACGACGATGCGGTCCACCACCACGTCAATATCGTGGGTAAATTTCTTGTCCAGCGCCGGGCTTTCAGAAATCTCAAAGAATTCGCCGTCGATCTTGACCCGCTGAAAACCTTTTTTCATCAGCTCGGCGAGTTCCTTGCGATATTCGCCCTTGCGTCCGCGCACGATCGGCGCCAGCAGGTAGAGTCTGGTGCCCTCGTCAAGCTCCATCACCCGGTCGACCATCTGTGAAACCGTCTGGCTTTCGATGGGCAATCCGGTTGCGGGCGAATAGGGCACGCCGACACGGGCGAACAGCAGCCGCATATAGTCGTAAATTTCCGTCACCGTGCCGACGGTCGAGCGCGGATTGCGGGACGTGGTTTTCTGCTCGATGGAGATGGCAGGGGACAAACCCTCAATATGGTCTACGTCCGGCTTCTGCATCATCTCCAGGAATTGCCGCGCATAGGCCGAGAGCGATTCCACATAGCGGCGCTGGCCTTCCGCATAGATGGTGTCGAAGGCGAGCGATGACTTGCCCGAACCCGACAGGCCAGTGATGACGATCAGCTTCTCGCGCGGCAGCTCAAGGTCTAGCCCCTTGAGATTATGCTCGCGCGCGCCGCGAATGGAGATGGATTTCGAGGTCATGGGCCACCATTACAACAGGACAACAGGGCTGATTTTAGAATTAACCCGGCAGCCATAGGCGCACAAGATGGCAAGGCCCAGGTGTCAACAGGAAGGGACGCAAAAATCCGCAACGGCTAGATCGGCCTGCAACTGCTAGATTGGGATGTGATAGCCGGTAAACATCCGGACCAGAAGCCAGATATAGACGCCGAGGGTCGGATAGAAGGTGATGCCGAAGCCGAAAGCCCGCAAATAGGGGTTCTTGTGGTAGCCGTACCAGAACAGGCAACGTCCCATCAGGAAAAGCGATGTGAGAAGCGGGATTGAATGGGCTTCCGAGAGCGGAAGGTAAAGCGCCACCCCGGCGAGCGCGATCAGAAAAATAATGAACTGCTCTACGGTATTGAGAATAAAGCGCGTATTGATATCGAGCGCTGAATAGCGCTTCACCTGCTGCCCGACCCACATGTCCGGGTTGAGCCGCTGCGCCGCAACCACAGTGATGGCCACAACGGCCGGAACCAGGGCAATGATCGAGCACTGGATCATCAATTCCAGTCGCTCCGCAACCGTCCATAAGGTTGGGCGCCACGTTACGACCTGCTTCATGCCGACGTAATAAACAAGCGAGAACAGCCAGTTGCTGACGAGTACTTTCACAAAGGGCCAGGTTCGGCGTGAAAAACCCAATGGGCCACGGCCCATGATCCGAGCTCTTTTTTGTGCCCGTTCGATTGCTGCTGGTGTCATAAACTGCCTGTTCGGTTGCCTGTCGTACCGTGATCCTGCAATTCTCTGATCGCCGCTCTTAAGGGAACTTCGCCACTTTAGCCATATTTTTTGTGTGCCTAGGTGACTTATTGGCTCAAATTAAGGCAGTTTCTGAGCAATCGTGGCGCGTATGCCACAGTTGGCGCCAAATAAACCATTGCTTTGCGGGCGTTTGGAAGCTATATTAGAACAAACAAGGAACATTCGGAGTCTTATCCGAGCAATGATCTGTGGACAGGTGTGGACAGATCAACGTGCGCTCTGGCGGCGCTCTCGTGGGGCAGGCTACTAATGTGACTCGAAACGAGCTTGGAGTGCGCCGGGCAGCTATTTGCGCTCAGGTGTTCAAACAGGAAAAATCGCTGAACGGCGAATGAAAGGAATATGGCATGGCCGGTTCAATCAACAAGGTCATTCTCATCGGAAATCTTGGCGCAGACCCTGAAATCCGCTCAATGCAGGATGGCCGTCCGGTGTGTAATCTGCGGGTTGCAACGTCGGAAAACTGGAAAGACAAGTCTACCGGCGAGCGCCGCGAGCGCACCGAGTGGCACCGCGTGGTGATCTTCAATGAAGGTCTGTGCCGGATTGCAGAGCAATATCTCAAAAAAGGCTCCAAGGTGTATCTCGAAGGCCAGCTCCAGACCCGGAAATGGGAAAAGGACGGCCAGGACCATTATTCAACCGAAGTGGTGCTGCAGGGCTTCAATTCCACGCTCACCATGCTGGACTCGCGCGAGGGCGGCTCTGCTCACGCCGGGAACAATGGCAGCAGCGATTTCGGCCGCTCGGGCCCGATGGACAGCGGCGGCGGCGGATCGTTCAACAAGGAAATCGACGACGAGATTCCGTTCTAGATCGCTTCATTTAGAGCGGTTTTGAATGAAACCGGAGCGGGTGGCCTGGATTATTTTGAAAACGCTTTAAGAGCAGAAAATGCCACGTGGAAGGGTCTGCCTAACCGGTTACATCGATGTTCCCGCAGAGCGAATGGAGGCCATTCAAACTGCGCTTCGCGCTCACATTGCATTGACCCGTGCGGAGCCCGGCTGTCTGAGTTTTGACGTTAATCCTTGTCCAAACGTGAAATACCGCTTTCTGGTTTCTGAAGTCTTTGTTGACCAGCAGGCATTTGACGCTCACCAAATCCGGGCGCGTGCGTCTGACTGGGCAAAGGTTTCGGATGGCATTGCGCGCGAATATTCCATTTCGGTTGAAGAATAGACATACCTCCGGTTTGGAAAAACGTTGAGAAACCGATCAGCTTTGCCACAGTCTCGATCTGGCTAAACCCTCAGCAAATCGGCGGTCTCAAGCCCCAATGAAACGCCAGATATGTAGAGCCTGCAATGGTCGTGATGCAGGAAGAAGAACTGGGTGGCATCATCAAACTGACGGGTCAGGATCTGGCCGGCCTCATCGCTTTTGTCCATGATCGCAAGATGCAGAAAACCGTGTCGATCGACCAGGTTCCAAATCACTGGCGAAAGAAACTTGCGCGGTAAAATTGTGGGCCGGTTCCCGGATTTTCCACTACTCGTCCCTCAATGAGGCCCGTTCCGTTCGCCGTTCGGCGGCCGCAACCCGGTCGTGATCGCGTTGCGACTGCACCTCGATGAACAACCGTTTGACGTCGGGGAAGCGGGCCTTGATGTCCTGCTCGAGCTGGAAGATCGTATCCTCGACCCGTCCCGCATTCAGATTGTTCTGAAAATCGAGGCTGAGCGTCAGCAGGATGTCGTTGGGCGCCAAATGCATGGTGCGCAGCTCATTGACATGGCGCACATCCTTGGCGCGACCGACAATGGCGCGCACGCCCTGTCTCATTTCCTGGCTTGCCGACTCGCCAATCAGAAGGCCCTTGGTCTCATAGGCCATAATCGCCGCCGTACCCGCCAGAATAACGCCAATGGCAACCGATGCGGCGCCATCGGCCCATACAATGCCGAACTTGTCCGCGCAGGCGATGCCGATCATGGCGGCCACAAGCCCGAGCATGGCCGCGGTGTCTTCGAACAGGACCGTATATATGGTCGGATCCTTGGAACGCTGGATAGCCTCGAACAGGCCGAAATTGCCGCGCACCTTGCCGAATTCCTTATAGGCAATCCACCATGCGGCCGCCTCGAACACCATGGCTGAACCCAGCACGATATAGTTGATATGCGGATCGCTGATCGGGTGAGGGTGCAGTAGCTTTTGCACGCCTTCATAAAAGGAAATACCGGCGCCGAGGCCGAATATCAGGATGGCGACCACGAAGCTCCAGAAATAAATCTCCGCGCCGTATCCGAAGGGATGCGCGTCGTCGGGCGGGCGTTTGGAGCGCTTGATACCATAGAGAAGCAGGCCCTGGTTTCCGGTGTCGACAACCGAATGGATGGCCTCTGACAGCATGGCTGAAGAGCCGGTTACGATGGCGGCCCCGAACTTCGTAACCGATATCAGGGAGTTGCCGATCAATGCGGCATAGATGACTTTTTTCGAACCGTGCCCAGCCATGGATGTTTTCCCGGATTATCCTGCCTCTCTACCAGCCATTAACCCGTGACCAGGTCTCGATGATCTCGCCGTCCTGGATCACATCGTAAGTTTCATATGCGGCGCATGTCATGCAGGTGTGGTTAGGCATCACCCGAACCTGCGCCCCGATCGCGAGGCGGTTGAACCAGCTTTCATCGGGTACTGGCACCATGCCATGTTCCTGGTAGGCGTCGCGGACACTCAGGCCGGGGAGGCGCTCGCCGGTATGTACGTCGCATAGATAGCCATATTTGGCATCCGGCAGAAACGTGTTGGCGCTGATGTCTTTCGACAGCGCGAGTGCGCCTGCATCGAGCACGAGGCATCCGCCAGCCCTGTTGTGGCCGATGACGCTCGCCAGCACGGTGACGGCGATGTCGTCGAGGGAACAGATGCCGCGCGAGGCCTGCGCCAGGTCCCAGAACAGATAGACCCCGGCACGCGCTTCGCTAACGCCATCCATATGTTTTGCATGCAGCACCGTGGGCGTGGAGCCGACGCTGACAATGGCGCAATCGTGCCCGGCTGTGCGCAAGGCCTCGGCTGAGTTGGCGGCGGCCGCGCGCTCATCTTCCGCAATCGCGGCAAGCTCATCCGGCTTTTTAGTGGCATAGGAATGACCCGCATGGGTCATGACCCCGGCCAGAGACAAATGCGAGGCGTGTTTCAGCGTAGCGGCAATATCAAGAAGATCCTGCGAAGCGGGCTGGACGCCGGAACGGTGTTCGCCGCAATCGACCTCAATCAGAAATTCGAATTTGGCATTCAGCTCACCCGCTCGCGCGTCGGCGGCCTTGATGAGGTCCACGCTGTCGATTACCAGCAGCACGCGCGCGCCGGTGTCACGCTGGATTTTGACGGCATGGGTGAGTTTGGCGGGCGTGGTCGCGGTTGCACATAAAATGTCCGTATAGCCGCCTTGTGCGAAATAATCCGCTTCGCGCAGCGTGGAGACCGTAATGGGCGCAGATTTATCCGGTACGGCGCATTTTGCCACCTCCAGGGATTTGGGGGTTTTGAGATGCGGGCGCAGGTTCACGCCAAGCGCCAGGGCACGCGCCGCCATCATGTCCACATTGAGCTGCAGCTTTTGCGGGTCGAGCAGCAGGCGCGGGGTCTCGGCTTGAGAGAATTTCATAAGGCCGTCTTTGCCGTTTCAAGGGTGGCGAGTAAAACATTGGCGAGCCTAGCCGTGGAGCCAGCTGCCGACAATCCTCTTCTCAGACCTATTCGCGGTGCTAGGGTGTTGTGAATCCGCCCCTGGAACTCTTCACCGGAGATCGGCCATGAAACAAGCTGCGCGCGGTTTGGCTGTCCTGGCATTTGGCTTATCGATGATCCTTGCCCCCCTTACAGCGAATGCCGGAGAAGCCGATATCGTCGGCGTCAAGATCATCAAGGAGGGCACCAGCACCTACCGCTTCGATGTAAGCGTGCGCCATAGCGATGAGGGCTGGAAGCACTATGCGGACAAATGGGATGTGGTTGCCCCGTACGGCGTCGTTCTCGGCACCCGAAAACTGGCCCATCCGCATGAACATGAGCAGCCATTTACGCGCTCTCTGGCTGGTGTGAGCATTCCTGAAGGGGTCGATCAGGTGACGCTCCGCGCCCACGATTCGGTGCACGGAAATGGCGGCGCCGAGATGCGCGTTGAGGTGCAGCGCTAGGGCTTTTTCCCCGATTCTGAGGATGCATAACAAGCTATTGATATAAAATAATTTAATGTCACGGCACTGCGCTGTTTTTCTCCCCCTCGACATTGCGGTTTGTGGCCCGGATCGGCTATAATGGCACGCACTTGAAAAGCGTTTCATTTGCCTCTCTGAAGAACGGCTTTTTTGCAGGCCGTTTGTGTGTTCGGGAGGCGTGAAATCTACGGGAAACAGGAACTGGCTCCACCTTGTCAGATGTCGACGATATTCCACCGCCACCACCGGGCGGTGAGGGGCCTGAAGACCCTTCCGATATAAGACCCATCTCCATCTCCGAAGAGATGAAGCGGTCATATCTCGATTACGCCATGAGCGTGATCGTAAGCCGCGCGCTGCCTGATGTGCGCGACGGCCTCAAACCCGTGCACCGGCGCATTCTCTATTCGATGCACGAGAACAGCTATGAGTGGAACAAGCCGTACAGAAAGTCGGCGCGCGTCGTCGGCGATGTGATCGGTAAATATCATCCCCATGGCGACACGGCGATCTATGATGCGCTTGTGCGCATGGCACAGGATTTTTCCCTGCGCCAGCCGCTGATCGATGGCCAGGGCAATTTCGGCTCCGTGGACGGCGACCGGCCAGCCGCCATGCGCTACACCGAGTGCCGCCTGCAGAAAATTTCCCAGTCGCTGCTTGCGGACCTCGACAAGGACACGGTCGAGTTCCAGGACAATTATGACGGGTCGGAATCAGAACCGAGTGTCTTGCCCGCGCGTTTTCCCAATTTGCTGGTCAACGGCGCGGGCGGTATCGCCGTCGGCATGGCGACCAATATCCCGCCGCATAATCTGGGCGAGGTCATCACCGCCTGCATTGCCTATCTGGATAACCCGGACATCACGATCCCCGAATTGAACGAAATCGTGCCGGGGCCGGACTTTCCCACCGGCGGGTTCATTCTCGGGCGTTCGGGTATCCGCTCCGCCTACGAGACGGGTCGCGGCTCGGTGGTGATGCGCGGCCGCGTATCGGTCGAGGAAATCCGCAAGGACCGTGAAGCGCTGATCATCACAGAGATTCCATATCAGGTGAACAAGGCGTCGATGGTCGAGAAAATCGCCGAGGCCGTGCGCGACAAGCGTATCGAGGGCATTAGCGATATTCGTGATGAATCCGACCGCGATGGAATGCGCGTGGTCATCGAGTTGCGCCGCGATGCGGTGGCCGATGTGGTGCTGAATCAGGTTTACCGCTTCTCGCAACTGCAATCTTCCTTCGGCTGCAATATTGTCGCGCTGAATGGCGGGCGTCCTGAACAGTTGAACCTGCAAGACCTGGTGCGGTGCTTTACGGAATTCCGCGAGATGGTTGTCAGCCGCCGCACCAAGCATCTGCTCGGCAAGGCGCGTGACCGCGCCCATATCCTGGTGGGTCTTGCGATCGCCGTGGCCAATGTGGATGAGGTCATTGCGCTGATTCGCAAGTCGCCGGACCCGGCTACTGCACGTGCCGAATTGATTGCCCGAGATTGGCCTGCGGGCGATGTGGCGCCTCTGGTCGAACTCATCGCCGACCCGCGCCACAAGGTCTCCAAGGAAGGCACCTGCCGGCTCTCCGATGAGCAGGCTCGCGCCATTCTCGAATTGCGCCTGCAGCGTCTGACCGCATTGGGGCGCGATGAAATCGGCGATGAACTCAAGGGCCTTGGAACGCAGATCGAGGATTATCTGGATATCCTGCGCTCGCGCGTACGGATCATCGGTATCGTGAAAGACGAACTCAATTCCATCATGGAGGAGTTCGGCACGCCGCGCCGCACGGAAATTCTGGAGGGTGGCCCGGACGTAGAAGATGAAGACCTGATCCAGCGCGAGGACATGGTCGTGACCGTGTCTCACAAGGGCTACATCAAGCGGGTACCGCTTTCGACCTACCGGGCGCAGCGCCGCGGCGGCAAGGGCCGTGCTGGCATGGCGACCCGCGATGAAGACTTCGTCACCCGTATTTTCATCGTAAATACCCACACGCCGGTGCTGTTCTTCTCCTCGCGCGGCATGGCCTACAAGATGAAGGTGTGGAAGCTTCCGGTGGCCGCCCCGCAGGCGCGCGGCAAGGCGCTCATCAACCTGCTGCCGCTGGAAACCGATGAACGCATCTCCACGATCATGCCCCTTCCGGAGGATGAGGCAACCTGGAGCACGCTCGACGTGATGTTCGTTACCCGCAGCGGCAATGTCCGCCGCAACAAGCTCTCGGACTTTGTCGAAGTGCGCCAGAATGGCAAGATCGCGATGAAGCTCGATAAGGACGACCAGATTCACCGCGTTGATATCTGCACCGAAAGCGATGATGTCCTGATGACCACCGCCGGGGGCAAGGCCATCCGCTTCCCCGTTACCGATGTGAGGGTGTTCGTGGGCCGCAACTCAACGGGTGTGCGGGGCATCAAGCTCGATAAAGACGACCGGCTCATCTCCATGGCGATATTGCGCCATGTGGACGCCGTCCCGGCGGAGCGGGTGGAATATGTGCGTCAGGCAAATGCCATCAGGCGTGCGGCCAGCGGTGAGACCGGGGTGCCGGAGGAAGAAACGCCGCCGGATATGGAAGAGACTGAAACCGCGGAGCTTACCCCTGAGCGTTACGCTGAACTGGGCGCCCTTGAGCAGTTTATTCTGACCATCTCGCAGAATGGCTACGGCAAACGCTCTTCCGCCTACGAATACCGTGTCTCGGGCCGGGGCGGTAAAGGCATTATCGCCATGACCGTCAACGAGCGGAACGGGCCGCTGGTTGCGTCTTTCCCGATCGAGGAGAGTGGCCAGATCATGCTCGTGACCGATGGCGGGCAACTCATCCGCGTGCCGGTGGAAGATATCTCCATCATTGGCCGCTCGACCCAGGGCGTTACAATTTTTAATACTGCCAAGGACGAGCGCGTGATGTATGTCGAGGGTATTCCCGAAGAAGAGGAGGGCGACGAGGACTCTGATGGGGACGCCGGGGCCGGGGACGGGGACGAGAGCCCTGACGAGAGCCTGGAACAGAGCCCTGACCTCTAGGTCATGAGCTGGATTGCGGCATGATGCCCCTCGGGGTAGCGTCTTTCCCGCAGCTTGAAGGAAACCGTTATGTCGATTGAACTTTTCCTGGCCTTTATATTGGCAAGCGCCCTTCTGGCGGCGACGCCGGGGCCGAGTGTTTCGCTGATTATCGCCAATGGAACATTATCAGGACTAAGAGCCGGGCTGTTGACGGTCGCCGGCGGCATCAGCGGCGTCGTACTGCTCGTGAGCGGTGCGACGCTGGGCATGAGTTCGGTCATGGCATTGATGGCGGACTGGTTCGATTTGCTCCGCCTGGCCGGGGCCGGGTATCTCGTATGGCTCGGGGTGAGCCGAATATGGAAGGTCTGGAAACACGAACCTGTTCTTGAGCAGCCCGCAACCTCTGGACGTCGCTGGTACTGGCAGGGGCTTGCAGTCTCCCTGTCAAATCCGAAAACGCTGCTGTTTCTCGGCGCCTTCTTTCCCCAGTTCGTCAATCCAGATGCCCCTCTCATGGGCCAGCTCTGGCTGCTTGCCGTTACCTTCATTGTCATTCTCACGATGATCGATAGCGCCTATGCGGTACTGGCCGGTAACGCGCGTGCCTGGATTACTCAAAAGCGCGTCCGGTTTGCGGACAGCCTTACCGGGGGTCTGCTGATTTGCGGGGGGCTATGGCTCGCCGCGGCGCGGCGTGCCTGATGCGCCCAGTCTCAATCCAAACCCGTCAGTAAGGAACAGGCACATGGCTCATACAGGATTTTATCCCGGTAGCTTCGATCCGCTGACCCTCGGCCATATGGATATCATCATGCGGGCCGCACGGTTCGTGGACCGGCTCGTAATCTCGGTTGGTGTCCATCACGGCAAGAAGCCGCTTTTTACCATCGAGGACCGGGTAGATATGTTGAAAGCAGAAACTGTATCGATTGCGAAAAAGGCCGGAATCGTAATCGAGGTTCAGACCTTCGATAATCTGAGCGTCGATGCGGCGCGCGATGCTGGCGCGAATGTGATCATTCGTGGATTGCGCGACGTGAGCGATTTTGACTATGAGATACAGATGGCGGGCATGAACGGACAAATGGCGCCGGACATCGAAACCCTGTTTCTGGCGGCGTCTCCTGAAGTCCGCCATATCGCCAGTTCGCTGGTGCGCCAGATTGCATCCATGGGCGGTGACGCATCGTCCTTTGTGCCTGAGACGGTTGCCGCGAGGCTGGCCGAGAGATTTGGTCGATAAGGCGAGATGTCATATGAAATCATTACACACAGCATTGCTGGTCTTGGTGCTGGCACTGTTTGCGGCAACAGGCGCTGTTGCGCAGAATGCCACGCTGGATAAGGAAAACATCCTCTATATCGATCTGAAATCGGGGCGGGTGGCTATCCAGTTGCGCCCGGACCTTGCGCCAAATCACGTGGTGCGGGCCAAGAAGCTGGCCCGTGAGGGTTTTTATGACGGCATCGTTTTCCACCGCGTCATTGATGGCTTCATGGTGCAGACAGGCGACCCGAAAGGTGACGGTACGGGGAGCTCGAAATACCCTGACCTGAGGGCGGAATTCTCACCACAATCCTTCAGGCGCGGGACCCTCGGCGCGGCGCGCGGCCGCTCAGCCCATAGCGCCAACTCCCAGTTTTTTATCTGCCTTGAAGCCGCTACGCATCTCAATGGCCAGTACACGGTCTGGGGGCAGGTCATCCGTGGCATGGAGCATGTTGACGCCATCAAGAAAGGTGACCCTGCACGCAACGGCGCCGTCGACACTCCGGACAAGATGCTGAAAGTTCTGGTCGCCGCCGACGCCACCGATCACTCTGTTCTGAGCGATGCGACGTCCGCTGATGCCATCGCAAACCAGCCCCGTGGCAGCTTCCAGTAGTTCCTACCGGACATTTCATATCTCACTGGCGTCTTGACCTAGCGCCTCCTCTCGCTCATCACTGTCGCCAGATTCAAACCACTTAAAGATATTCGGCCCCGAGGGGCCGGAGAGACGAGAGAAAATTGGCCGATAACGATCCGGAAAACACACTGATACTCGAGACGACACAAGGGAGTGTCACCATCGCATTGCGCCCCGACCTGGCGCCCAATCATTGCGCGCGCATCAAGGAACTGGCGCGCGAAAAATTCTATGACGGTATCGTCTTTCACCGTGTCATAGACGGGTTCATGGCGCAGACAGGTTGTCCTGATGGCCGCGGCACAGGCGGTTCGGGTCAGAATCTGTCGTCCGAATTCAACGATGAGCCCCATGTGCGCGGCACAACCTCCATGGCGCGGGCGGCAAGCCCTGACAGCGCCGACAGCCAGTTCTTCATCTGCTTCGATGACACGCCGTTCCTGAATGGCGAATATACCGTCTGGGGCAAGGTCGTGGACGGTATGGAGAATGTCGACAAGATCAAGCGCGGTGAGCCGGTGAATGATCCTGATAGTATTATCTCCATGCGCGTGGCGGCAGACGACGAATAGCTGACCGCTTTCGCGCCCACAGGGCATCCACGTGCGCGTTGACGAATTCGATTTTGAGCTTCCCGAAGAGCGTATTGCATTACGGCCCGCGCGTCCGCGCGATGCCGCGCGGCTGTTATGCGTGGATCCGAACTCCGAAAATCCGCTTCACGATCGCTCGATCCCCGATTTGCCAGAGCTGCTTGCGCCGGGAGATGCACTTGTGTTCAACAATACGCGCGTGCTTGCGGCCCGGCTGTCAGCTGTGCGGCATCGCGAGAGCGGAACGGTGAACGTCTCTTTCACGCTGTTGAAGCCGCTCGATTCCAGCAGGTGGACGGCGCTGGGGCGCCCGGCGAAACGGCTGCGGGACGGTGATCGTATCGAATATGGATCAAAGGAAAATGTGTGTCTTCTCGGCACTTTATGGGGAAGGGTCGAGTCTAAAGGTGAGGCGGGTGAAGTGATCATCGCCTTTGATTTTCACGGCAGCGCACTCGATGAGGCAATCGCTGCGCTGGGACAGATGCCATTGCCGCCATACATCGCGTCGCGTCGCGCGCCAGACGCCAGGGATGTGAGCGACTATCAAACCCTCTATGCGCAGCATATGGGCGCCGTCGCCGCGCCGACCGCGGGGCTGCATTTTACAGATGCGCTGTTCGACCGTCTCAATGAAAAGAACATCTCCCGACATTTCGTTACGCTGCATGTGGGCGCCGGCACGTTTTTGCCCGTGAAGGTGGACGAAACGCAAGACCACCAAATGCACGCCGAATGGGGCGAGGTCTCCCATGAGACCGCGCAGGCCCTGAACGAAGTGCGCAAAGCGGGCGGGCGTGTCATCGGCGTCGGATCGACGGCCCTGCGTTTGCTGGAAACAGCAGTGGATGAGGCTGGTATCATCGGCGCTTTTACCGGAGAAACCGATATCTTCATTACGCCGGGCTACCGCTTCAGGGCCGTGGACGCCATGCTCACCAATTTCCACCTGCCGCGCTCGACCCTGTTCATGCTGGTATCCGCCTTTAGCGGGCTCGAGATGATGAAACGGGCCTATGCCCATGCCATTCAGCAGGGCTATAGGTTTTACTCCTATGGCGATGCCTGCCTCCTCACACCTGCCGGACCGACAGAATGAGCAAGGACTTTTCATTCAAGCTGGACGCAACCGACGGCGCGGCGCGCCTGGGTGAAATCTCCACACCGCGTGGAACTATCCGCACGCCGGCCTTCATGCCGGTGGGGACTTCTGCGACGGTGAAAGCCATGCTGCCTTCGAGCGTCCGCGAGACGGGCGCCGATATCGTGCTGGGCAACACCTACCACCTGATGCTGCGCCCCGGCGCGGAACAGGTTGCGGCGCTTGGCGGCCTGCACAAATTCATGAACTGGGACCGGCCGATCCTGACTGATTCAGGCGGGTTCCAGGTCATGTCGCTGTCCAAGCTGCGCAAGATCTCGGAATCTGGCGTGACGTTCCAGTCGCACATTGACGGCTCCGCCCATGAAGTAACCCCCGAACGCTCTATCGAGATACAATGTCTGCTTGGCGCCGACATCCAGATGGTGTTCGACGAATGCACGCCGTATCCGTGCGAGAAAGACACAGCCCAACAGTCCATGGAGCTTTCCATGCGCTGGGCCGAGCGCTCCAAGGAGGCTTTTGCCAAATACGCACACCAGGGCCAGGCGCTTTTTGGCATTGTGCAGGGCGGCGTCTACTCAGATTTGAGAACGGCCTCGGCCGAGGCCCTCAGGCAAACCGGCTTCGATGGATATGCGGTTGGCGGGCTCGCTGTCGGGGAGGGCCAGGAATTGATGCTGGAAACCCTCGGCAAAACAGTTCCTGAGCTGCCTGAGGACAAACCGCGTTATCTGATGGGGGTCGGCACGCCTCAGGATATCATCCTTTCGGTGGCGCGCGGTATCGACATGTTCGATTGCGTCATGCCAACCCGTTCAGGGCGTCACGGCCAGGTGTTCACCTGGGAGGGCAAAATCAATCTGCGCAATGCCCGGTTTGCCGATGATCCAAGGCCGCTGGACGAGGCGAGCACCTGTCCCGCGGCGCGGGACTATTCACGCGCCTATCTCCATCACCTGATCAAGTCACAGGAATATCTGGGTCCCATGCTGCTGAGTTGGGCGAATGTCCATTTCTACCAGGAGCTGATGCGTGAAATGCGCGCCGCGATCGGTGAGGGGCGCTTTGATGCGTTCGCCAAACAGACATTGGCGCGTCTGCATAATGGTGAGGGCGAAACCCCCTGAACCGGAAAAACTTTCAAGGGGTCAGGTTTGATTGCCCGCGGCGGCTTCGACCATGCATCCCATGATCGCCCAGCGGCCATCGGACTGGCGTTCAAGATGAAACCGTGCAATCCATTCGCGGCCCTCGGCACTGGTGAGGACAACTTGCTGAATGGCGTCGGTGGCCTCGCGTTGAATGGACGTGAATGCAAAGCTTTTCACGTTGACCAGTGGTTTAAGCTGTTTCTGCAAATAGGTCAGGAACGCATTGGAATTACTGTAATATTCCTGAATTGCGGGTGTTAGGCTTTCATACGCGCCTGCGGCATCGCGCTGGCTGAGCGCCTGGATGTGGCCGCGGATAGAGTCGCGAATCCGGTTAAGTTCGACAGCTGAGAGCCCGGTTCTGGCAACGGCAGGGGGAAGAGATGCCTTTTCCAGTGCGCCCAGAGGCGCCGTTACCGTCGGACCAGTCGTTGCCGGATCGGTTAATATCGCAATCTTTTCACCAGCTTGTGGCTGTATTGTGCCAATCGCTGTGACTATCGCCATCGTGGCGATGGCCGCACGTACCTGCATGAGGTAACCTCCCGGCGGCAATGCGCCCGGCCCGGTATACCGGGCCTGATATTTTGTCTTTTGTTGATATGGGGCGCGCGAGCCGCGAATCCAAGGGCACAGGTAAGAAATAGTACCTGGAAGACTGGCTCAGCCGGTCTTGCGTTCGCGAATGAGCAGATAGAGACCCGAGCTGACCACGACAGCGCCGCCGGCGAGTGTCCAGAGCGTCGGCACATCGCCGAACAGGATATAACCGAGCGCTGACATGCTTATGAGGCCAACATAAACGAAGGGAGCCACGACGGGCGCAGGCGCGTATTTGAAGGACAGAATCAGAAACCAGTGGCCGAGCGCGCCGGTTATGCCAATCACTCCGAACAGTGCCCATGTGAGTGCATCACCTGGCCACTCCCAGACGGCCAGTGAAAAGGGGCAGGCAAGCACCGCGCCCGCCAGCGGTGTGTAGAACATGTTCACTTCGGCCGAATCATGCCCGGTCATAAAACGGGTGTGAATATTGTAGAGCGCATAGCACGCCACCGCGCCGAAGGAGTAGATGACCGCCCAATGGATGCCGCCAAAGCCCGGCCGGGTGACCAGCAGCACACCGATAAAGCCGGTCACGATGGCCAGCAGCCTGCGCCAGCCGACCCATTCGCCCAGGATCGGACCGGCCAGTGCCGCCACCAGCAAAGGCGTCAGGAAGAACATGGTGACCGTCTGGTCGAGCTGAAGATATTTCACGGCGGCGAAATTGAACGCCGTAGTCGCCGCCACCAATATGCTGCGTACAAGCTGATGCACCGGTTTGCTGGACTTGACCAATGAGTGTGATGTGAGCGGCCCGAGGACCGCCAGCGTGATCAGAGCATGGACAACAAAACGGACCCACACCACCTGGACGACCGGAACCGCGAGCACATCCACCAGATATTTGGCGCTCGCGTCGACCATTGCGAAAACGGTGACCGCGGTGCACATGAATGCAATCGCCGCAATATGGCCCCGCTTCGGTTTCCGGCCGGACGCGGCCCCGTTGCTTCTGGTATGTGCTTCACTCATCGCGCGGCACTCTACTAAGAGTGCAGGTGGCTGGATACGCAATTGTTAGGCCTCGTAAAGCAGCCCCTGGCCAGGCTCGTTTCTTACCCCGATGAGGCAATCCGCTTGCCTTTGACACAAGAGACACATTCGCCTATTGACCCGTATCCGCGCGCAACCTTAAGGTCCGCGCGTTTCGCGCAGTGGGCCCGTAGCTCAGTTGGTAGAGCAACTGACTTTTAATCAGTGGGTCGCAGGTTCGATTCCTGCCGGGCTCACCATTATTTTTATTTATAACAATGATTTATGGGCGAAAAACACGATCCCGATGCCGCTGACACTGCCGCGCAAAACCATTGCCGAAAAGATTCTCTCCGCCAAATCCGACGGCGACGCCCGGGCGGGTGACGTGGTTGTGTGCACGCTCGACCATTTGATGGCAACCGATGGCTCGATGCCGATGACCATCGACTATTTCGAGCGCATGGGCGGCAGCGAGATCGCCAATCCCGAGCGCATCGTAGTCGCGCTCGACCATTATTCACCCGCTCCGAACCGGCAGACGGCGACGCTACATGACCAGATCAGGGCTTTTTCCGGACCCCGCAACATTACCGTCTATAACGTCGGCGATGGCATAGGCCATCAGCTGGCGCTGGAAACCGGACGGGCTTTGCCCGGCAGCCTTATCATCGGCGCCGACAGCCATACGGTCACCTGCGGGGGCCTCAATGCGTTTGCCACCGGGGTCGGCTCGTCCGACCTGGCGGCGGCAATGATTTCGGGTGAAATCTGGCTTCGCGTTCCTGAAACAATTCATGTCACGCTGTCGGGGACGCTCAAGGACAAGGTTCATACCAAGGATGTGGCCCTGACGCTGGTGGGGAAACTGGGGGCCGACGGCGCGGCCTATCAGGCCCTGGAATTCGATGGGCCTGCCGTGCCCGGTATGACCATCGATGACCGGGCATTGCTGGCAAATCTGTCCGTTGAGATGGGCGCCAAATGCGGTATCTTCCCGGCTGATGAGGTGACATTTTCCTATCTTGAGGGGCGCAGCGCTGATCGCGGAGAGCCAACCGGGGCCGACAGCGATGCGAACTATTCCCGGCACGTGACGCTCGATCTTTCAAGCATCACTCCGCAGATCGCCATGCCGCACCGCGTCGACAATGTTGTCCCGATCACCGAAGCGGGCGATGTCCCGATCCATATGGTCTATATCGGCACCTGCGCGGGCGGGCGCACCAGCGATCTCCATGAAGCGCTGGAGATTTTGCGAACCGGCGCCGGTATTGCCCCGGGCACGCAGGCGATCTTTACTCCCGCTTCGCGCGGCATACTGAAAGAGGTAAGCAGCGACGGATCCCTGGCTGAATTTATCGGCATGGGAGGGATTGTGCAGAGCGCCGGGTGCGGGTCTTGCTGCGGCACCTGCGGGGCAATTCCCGGCGACGGGGTGAATGTGATCTCGACCGCAAACCGCAATTTCAAAGGCCGCATGGGCAACGCCAATTCCTTCATCTACCTGGCCTCACCGGCAAGCTGCGCCGCGGCCGCTCTCCATGGCCGGATTACCGATCCCAGGAGCATTGCACAATGAGCGAAATCTCGATCAAGGGGCGCGCCCGGATATTGGGTGACGACATCAACACCGACTACATCATTTCATCGCGCCGCAAGCGTGACAGCCTGGACCCGCAAGTTTTGCGCGACTACCTGCTGGAGGCCGTCGATCCTGAATTCGCCGCCAGCGTGGAGCCGGGCGATCTGCTGGTCGCGGGAAAAAATTTCGGCTGCGGATCGGCGATGGAAGTTGCCGTGACCGTGGTCCTCGGCGCTGGCATTCACGCCGTGCTGGCGAACAGTTTTTCCAGAACTTACTTTCGCAACGCCATCAATAACGGCTTGTTGCCTGTGGTTTGCAATACCGGCCAGATCGAAGAAGGGGACGCTCTGTCCATACGGCTGGGCGCGCAATTTGACGTGCGCAACGAAACCAAAGACCAAAACCTCACAGCGGACCCGCTGTCGCCGATCGTGCGATCGATCGTGATGGCCGGCGGACTTGTGCCCTGTTTTCGCGAACATGGCGGATTCCCCACCTTATAGCTCAAGGAGCAAATCGAAAAAATGTCCAAGCAATTTCCTTACCGGCTGCGCCTCCCTGGCCCGACCCCGGTTCCTGAGCGGATTTACAAGGCGATGACGCAGCCGATTGTTGCCCACAGGGGGGCAGAGTTTCATGAGGTCATGAAGGAAGCAGCGTTTGGCGCGCAGACCCTTTTCGGGACCAGAAACCAGCCAATGTTCTTCACCAGCTCCGGCACCGGCGTCATGGAGGCAGCACTCGCCAATGTGCTCGGCGAGGACGACAAGGCTCTCATTCTCAACAATGGTTCGTTTGGCGAACGCTTCGCGCAGATCGCAAAAAGCCTGGGGCGGCAAGCCGACCAACTCACCGCCCCGTGGGGAGAGGCGGTGCCCATCGACGCCATCGCCTCCCAGCTTGAGAAGGACAAATACCGGGCCGTTGTCGCGGTTCACAATGAAAGCTCGACCGGTGCGGTGGCCGATCTCGAGGCAATCGGTAAGGTCGTGAGAGACAGCTCTGCCCTTCTTGTCGTCGACTCGGTAAGCTCTCTGGGAGGCATGGAGCTGCGCCAGGATGAGTGGGGCGTCGACGTGATCGTTTCCGGTTCGCAAAAGGCTCTGATGTGCCCGCCGGGGGCGGGGCTCGTCAGTGTCAGCGACAAGGCATGGAGCGTCATGGAAGACGACCGGGCGAAACCGGGCTTCTATTGGGATTTCAAAAAAGCCCGCATGGCGGCTGAAAAGAACGAGACACCGTATACCTCGCCGATTTCACTTATTTTCGGCATGCGTGAAGCTATGCGCATGATCAATGAAGAGGGATGGGAAAATGTGCTTGCCCGCCACGCGCGACTGGCCAACGAGATGCAGACAGGCGGCGCCGCGCTCGGACTGTCGGTTTTTACCGAGTCACCGCTCGTTTCCAACACGGTCGTGGTTTTTGCCGTACCGGAGGGCCGGGACGGGAGCGAAGTGGTGCGCCACATGAAACAGCATTTCAGCACGGTGATCGCCGGAATCCGCAACGAGAAAATGAATGGAAAGCTCATTCGCATCGGCACCATGGGCGCATGTACGAGCGAGGATATCAGACAGGATCTCGAATATCTGAAAATGACTTTTGAAGCGCTTGGCTGGCCGCTCCGGTCCGGCGCGGGCGCCGATAGCGCCGGCGAGGCGCTTCGCTGCTCCACTTGATTTTGCGGGCCGATGTCCGGCTTGGGTCAAAAGCGGACTTTTTTCATGATGGCATCGCCTATTGACCCGTATCCGCGCACGACCTTAAGGTCCGCGCGTTTCGCGCAGTGGGCCCGTAGCTCAGTTGGTAGAGCAACTGACTTTTAATCAGTGGGTCGCAGGTTCGATTCCTGCCGGACTCACCATATTTACGATAAATAACAATAGGTTACACAACTAGGTGACAGCTTAACAGGCTGTCGCTTTTTTGTGTCCGCACAGTGTCAGCATGACGGGTAAGTAAAAGGGCCAGCGCAATGCTGACCCGTTCATAACTCGGTAAGCTTGATGAGCGAGACTGCAATTGTTCAACCACGCAATGGAATGCGGTCCCGGCCACTCCTATTCAGGCTGTCTTGTTACAGTCGGTCGGGGCCGCTTCTTCCCCCCACCCCACATATGCTATGCTCAGCCCAAGTGCCCGGTGTTGTAGTGCCTATGCCGCACGAAGCCGGGCACGGCGGGCACTCATCTGCTGCCCCCCACTACCGTTGCGGTGAGTGCCCGCACCCTTTCCCCCATAAAAAAGAGGCCAGCGGAAAGCTGACC
>CAXMMX010000193.1:0-4438 GCA_964194535.1 uncultured Alphaproteobacteria bacterium | reverse complement strand
GCCACCATGTGAATGGGCATAGCCTCTATAATCAGCATCCGCACCGGACGCGCTGCCAACCAGCATCAGCGCAGAAACGGCCATCGCGGTGAGTGATCCTCCACGGGTGAATTTCTTGAGTTGGGTAAGTGTGTTCATTTGTATCCTCCCTCCGAAGCTGTGCTTCTGAGCAAAAAAATCTCGAAATAGCGGTGCCAATAAATTGCTGTTCCGACTTATGCCAACTTGCCCCGGCCAGGCCGGCTAAGTCCTCTTCCGCCAATTCGCTCAAAATCCTGACGCCTGATGTCCATGAGACGCCGTGCGTATCCCATAAATATGGGGAGTGTGGCCGTGAAACGCAATTGCAGAGGTTTCGTTTCTTGTTGCGATGATTGATAACAGTTAACTGTGAGTATCTCAGCCCACACAGGTCATTTCCACAGGAGAAGCAGCGGTTATGCGTCACGGCGGACAAATCTTGATCGATCAATTGCGCGAGGAAGGCTGTGAGATGGCCTTCTGCGTGCCGGGTGAAAGCTTCCTGGCAGCGCTTGATGGATTGCACGGCCAGAACGATATCCGCACCATCGTCTGCCGCCAGGAAGGCGGAGTGGCCATGATGGCCGAAGCTTATGCCAAAATGACCGGCAAGCTCGGGGTGGCGTTTGTCACGCGTGGGCCAGGCGCCACCAACGCATCGATCGGTGTCCATATCGCACGCCAGGATTCAACGCCCATGATCCTGTTCGTAGGCCAGGCGGAATCCGGCCAACTGGACCGGGAGGCCTTCCAGGAGGTGGATTTTCGGGCCATGTTCACACCGCTTGCCAAATGGGCCGCTGAAATTCACGACACGAGTCGAATTCCCGAATTCGTCGCCCGCGCCGCGCACACCGCACTGTCGGGGAGGCCAGGACCGGTCGTCCTTTCGCTGCCGGAAGATATGCTGAGCGCGGAGGCAGACATCGCCAATGTGCCTGCTTCGCCTGTCGGGCAAGCGCATCCCGGTGATGAGGATATGGCGTTGGTGGGCGAGGCCCTGAAGAACGCCAGGCAACCTATCCTCATCGTCGGAGGACCGGGCTGGACCAGGCAAGTCCGAGATGATGTCACGGCTTTTGCTGAAAGCTGGAATCTTCCCGTCACGGCCATGTTTCGCGGCCAGGGCTGCATGGACAACCGTCACCCCAACTATGCGGGCCATACCGGCGTTGGCATCGACCCCACACTTGGCAAGCGCATTAGCCAGGCTGACGTCATTCTGGCGCTGGGGCCGCGCCTGGGTGAAAAGACCACCAGCGGTTACACCCTGCTCACGCCCCCTGTTCCGAAACAGAAACTCATTCATGTGCATCCGGCAGCGGAAGAGATCGGCAGCGTTTATCGCGCCGATATTCCGGTTCAGTGCTCACTCAGCGCATTCACTGCGCGGCTTTCAGGCCTCAAGCCACCCAAATCCGTTCCCTGGAGTGCCTGGACCGAGGATGCGCGCGCCGAGTATGAAGCATTTACCGTGCCGCTGGAGACACCTGGGGATGTGAAGCTCGAACAGATTATCGCACATGTGTCCAACACCGTGCCCGACGATGCGATCATCACCAATGGCGCGGGCAACTATACCTCCTTCGTGCACCGCTATACCCAGTACAAGAGCCATCGCAGCCAGCTTGCGAACACCGCAGGCTCCATGGGCTACGGCCTGCCTGCCGCCATAGCCGGACAACTCGCGGCTCCGGACCGCAAAGTGGTGTGCTATGCGGGCGATGGTTGCTTCTTGATGAATGGTCAGGAACTGTCCACTGCTGTTCGCTACGAACTGCCAATCATCATCATCGTCGTGAACAACGGCATGTACGGCACAATTCGCATGCATCAGGAACAAGATTATCCGAACCGCGTTTCCGGCACCGATCTCCACAACCCGGACTTTGCGGCCTACGCGCGCAGTTTCGGCGCGAACGGAGCAACCGTCTTAAAGACAGAACAGTTTGCGGATGTATTCGATGCGGCTCTTAAAGCTGAGAAGCCGACGCTGATCGAGCTTAAAATCGACCCTGAAGCGATCACACCCACCAGCACGCTGAGTGATATTAGGGGATCGTCATCTTAGGTCAGAGCGGAAAACCTCTTCCGCTCAGAATTGACGGCCCTGAAAATAAATTCAAATCACCCAAGGAATTTCCGGTTTCACGCGTCATATAGTCATAGACCCATGACGAATGATGATCGTGAACTGGCAAGACAGGCATGCGGGGGCGACCGTGCCGCGTTCCAGCGCCTGCTGGAGCGGCACTACGATACTGCCTACAGGTACGCCTTCCGCTTCACGCGCAATGTCGAAGACGCGGAGGACATAGCCCAGGATGTCTGCCTGGGATTGGCGCACAAGCTCCGCTCCTTCCGTGGGAAAAGCCAGTTCACAACATGGCTCTACCGCGTGGTCATCAATGCCTGCCGTGACCATGCGCGAAAGCAGAAGTCGAGCCGGACATTGCAGGCGAACTATGCGGTCTTCCGCGAACATGACGCGGCCGACCAACGCCATGACGCAAACAGGCTCGATTGGTTGAGCCATGCGGTCGCCTCACTGGAACCTAAATTGCGGGAAACGGCGATCCTGGTTCTGGCGGAAGATTTAAGCCACGGCGAAGCAGCCAACGCCCTTGGCTGTGCGGAAAGCACCGTGTCGTGGCACATGCATGAAGTGCGCAAGAAACTCAAAAAGCTTGTGGAACAAAGTGATGACTGAAGACATTAAGAAACTAAAGGCTGCATTCAGCAGCGAGCCGCCAATCAACCCGCGTAAGGCTGCGAAGAAACTCGCCATTGAGCAAGCGATGGCGGCGTTCGATAAAAAAAATCTGCACAGCTCCCAAGGAACCGGACTGCGGACACGTCTCATGGACACAGCAAGCTCTGTGTATGAAACACTTATCGGGAGACGACCCATGAGATTGAACCCTGCATTGGCGGGCGGCGCCAGTTTGAGCGTTTTGCTGGTTGCCGCCTTGAGCGCGACCTATATCAATACGGGCAGCCAGAATGTCCCTGTGACGATCAAGAAATCCTCCCCACCCCCTGTGGCAACAGACTCACTGGCCGACCGCTTGAAGCGCCCGGGAGAAAAGGTGCAGCAGAAGGAGACATTTGAACGCGCCGCCGAAAATAAACGCGCTGCCGAAAAGCGCGAACGCGACCGCCTGAGCTCTCAGTTTTTGATAACGGCCCCGAAGGTGGCCCGGCAGAGCCAGGACCATGCCATCATGCCCCCCGCCTCGGTGACGATGGGCAGGCCGCTTACATTAGAGGCTCCGGCGTCAAGGCCAGCTTCGGGCCAAAAAAGATTCTCTGGAACTTCCGGGCAATTCGGGCACCGGAGGATTGCCAAGCCCGACCTCCCGGCACCGGGATATTACGAAGACCAGGGCCGCGACCGTTTCGAGAATGTTGCATCGAATCCGGTAAAGGTCGTGAGCGAGGACCCCGTTTCAACATTTTCCATTGATGTGGATACGGCGTCCTACTCCTTCATGCGCTCATCACTCAACAGCAATGTGTTGCCGCAAAAAGCCGCTATACGGGTTGAGGAACTGATCAATTACTTCCCTTACGACTATGCCAGGCCGGATGACAAATCTGCGCCCTTCAAAGCGAGCGTATCCGTCTTCCCCTCACCCTGGAATACGGACCGGAAGCTCATGCATATCGGCATTGCGGGCTTCGACCTGAAGGCTGAGGAGAAGCCGCACTCCAATCTGGTATTCCTGCTCGACACATCAGGCTCCATGAATGCCCCCAACAAGCTGCCGCTGGTGGTGAACTCCATGAAGCTCTTGCTGGAGACACTTCACCCCGACGACACCGTGGCCATCGTCACCTATGCGGGCAATGCGGGAACGGCTCTTGAACCGACGCAGGTCAAGGACAAGACGATAATTTTAGGCGCCCTCAACAGGCTGCGTTCTCACGGGTCCACCGCCGGCGCGGAAGGCATTCGCCAGGCTTATGAGCTCGCCCAGCAGAGCTTCCGGAAAGACGGCGTGAACCGGGTTATTCTCGCAACCGACGGCGACTTCAATGTGGGCATTACCGACCGCAATGAACTCAAAAGCTATGTTGAGCGCCAGCGCAAGACCGGCATTTTCCTTTCCGTCCTCGGTTTCGGGCGGGGCAATTACAACGATGCCCTCATGCAAACCCTTGCCCAGAACGGCAATGGCAACGCCGCCTATATCGATACGCTCAATGAGGCGCGGAAGGTGCTGGTTGAAGAAGCGAGTTCAACCCTCTTCCCCATCGCCAAGGATGTGAAGCTGCAGGTCGAATTCAACCCGCTCAAGGTCGCTGAATACCGGCTGATCGGATATGAGACGCGGATGCTGAAGCGGCAAGACTTCAACAATGACAAAGTCGACGCGGGCGATATCGGCGCCGGCCACAGGGTCACCGCGCTCTA
>CAXMMX010000192.1:0-25729 GCA_964194535.1 uncultured Alphaproteobacteria bacterium | reverse complement strand
AGCACAACGTTTCCTCTCAACCCACGCCGCCATTTACAACACCTTTTACACGCAACGCCATCTGATCTCCCGCAGCACGCTCCGCCAGTTCCGCGACGAAGCGACGGAGCAATGGCGGCAGGTGACTGCCGCCGCATGATCTGTACCGCAGCCTGGCATCGATGTGGCCTGCACAGTTTAACGTGACGATGCCGTTGCGGGGGCACGATGCCATCTATACCGAACTTCGGTGAAATGTTGATGCGGGGGCATGCATCAACCTTTACCGAATCCCGCGAAATCGAATTTTTTGGTCACGATGCTTAGTCATAGTCGCGCAGATCGGCTATCATCAGGCCGTCGTTTGGCAACGTTCCAAGCGGCACAAGCTCCACCTCACCTTTCATCTTCGTGACCGACTGGAGCGTGTTAGCGATCTTTCCCGCAAAGGCGTCGTTTGCCTCGCTGCATTCCGCTTTCAAGATCATGACATCTTGCGCAGCGTCCCGGGAGATTTCGAGCCGTACGCGGCCCAGTTCCGGATGACGCTTGGCGATCTCGGCAATCTGTTCAGGGCGGATGAACATGCCCTTCATCTTGGCCGCCTGATCGGCGCGGCCCATCCAGCCCTTGATGCGCATATTGGTGCGCCCGCATGGGGAAGCGCCCTCCATCACCGCTGAAAGATCACCGGTGGCGAGACGGATCATCGGGTAATCGGGATTGAATGTGGTGACGATCACTTCCCCGACCTCGCCATCGGCCACCCGATCCCCGGTGCCGGGTCGAACGATTTCCACGATAATCTCTTCCTCAACGATCATCCCTTCCACTGCCTCGGACTCATAGGCCACAAGCCCAAGCTCGGCGATGGCGTAACATTGCAACACGGCAACGCCGCGCTCGCGATACTCATCTCGCAGTGAGGGAAACAGCGCACCGCCGGAAACCAATGCCCGGGTGATGGAAGACGCGTCCTTGCCGGCTTCGCTGGCCGCATCCAGCAGCACTTTGAGATAGTCCGGCGTGCCGGTATACCCGGTGGGCTTCAACGAAGAGATAGCCTCGATCTGCATCTCTGTGTTGCCGACGCCGGCCGGCACCACCGCGCAGCCGAGCATGCGCGCGCCCGCTTCCATGAGGAAGGCACCTGGGGACAAATGATATGAGAAGCAATTGTGGATTATATCTCCCGGGCGGAACCCGGCGGCAAAAAAGGCACGCGCGCTATGCCAGCGATCATCACCGCGCCCCTCGGGCTCGAAGATCGGGCCGGGCGACATCAAAAGCCGGCCATAACTGCCCACCGTGTTTGAGGCAAAACCGCCAAAAGGTGGATTTGCTGTTTGCAATTCAGACAAGTCAGACTTGCGGAGCACTGGCAATGAAGCCAAGGCTTCGCGCGAGGTGACGGCTGCGGGATCGACGCCTTCAAGATGCGCTGCCCAGCCAGGGGCTTCGTTTTTCGTATTTTCGATAAAAGCTGGGAGAGCTGAGAACTGAGCTTCTTCGCGCGTCTCGCGATCCCGGGTTTCCAGATCGTCGTAGAACTCGGTCATAGCGCACCCTCTCCCAGGCAGCGTGGTGCGCCCTACGCCAACCAGCGTTTGCGGCGGTGGTAATGTTTGACGTCGCGGTAGGATTTGCGGTCGCCACCCGAAACGCCGAGATAGAATTCTTTCACGTCTTCATTTTCACGCAGCGTCTTAGCTTCGCCATCGAGAACAACCCGGCCATTTTCCAGAATGTATCCATATTGCGCATATTGGAGCGCCATGTTGGTGTTCTGCTCCGCCAACAAGATGCTCATGCCCTGCTCCTCATTGAGACGCTTCATGATCTCGAAGATCTCCGTTACAAGCTGCGGGGCCAATCCCATGGAGGGTTCATCCAGCAGCATCATAGAGGGGCGCGACATTAGTGCGCGGCCAATCGCTGTCATTTGCTGTTCACCGCCCGAAATGTATCCAGCAAGAGCGCTGCGGCGCTCTTTGAGGCGGGGGAAATAGCCGTAGACCAGCTCAAGATCTTCCTTGATCGAAGCCCAAGCATTGCCGCGTGTGTAGGCGCCAGTGAGGAGATTCTCCTCGACGGTCAGATGCTCAAAACAATGGCGGCCTTCCATGACCTGGATGCAGCCACGCCGCACCAGTTCGTTTGGTGTCAAAGCGTGAACCTCTTCATTCTGAAAGAGAATCGCGCCCTTTGTCACCTCGCCGCGTTCAGAGTTGAGTAGGTTGGATATCGCCTTGAGCGTGGTCGTCTTGCCAGCGCCATTGGCGCCAAGAAGGGCGACGATGCCGCCCTTGGGCACATCGAGCGAAACACCTTTCAGAACCAGAATGACGTGGTCGTAAATGACCTCGATGTTACTAACAGTGAGAACGGGTGGCGGCGTAACCGCCGCCACCCTCCGGCTCTTTTTCTCTGGAGCCATTTTTTGCATCACTTGCAATCGCGCGGCGTGATGTTGTGTTCCTTGGCGTAGGCCCCGGCAGCCGCTTCAATCATCGGGCGGACCACGTCACGCATGGTAGGCACCCAGTCGCTGATGAAGGACCACTTCTTGCCGTCCCATTGCTGGAATATCACTGGGCCGCCGGTCTCGTGGTCGGCGCAGGAAACCGTCACAGGCCTGGTAAAGCCTTCCATGCCGAGGGCCTTGAGACGATCGGCCGTGACGCTGAGGTTTTCAAGGCCCCAGCGAACCTGATCGCCAGTCATCGACTTATTGCCGTGCTTGCCCATGGCGGTGCGGATGGCTTCAACACTGAACATCGCGTTCACCATGCCACGGTTGTAGAGAACTTCGCCGATTTTGTTAGCCTTGGCCTTGGCTGCATCGCCACCATAGACATGTTTGATGATGTCCTGATGCACCTTAAAACTGGCTCCAGCGGCATGGAACGTCGCCGACTTGTAGCCGACAGCGCCCGCGCCGCCTGGAATCACGTCGGCATCGGTGCCCGACCACCAGTTTCCAACAAAATGATCCATTGGATAATTGATCGCGGCAGCTTCCTTTATCGCGACCTGGTTCATGACACCCCAACCTGACATGAAAATCCAGTTGGGCTTTTTGCGGCGAATCTGCAGCCAGGTTGCCTTCTGCTCCTGACCTGGATGGTCAACAGCCAGAAGCGTCAGTTCAAAGCCGTGCTTCCTGGACAGAATTTCAAGAGTCGGGTTGGCTTCCTTGCCATAGGCGGAGTTGTGATAGACGTGGACGATCTTCTTGTCCTTGAGCTTGTCCAGTCCGCCTTCCTGTTTGGCGACATAGGAAATAAAGGCCGATGCCTGACTCCAATAGGTAGTCGGGAAATTGAACACCCAGGGGAATACGCGTCCATCTGCTGCCGCCGTGCGGCCATACCCCATGCTCAGGATCGGCACCTTATCCACCGAAGCCTTGGGAATCAGCTGATAAGTGATGCCGGTCGAGTAAGGATTGAATAGTGAAGCGCCCGTCGGGCCCTTGCCTTTGAGTTTCTCATAGCACTCCACACCCACCTTGGTGTTGTATTTGGTCTCGCACTCCTCGAAGGTGATCTTGACGCCATTGATACCGCCATCACGCTTGTTGATGAGCGTGTAGTAATCACGGAATCCGTTGGCAACCGGGATACCGCTCGGCGCATAGGGGCCGGTGCGGTAAACGAGCATTGGAATAAACTGCTCGTCGGCGACAGCCGCCTTGGGCGTCATTACGCCCGTTACGGCAACGACAGCACCCATGGCTGCCACAACCAACTTACTGATATTCATACTTTTTCCTCCATAGCTACAATGCGAACCGTTGATCGGTTTCTTGTGTGTTTATAAATTCTATCACGCTGGCGAAACCCCAGCCAATACACATTAGGGTAGCTCTTAATTTGTGCCTTCGCGTATCAATACGGATAAGGCCAGAGGCGCAACTTTTCCTTGATAATCTGCCATAGACGCGCCAGTCCTAGCGGTTCCACAATTAAGAAGAACACGATAAGCGCGCCGAAAATAATCTCCTCAAGATGCTTGGATAGATCAGTGGCAATCGGCAATCCGATCATCGGTGGAAAATTGGTCAGGAATATTGGCGTCAAAGTGATGAATGCAGCGCCCAATATCGAGCCCAATATGCTGCCCAGACCGCCGATAATTATCATAAACAGCACCTGGAACGAGACGAAGATGTCGAATGCTTCGGTTTCGGCGCTGCCGAGCCAGGCAAAGATAAACAGGGCGCCAGCTACACCGCAGTAAAATGAGCTGATGGCGAAGGCCAGAAGCTTGGTTTTCAGCGGTTCAATGCCGATGATTTCCGCCGCGATGTCCATGTCGCGGATTGCCATCCAGGAGCGGCCGATGCGCCCGCGCATCAAATTCTTTGCAGCCAGTCCCATTACAACCAGGAAAATGAGCGAAACATAATAGCGGACCATCGGGGTTGCTTCCGGCCCGGAGATCATGATTCCGAACATCGTCCTCGGCGGGGCGGTAATCGAGCCTGACGGGTTGTTATTGTAAAACCAGCCGACCTTGTTGAACAACCACAGTATGAAAAACTGGGCGGCTAGGGTCGCAACAGCTAAATAGAAGCCCTTAATTCGCAGGCTGGGCAGGCCGAAGAGTGTTCCGACAGCCGCCGCCGACAACCCAGCCATGATGAAGACGACCAGGAGATTGATGTCGGGAAACGCGGTTGTGATCTTGTATGTTGCGTAGGCGCCGACAGCCATGAAGGCGCCGGTCCCAAGACTTAATAGGCCAGCACAGCCGGTTAGCAGGTTGAGACCGATCGCCGCCAGCGAAAAGATTAAGAATGGGATGATGATCGCCTGCAGCCAGTATTCGTTGGCGATAAAAGGGACCATGGCGAAGGCGATAACAAACACCAAAGCGATGAACCAGCGGTCTTGAACAAGTGGAAAGATCGCCTGATCGGAGGCGTAACTGGTCTTGAACTGTCCAGTCTCGCGATAAAGCATTTCCTAAACCCTCTCGATGATGCGTTCGCCGAAAAGACCCTGCGGCCTGAACAGCAGGACGACCAGGGCGAGCATATAGGCAAACCAGTTTTCAATAGCGCCGCCGAACAGAGGGCCCCAGTAAATTTCAGCGATTTTTTCACCCATACCAATGATCAGGCCGCCAACTATGGCGCCTGGTATGGATGTGAAGCCGCCCAGGATCAACACCGGGAGTGCCTTCAAGGCAATCAGGGTTAGCGAGAACTGAACACCACTCTTGGTCCCCCACATAATTCCGGCCACAAGAGCGACGATACCGGAAACGGACCAGACAATTATCCAGATTGTCCTTAGCGGTATCCCGACTGACAGCGCCGCCTGATGATCATCTGCAACGGCACGCAGTGCCCGGCCTATTCTCGTCTTATTGAAGAAGACCGCCAGGACGGCGACCAAGATCGCAGCAATCACCGCCGCCGCGATATCGAATGTATTCAACAGAATACCGCCCCATTCGAAGGATTGGTCGGGGATGCCCACGTCCAGCTTCTTGACATTACTGCCCCATGCAATCTGGCCAGCGCCTTCGAGCAAAAAGTTGAGCCCTATAGTGGCCATGAACAGGACAATGCCCTCTTGATTGATCAGGTGCCTCAGCATGAACTTCTCAATCAAGAAGGCAAGGAGCACCATAACAGCCGCGGTAATGATGAGGGCGAGGATCACTGGGACACCCTGTTCCATCAAACCGACAAGCGTGAGCGGGGCAAACAGGACCATTGCCCCTTGGGCGAAATTGAACACACCCGAGGCTTTGAAGATCAAAACAAAGCCAAGCGCCACCAGCGAATACATAATACCGGTGAGCAAGCCGTTTATCACCACTTCGGCGAAGAAAACCGGGTCACTGAACATGTCGATAAACGGTGCGGCGAATATGGCGTAGAGCATTTCCATTAAGGCGTTATTCCCTCTTTACCCGTCAGTCGTACTTTACGCCGAGATAGGCGTCGATAACTTCGGCATTATTACGAACTTGATCAGGAGTACCGTCGGCGATTTTTTGCCCATAATTGAGGACGATGATCCGGTCGGAGAGATCCATCACCACCCCCATATCATGCTCGATCAGGGCGATCGTGGTCCCCAACTCCTCATTCACATCAAGGACGAAACGCGACATGTCTTCCTTCTCCTCGGAGTTCATGCCAGCCATTGGTTCGTCCAGCAGCAGCAGGTCCGGTTCCGCTGCAAGTGCGCGACCAAGCTCGACGCGCTTTTGCAGACCGTAGGCTAGTTTCCCGACCGGGATACGTCTGATGTGCTGAATTTCAAGAAAATCGATGATCCTCTCGACGAATTCGCGGTGCTCAAGCTCTTCCTTTTGCGCTGGCCCGTAATAGATCATCTGCCAGAACACGTTTTGCTTCATCTTGAGCGCACGTCCCGACATGATGTTGTCGAGGGTGGACATGCCCTTGAATAGCGCCACATTCTGGAAGGTGCGCGCGATACCCTGGGTCGCAGCGAGATGCGGACGCATGTCATGGCATTTCTCCCCCTTGTAGGTGATTGTGCCTTTCTGGGGATGATAGAAGCCGTTGATGACATTCAGCATCGATGTCTTGCCGGCGCCATTTGGTCCAATAATGGCAAGGATCTCACGCTTCTTGATGTTGAAGCTGACGTTGCGTATCGCCTGTACACCACCAAACGACAGCGATATGTCCTCTATCGAGAGTATCGTCTCAGCCCTGCCATTGATCTTTTTGGCCTTGGCGCTCACTCCGCAGCCTCCTTGCGGTGCTGCGCTGGATGGGGGGTCATGTCGACGATCTTCACTTCGCCCTTGATTTCACCCTTGCGCCCGTCCTCGTAGGTGACCTCGGTTGATATTTTGAAATGATTTGACCCATCGTAGAGCGCTTTTACCAGCGGGCCATAGCGATCAGCGATGAAGCCCCGCCGCACCTTTTGCGTGCGTGTCAGTTCGCCGTCATCGGCATCGAGTTCCTTGTGCAGGATCAGGAACCGATGGATTTGCGATCCGGCAAGTTCCAGTTCGTCGGCGAGGCTTCGGTTTACCTCGTCCACGCTCTGCTCAATTATCTTATAGACTCCCGTATGGGCGGCAAGTTCCTGGTAACTGGCATAGATGATGTTGTTTCGTTCCGCCCAGTTGCCGACCGCAACCAGATCGATATTCAGCATCACAGCGCAAAAGTCGCGACCATCTCCATAGGCCACAGCCTCGCGGATATAGGGGAAGAATTTGAGCTTGTTCTCAATGTATTTCGGCGCGAATAGCGTACCGTCGTTGATCTTGCCGACATCCTTGGCTCGGTCGATAATTTTCAGATGCCCGGTGTCATGGTCGAACACGCCAGCGTCGCCGGTCTTGACGAATCCGTCCTTGGTCATTGTTTCAGAGGTTTGCTTCTTGTCACGGAAGTAACCGATAAACATTCCTGGTGACTTGAATTGAACCTCGCCATCATCGGCTATGCGAATTTCAACACCAGGAACGGCAGGGCCCACTGTGTCGGCGTGAATTTCACCGTCCGGTTGAGCCGTGACATAGAGAAAGGCTTCGGTCTGTCCGTACAACTGTTTCAGATTTACGCCCAGCGAACGGTAGAACTGGAACAGGTCGGGGCCGATTGCCTCGCCGGCGGTATAGGCGAAGCGAATGCGCGAGAAACCAAGGCGATTCTTGAGCGGGCCGTAAATCAGAAATTCACCGAGAGCGTATTGCAGTCGGCCAGCCAGCGGCACCGGTTTGCCGTTCAAAATGTCCTCGCCGTGGCGCTGCGCGACATCGATGAAGGTTTGGTAGAGCCACCGCTTGAACCGGCCGGCATCCTCCATACGGATCTGAATCTGGGTCAGCAATGTTTCGAACACGCGCGGCGGAGCAAAATAGAATGTTGGCCCGATCTCGCGCAGATCTTCCTGCACCGTCTCCGGGCTTTCCGGGCAGGCGAGGCAGAAGCCCGCGACCATGCCTTGGGCAAAATTGAGATAATAGTCGCCGACCCAGGCCAACGGCAGGTATGCGAGTGCGACTTCGTTCTCGTCAATCTTGTCGAATTTTACTGTATCGGATGCCGCTTCAATACAGCGGCTGTTCGTAAGCTGCACACCTTTCGATTCACCTGTTGTACCCGATGTATAAAGGATCACAGAAGTGTCGGACCCTTTTCCCTTGCCGATCTCCGCCAGCCAGCGCTCGCCTGCCTTGGCGTTTTTTTTCAGCTCGGCCCGGCCGACTTCCCGGACGGCGACAAAGCTGCGGATATGACCGTGTCCATAATTCTTCAGTCCGCGCTCATCGTCGAAGATGATTTCCTTGATTGCCTTCACTTTGTCGGAAACCGTCAGGATCTTGTCCACCTGCTCCTGGTTCTCGGCCATAACGAAGGAGACCTTCGCATGCTTGAGCACATAGACCATCTCGTCGGCCACCGCGTCCTGGTAGACAGGCACGGGTACGGCACCGAGGCTTTGGGCGGCAAGGAATGTCCAATATAGACGGGGTCGGTTGTCGCCTATGATAGCGATTGAATCACCGCGCTTCAGGCCCATCTTTTTCAGGCCGAGTGCGAACGCCCGTACTTCGTCCAGAACCTCGCTCCAGGTCCAGGTTTGCCAGATGCCGAATTCCTTTTCCCGCATCGCTGGCCGGTCCGCTAAATATTCCGCATTGCGCAGCAGCAGTTTCGGAAATGTATCCGCACAAGCGGCACCGTCGGTCATCACGGCGTTAATCCTCCCAAGTCCAGCGCGTTGATCGCGTCACGTTATGGCAGCTGTTAGCTGCGGTTCTTATTCATCCCACCTTATAGAAATCACATCCGATAAATCTCGCGGCAAGCCTGTAATTGACAAACAAATGAGGACCCCTGCCGATACCATCGGGCCAGTTTAATTCAACACACGTTCATATCTTTCAGTGATTGCGCCGGAACGCTCCACTCTCACAAGAGTATGTATTTTTCCTTACTCTACAACACAAATAATCTGATCGCGATCCAGCACTGTGAGATTACGGAACTGAACGCTCTCAAGGAGCCGCTCATCGATATTCTAGCCGTAGCAATCTATGATATGCGCCCCCATCTGATAGATTCAGAAGGTTTGAAGCTATTCGCTTTCGTTTGGGAACCGGTGAACTCCACGGTCAACGACCATGAAGAGCAGTTACGGGTCGAGTTAAAGCCTATCCGACCAGCGCGACAAACGAGGGCCAAGCGTGTCTGACACGATGTCAGCCGTGTCAACTCAACACTGGTGGTAAATCCGCAAGCGATTTAATCACTGCCTTCGGTGTGCCCGGCAACCTCTCTGCCGGTTGGCTAAACCGGTTGAGATGAACCACCTGGAAACCGAAATTGGCCGCCCCCGACGCATCCCATGCATTGGCGGAAACAAAGCAGATTTCCTGGGGTGAAACGCCCACTCGATCCACGGCCAAATGATAGACGCGCTCCGATGGCTTGAAGATGCCGACTTCTTGCACCGACAATACTTCGTCCAGAAGCGGGGCGAGGCCGGAATTTTTCACCGCGGCCGCCAGCATGTCGGGGGAGCCGTTCGACAAGATGCCAGTGGCGTATCCCGCACCTTTTAGCTGCTGTAGCGTGGCAACGGCGTCGGGGTATGCATCGAGCGTCATGTAGAGGTCCATGAGACGCTGGCGGATATCGGGATTGTCGATATCGTGAGCGGCCAATGCATAGTCCAAGCCGTCCCCTGTCACCTGCCAGAAATCCGTATATTCACCCATTAAACTCCGCAGCCACGTATATTGAAGCTGCTTGGTCCGCCACATATTAGACAAAGATTGGGCCTTTTCCCCAAGCTCATCGGCAATTGCCGCGGTTGGCGCATGGATGTCAAAAAGCGTTCCATAAGCATCGAAAACACAGGCTCGGACATCCTGTATGTCTGGCATCGGTTGTCTCCCAATTGAAGCACATCACATTCGAAGGGAGACTAACAATGTGTACGTCTGGCGCGAATGCGCTCTTTTGCAAAAACACCTGTTCTTATGTCCTCAAGAGCTGCGCAGCGGCTTGCCTAATGGATAGGTCACTCTCAATGAGACCTGGTATTAAATCTGACATCAGCTCCGATAAGTTCCATCGGACCGGTCATTATCGCACCGTCTGTTATTTATGTTTGAAAATTGGTGCGCGCTTTTCAACGAAAGCTGCCATGCCTTCCTTTTGGTCCTGGGTTGAAAAAAGTGAATGGAATATACGCCGTTCGAACAGGAGGCCATCGGCAAGAGATGTCTCCTGAGCCCTGTTGATTGTTTCTTTCGCCGCGTAGACAGACGGGCGGGAAAAATTTGCAATCGTTTTGGCGGCTATCATGGTTTCCTGCATAAGATTGGCACCCGGAATCACTCGCGCTACCAGCCCACATCGCTCTGCCTCTTCCGCATCCATCATACGACCCGTAAGGATCAGATCCATGGCTTTGGCCTTGCCCACAGCCCGGGTCAGCCGCTGAGACCCCCCGATTCCCGGAATGACCGCGAGCTTGATCTCCGGCTGGCCAAATTTCGCCGTGTCCGAGGCAAAGATCATGTCGCATATCATCGCCAGTTCGCAGCCGCCGCCAAGGGCATAGCCGCTGACCGCCGCAATGGTGGGTAGACGGCTGGCCGCAATCGCATTTAAGCGCGCGAAATAGTCCGACGTGAACATTTCGATATAGCCTTTGTCCGCCATTTCATTGATGTCCGCTCCGGCAGCAAAGGCTTTTTCCGAACCCGTGATGACGATGCAGCCTATGTCAGGGTCATCGGAGAGTTCGAGCACATGATCCGTCAGCGCGTTCATAAGCTCAAAGTTAAGCGCATTTAGCGCGTCTGGGCGATTCAGTGTCAGCACGGCCACCCGACCGCTCTTTTCCAACAGGACAGGTTCGCTCATCACGTCACCGTATTCCGGGTTTGCGTTTCCAGATATTTGATCATGCCGGAGAAATCGGCGCCGCCATTGCCGGCATCCACCATAGCGCTGAAAAGCTCCGTGGCATGTTGACCGAGAGGAGTCGCGGCATTGGTGTCACCGGCCGCTTCCTGCGACAAGCTCAGATCCTTCAACATCAACGCAGCAGCAAATCCCGCCTTGTAATCATTGTCGGCTGGGCTTTGCGGACCAACGCCAGGGACCGGGCAATATGTGTTTACCGACCAGCATGAACCGGACGACGTCGACACAACGTCAAACAGCGCGGATTGAGACAAGCCGAGCTTATACGCCAGCGAGAATGCCTCGCAGGCGCCGATCATGGAGATTCCCAGCAGCATGTTATTGCAGATTTTAGCCGCCTGACCCGCGCCGCCATCACCGCAATGGACGGCCTTGCCCCCCATCACATCGAATAGCGGCGCGCCCTTCTCGAAGGCGGCCTGTCCGCCGCCCACCATAAACGTCAAGGTGCCCGCCTCTGCGCCGCCGACACCGCCAGATACCGGCGCATCGAGACACATCACGTTTTTTTCATCAGCGCTTTGATGTATCTTGCGTGCGGTCGCGACATCGATCGTCGAGCAATCGATCAGCAGGCTTCCCTTGGTCATGGCGGCGAGCACTTCGTTCGCGACTTCATCGGCGATCGAGCCGTTTGGCAGCATCAAGATGACGATCTCGGCACTCTTCGCGGCGCCGGTATTACTGTCGGCGATTGCCACTCCTTGCTCGGCAGCCGCCTCGAGCGCCTCTGGGATAACATCATATCCAGACACATCATGACCGGCGCTCAAGAGATTGCGCGCCATTGGCGCACCCATATTGCCCAAGCCGATAAACCCTATCTTCGTCATTTTTTCCGCCCCTTATCGGCTTCAGATGCTTATGCCGCTTTCCATTTCTTCTCACCCAGCGGTGCGAGAACTTTCTCGACCATTTCCGGCGTCACCTCCTCCAGGGTGGCGGGCTGCCAGTCCGGCTTCTTGTCCTTGTCGATCACCAGGGCGCGGATGCCTTCGAGGAATTCGTGCCCCGTCAAAGCACGATGAGCAAAGCAATACTCGAGCGCCAGACATTCCTCGAGAGCCGCCAGCTCGCGGGCTTTGTGAACCGCAGCAAAAGTTGTGGCGACTGACAGCGGGGAATTTTTCCGGAGCATGGACAAGGTTTTACTTGCCCACTCATCTCCGCCCTCCGCCAACTTTTCCAGACGCCGCACACAGCTCAAAACATCTGGCGCCGCGAACACATTGGTAATTTTGTCCTGCAGGGCCGCCAGCGTGCCATCGCGCGCAGTTTCCGAGAACTGCTCGATGGCTACGTCCGGCGCCGCGCCGCCGGCAAGTGCTTCGATCAACTTCGGCAACACATCGCCCGGCATGTAGGTATCCGCAAAACCGGCGAAGATCGCATCAGCCGCGTTCATTCTCGCGCCGGTCAGGCCAAGATAAAGACCTGTCATACCAGGCGCACGAGAGAGCAGATACGTGCCGCCCACATCCGGTATGAAGCCTATTGAAGCTTCCGGCATGGCCAGCGTGGTTTTTTCGGTGGCGATGCGGTGTGAACCATGCGCCGATACGCCGACGCCGCCACCCATGGTGATGCCGTTCATAAGTGCGATATAAGGCTTGGGATAGGATGCAATCAGCGCATTGAGGCGGTACTCATCGCGCCAGAATTGCCGGCCCGACTCCGGGTCTTTCATGCCGGTATAGTAGAGATCCTGAATATCGCCACCGGCGCAAAAAGCGCGGTCCCCCGCGCCATCAATGACAATTGCCTCAACACCTTGATCCTCGCGCCAGGCCGTCAACACCTTCTCCATTTCCAACGCCATGGCGTAGCTCAGCGCATTGAGCGCTTCTGGCCGGTTGAGGCGAAGGCGGCCAAGCGGACCCTCCCGCCAGACAATCAAATCTCCCGAGCTGGTCATATGCGGCCCTCTTCCAGAAGATGCCGCGACACAATCAAACGCATGATCTCGTTGGTCCCTTCAAGTATCTGATGCACGCGAAGGTCACGCACGATCTTCTCGATCCCGTATTCAGCCAAATAGCCGTAACCGCCATGGAGCTGCAGCGCGTCGTTCGCCACCTTGAATGCGATGTCGGTGGTAAACTGCTTGGCCATGGCGCAGAATTTTGTCGCATCGGGCGCTTGTTTGTCGAGCTTCCAGGCCGCCTGACGCAGGAAGGTGCGCGCGGCCTGCAGCTCGGTCTCCATATCGGCAAGCTTGAATTGCAAGGCCTGGAAGCTTGCCAGAGTCTTGCCGAAAGCCTTGCGCTCCTGAATGTAGCGCACCGCCTTGTCGAGCGCGGACTGGGCCGCGCCCAGAGAGCAGGACGCAATATTCAGACGCCCGCCATCGAGACCCGTCATGGCATATTTGAAACCGTTGCCTTCTTCACCGAGCAGATTGGTTGCCGGTAGCCGGCAATTTTCGAACTGCACCTCGGCGGTCGGCTGTGCGTTCCAACCCATTTTCTTCTCATTGGCCCCGAAAGAAAGACCATCTGTCCCCTTCTCGACAAGAACAGTCGAAATGCCCTTCGCTCCCTCCTCTCCGGTGCGCGCCATGACGAGATAGAGATCGGAAAAGCCGCCCCCGGAAATAAACGATTTTGTGCCATTGAGGACGAGTTCATTGCCTTGCATCCCGGCGCTGGTGCGCAGCGCCGCGGCATCTGAACCGGACCCCGGCTCGGTCAGGCAGTAGCTGGCGATTGTTTCCATGGCGCAAAGTTTCGGCACCCAGTGGGCGCGCTGTTCCTGCGACCCAAAACTGTCGATCATCCACGCGCACATATTATGGATGGAGAGAAAGGCGGCGATGCTCGGGCAGCCATAGGACAGCCCCTCAAAGATGAGCGTTGCATCAAGCCGGGTAAGGTTCGACCCTCCATATTCCTCGCCCACATAAGCGCCTGCCATGCCAAGCTCGGCGGTCGCGCGCAGAGTATCGGCCGGGAATGTCTGTGTTTGATCCCATTCAATGGCATAAGGCGCCAATTGATCGTCTGCAAAGCTGCGCGCCATATCGAAAATGGCGTTTTGCTCCTCGCTCAGTTCAAAATCCATGGAACTCGCTCCAAAGTGAAATTATGCGCCGGATTTGACCGCCTCGAGGATCGACACATAGTTCGCCACGGCAGTGCCGCCCATATTGAAGATGCCGGCCCGGTCAGCATTGGGCAGCTGCATCTCGCCTGCTTCCCCGGTCAGCTGCATGGAAGAAATGACGTGCATGGAAACACCGGTTGCACCGATGGGATGTCCTTTCGACTTCAACCCGCCGGAGACATTGACAGGCAGCTTGCCGTCTATTTCCGTCCAGCCTTCTGATAGTACACGTTCCCCCTGTCCGGCCTCAACCAATCCCATCGCCTCATATTCGATGAGTTCGGCGATGGTGAAGCAATCATGGGTTTCGACAAATGACAGATCATCAAGGGTGATCCCCGCCTGATCCAGCGCGCGGCTCCAGGCTTCTCCGCATCCTTCAAATTTCAAAATATCGCGTTTGGACATGGGCAGGAAATCCTGCGCGTGGGCGGCGGCGCGGAACGCAACCGCCCTGCTGCTGCCCAACGCCGTTTGATAATCGGTAAGCACAAGGGCGGCTGCACCGTCTGAAACCAGCGAGCAATCGGTTCTCTTCAGAGGGCCAGCAACTCGTGGATTTTTCTCGCTTTCGGTTCGGCAAAACTCAAAACCAAGATCCTTGCGGATGTGCGCATAGGGGTTTTTCACCCCATTGCGATGGTTCTTGGCAGCGATCATGGCAAGTGCATCGGACTGGTCGCCATGGGCCTGAAAATAGGCCTGTGCGATATTCCCGAAGATACCAGCGAAGCCAGCAGGCGTGTCTGCATCCTCAAGCAAGTAGGATGCCTTGAGAAGATTTTCGCCGATTTCCGGCCCGGGCGTACTGGTCATTTTCTCAACACCTACCACGAGCACAAAGCGGGCATGGCGGGCGGCGATTGATTTCAGGCCCTGGTGGATCGCAGCTGACCCCGTGGCACACGCATTTTCAACACGCGTTGCCGGCTTGAAGCGCAGATCATCGGAAGCCTGAAGAACGAGCGACGCGGTGAAATCCTGCGCGCTGAACCCGGCATTGAAATGACCGAGAACAATCTCATCCACATCAGAGGGGTCGATGCCCGCATCGCTGATTGCCCCCTGAGCAACTTGCGCGATCAGGCTTTCAACAGTATCTCCCTCACACCTGCCAAATTTGGAATGTGCCCATCCTACGATCGCAGCAGTCATGTCAAAGCTCCGTTTGCTTGGGGGTGTTCAGGATCTTCTGAAACATTTTTTAGCATCTCACATCCGAAACAGACCGAAGCGCGTTTCTGGAATGGGCGCATTTAGAGTTGCGGAGAGTGACAAAGCCAGGATTTCTCGCGTTTCGCGCGGGTCCACTATTCCATCGTCCCAGAGTTTGGCAGAGGCATAGAGCGGATGGCTTTGACGCGCGTACATTTCAATAGTCGGGCGCTTGAACTCGGCCTCTTCCTCGGGAGACCATGTCTCACCCTTGCGATCCAGCCCGTCACGTTTGACGGTCGCGAGTACACCTGCCGCCTGTTCACCGCCCATCACGGCTATGCGGCTGTTCGGCCATGTCCAGAGAAAACGGGGAGAGTAGGCCCGTCCGCACATTCCGTAATTGCCCGCACCGTAAGAGCCACCGATCAACATGGTTATTTTCGGTACAGCCGTGGTGGCGACAGCCCTCACCAGATTGGCGCCGTGTTTGGCAATGCCCCCTGCTTCAAAATGCCGACCCACCATGAAGCCGGCGACGTTTTGCAGGAAAACGAGCGGCACCTTTCGCTGTGAACAAAGCTCGATAAAGTGCGTGCCTTTCTCGGCACTTTCGGAGAAGAGAACACCATTATTAGCGATAATCCCGACAAGCATTCCCTGGATGTGAGCAAAGCCGCACACCAGCGTGTGACCGTAGCGCTTCTTGAATTCGTCGAGACTCGAGCCGTCCACGATACGGGCAATGACCTCACGTACATCATATTGGTTCTTCGGGTCAGCAGGAATGATCCCGAGGATCTCCTCCGGATCGAAGATCGGTTCTTCACTAGCCTGATGTTCGAAAGAGACCTGTTTTGGCCGGTTGAGATTTCCCATTATGTCTCGTGCCAGTTCCAGGGCATGTGTATCATCGTTGGCCAGATGGTCAGCAACCCCTGACAGGCGGGTGTGAACATCGCCGCCGCCCAAGTCTTCTGCTGAAACCACCTCGCCCGTTGCGGCCTTTACCAGCGGCGGGCCAGCCAGGAAGATCTTTCCCTGTTCCTTCACGATGATGGCTTCGTCGCTCATCGCCGGAACGTAAGCGCCACCCGCTGTGCAGGAGCCCATCACCACGGCGATTTGCGCAATGCCCTTGGCGGACATCTGCGCCTGATTGAAGAAGATGCGTCCAAAATGATCGCGATCCGGGAACACCTCGTCCTGGTGGGGCAGATTGGCGCCGCCGGAATCAACCAGATAGATGCAAGGCAGCTCATTTGCCTCGGCAATTTCCTGAGCGCGCAGGTGCTTTTTGACGGTGAGCGGATAATAGGTCCCGCCCTTCACCGTTGCATCATTGGCAAGCACCATGACCTCACGGCCCAAGACGCGCCCCACGCCTGCAATGATGCCCGCCGCCTGCACCTCGTCACCGTACAGGCCGTTTGCCGCAAACAGACCAACCTCCAGAAACGGAGAGCCGGGGTCGAGAAGACCTTGCACCCGCTCGCGGGGCAGCATCTTGCCGCGTGCAAGGTGGCGATCACGCGCAACCTCATTGCCTCCCTCGATGGCATTTGCCGCCACCTTCTCCACCGCTTTTATCTGGCCAAGCATGGCGGAACGATTGGAAGCGAAGCCTTCCGAACGCGGGGAGATTGAAGAAGTAAGAATTGCCAATTTATGCCGTCTCCTTAAATAACTCGCGGCCAATCAGCATGCGGCGGATTTCGGATGTGCCTGCACCGATCTCGTAGAGCTTGGCATCGCGCAGCAACCTGCCCGTGGGATAGTCGTTGATATAACCATTGCCCCCCAGCACCTGGATGGCTTCCAGTGCCATCAGCGTTGCCTTCTCCGCGGCAAAAAGAATGCAGCCCGCCGCATCCTTGCGGCTCGTCTCTCCGCGATCGCAGGCGCTGGCCACCGCATAAACGTATGAGCGACATGCACTCATGGTGACATACATATCCGCGATCTTACCCTCCATGAGCTGGAACTCGCCAATCGGTTGACCGAACTGCTCGCGTTCATGGATGTAGGGCATCACAACATCCATGCAGGCGGCCATGATGCCGAGCGGCCCGGCCGAAAGAACAACACGCTCGTAATCAAGACCGCTCATCAGAACCTTCACCCCGCCGCCCTCAGGCCCGAGAATATTCTCATACGGCACTTCGCAATTATCGAAGACGAGTTCGCAAGTGTTGGAACCGCGCATACCGAGCTTGTCGAGTTTCTGCGCCGTCGAAAAGCCCGCCATCTCATTCTCGATCAGAAAGGCCGTAATGCCGTTCGGTCCCGCTTCCGGATCACTCTTGGCATAGACGATCAACACATGGGCATCAGGCCCGTTGGTGATCCACATCTTGGTGCCGTTGAGAACAAAGCGGTCGTTCCGCTTCTCCGCCCTCAGCTTCATCGAGACGACATCGGAACCTGCCCCGCTCTCGGACATGGCGAGGGAACCGACATGCGCGCCGGAGATGAGTTTTGGCAGATATTTTTGCTTCTGCGCGTCGCTTCCGTTGCGCTGAATCTGGTTCACGCAAAGGTTCGAATGCGCGCCATAGGACAGGCCGACCGAAGCGGACGCGCGGGAGATTTCCTCCATGGCAATACAATGGGCGAGATAACCGAGCCCCGCCCCGCCATATGCATCATCCGCGGTAATGCCGAGGAGGCCAAGCTCTCCCATCTCGCACCAGAGTTCATTTGGAAATTCGTTCGTGGTGTCGATCTCTGTGGCGCGCGGCGCGATCCGCTCCTGGGCAAAGCGATACACCATATCGCGAAGCGCCTCGACCTCCTCGCCGAGAGAGAAACTCATCACCTTATCGAACATGCTCGCCCCCTCCTGGCACCAGAGCAACCTGCGTTCAAGTGAACGCAGATAATTTGATCTAGGTCGAACCGGCCTTTGATCATGAGCCGTCGATAAGTGGCCGGGATTGTTATTGCATATAGATTTGACACCTCTTTTTCACGATGTCGAAATTAATTTCATGATTGCGAATAACGGCATTCCAGGTCTTTGCCAGAAAACAAAAAAGCCCGGCCATCACAACCAGGCTCACCCAGAGTAAATTAATTTGGTTGCGGGGGCACGCAACTGCCTTGATTTGCGCTTGTCCGTACGGGGCATGGAGATCGGAGCAACTGCCTCTTAATCAGCGATTCCGGGGTTCGAGTCCCCGTGCGCCTACCATTTAATACTCTGAAAACATTTGTGTTTTTGGGGTTTTGTTTTTTCGGGGTATTCAATCTGAACTGATTAGTAAGGGGCGCGGGACCGTATTATACCAAATCCTGTTGATCATGACCCATGTGCCCAATTGCTGCTCCTGTGGCAAACCTCCATCCGTTTGCCACGGTGAATCAGAATTCCCCTGACGCATTCATCAAACTGTTCTGGCCTTCGGGATCGCCTCTCCTGACCAGGCTTGCGTTATGAGCACACACGGGAGTCCCGCGAGAGTTGGCTCGGTCACGGAATATTCAGCACCATCTCTTGATCGAGCATTACTGTGTCAGAGCGCAGCAGTTGCACCTGGCCTCGATAACGGCCATCAGGCCAGCGTTTTGTCCGTAATTTCCGCCCGACATAGGCCACATACCGGGCCTTGTGTCGTTCGAGTGGTTTGGTGGTGTTTTGCGTTAGCCTTCCGGAAGGATCGCGTAATATCAGGCGTAACTTGTCGCCCTTTTCCAGATTGATGAACCCGGCGTAGAAGACAATCGCCTTGCTAAGAGGAGTTGGTTGTGCGCTTCGGGCCTTGCCCTCCTCCAGATCGCGGGGGCTCACGGGCCTGTCGGAAAACCCGATCTCGATGAGTTCGCCGCGCCTGTAGTTTAGCGTTTCCTTTATACCCGCCTGCCAGAGCCCTTTCTGCGTGTCCCCGCCGCAGCGGCCGTTGGAACTCCGTCCGGTGAATGGGTCGATCACACGTCCCTTGTGCCGCACAGACAGATGCAGATGAGCAAACTGGGCCTTACCGGAGTATCCAACCAGCCCGATCCTCTCACCCCCCTTGATTTGCTGCCTCTGCCGCACTTGAACGCTGCCCCGGCGCATATGGCAATACTGGGTCTCCCAGCCTAGCCCGTGATCAATGACGACACCGTTGCCGCATTCCCGTCCCTGCAGAGAGTTGGTGCCCTTATCGACCAAACGATCCTCCATGCCATCCCGGATCGATTTCACCCGACCAGGTGCCGCCGCGATTACGGGAACGCCCTTCTTCGCGTCTGTCACGGAAACGACGCGGAAATCCGTACCCTTGTGGCCATCATAAGTCGCCTGACCGCAGCGATAGTCCTGGTGCCCAGGGGACGGGTTAGTGTCAACATAGTTCTGGATGAAGCAGGTTTTGTGCAGTTCACATCGGAGCGGAAAGGAAAGGGTGAGCGTTTCGGCTAGGGCTAGTGAGGCAAAAAAGGCTAGGAAGCAAACGTGGAGACAGGCAGTAATCCACAAACGAAATGTTTTAAACCTGATCGCTTTGGCTCTGCCCGACAATCCGATGGCCTCCATCCGTAAGGCTGCTGGCGATGGGCCAGTTCTGCTACTTCTCCCGAAACGCTCGGCGGAAGCTGCGTGTGATGGGTGGGGCATTGTCAGAGAAAAATTGAATGCTTTGCCAGCACGCCGACTTCGTATTTCGCCACCATTGATTTCCCTAGATTTTTCCGGATTGATCCAAGGGGTTCCATGACCACCTCAATTATTCAGAATTTTCCTCTGACAATGCCCAAAGCGGACATTCCATGCTGACAAGTGTGGTTGCTTAGCGAACTTTTCTCGAATCCTGACAAACTGGCAGGAGTTCATTCAGAGCGTCCAGTTTTGCTGACTTGTAATCGGAACGCCACGCCAGCAATGTTTTAATTCGAGATACATTGTCGGGTAGGGAGTAACGCTGAAACTGTCCTTTTGTGGATACGATATTCAGAACGGATTGAGGGATCACGGCATAGCCTGTACCTGCAGAGACGCAAGCGAGCATGGCAAGATAGGAACTCACCGCCATGATACTGCCTGGAACTATTCCAGCTTCCAGCAGCCATTGCTCAAGATAGCGGCGATAGGCGCAGCCCGCTTCAAACGCAACAACTGTCTTGCCACTGATTTCGCTCGTATTCTCCAGTGGCGGAAAGGATTGTGGAGCTACCAGAATCAGCAATTCTTCGAACACGGGCTGCGTGCTGACCCAGTCGAAGGACACTGGCTCGGCGGTAAAGGCGATTTCGATATCGTAGTTTAACAGACGGTCCATCAAACCCCCGGCCGTGTCCGTTTCCAATTCGATCTCGACATCCGGATAAAGCTGATGATAGCGCGAGAGAATTTCCGGCAGCCGGGCGGCCGCCGTACTTTCCATCGTACCAATCCGAAAGACGCCGCTCGGCTTGCCCTCGTTCAGGGCTTCCGAGGCCTCCATCGACAATTGCAAGAGCCGTTCGGCATAGGACAGCAGCAAGTGGCCGTCCGGCGTTAACGTGAGGCCTCGATTCTGGCGCAAAAAGAGATTTTTCTTGAGATGCTGTTCCAGCTGTTTGATGCGGGTGCTGATATTCGATTGCACGCGGTTCAATTTCATCGCCGCCTTGGTAACGCTACCCTCGACCGCAACCGTTCGAAATATCTCAAGGGATCGTAAGTCCAGGCCGTGCATTGATATCTCCTTTAGAGAAACTAATATTCATTTTAATTCATTATTTTTAATGTATATCGAACGATAGGGTGTCGGCAAGCTTTACGACAATCGTTGTCCAGAGGTTGCCATGTCACCGCAATCATCGATCTTCCGAATTACCCTCGTTGGCTTCGTTTCGTTGGCGTTGGCCATGGGAATTGGACGCTTCGCTTTTACCCCTTTGTTGCCAATGATGCGGGAAGACGGGTTGGTGAGCATCACCGACGGCGGGTTGCTCGCTTCCGTTCACTTCCTCGGATATTGGCTGGGTGCTGTTTTCGCGACGAAAATTCCCTTCCCGCCTAAGATGATGTTGCAGCTTTCCCTGCTTGCTATCGGTGTCAGCACTGTGGGAATGGGCGTGACGGACGATTTCACGGTCTGGCTGATTTTCCGTTGACTTAGCGGCGTCTGCAGCGCCTGGACGCTGGTGCTGGTTAGCAATTACTACGTCAAGCATCTGGCCGATAATGGCCACGTTGAAAATCAAGGTTGGGTTTTCTCCGGCGTCGGAACGGGAATTTTCATCGCCGGACTGGGCTGTCTGGCCTTCATGGTGAACCGGATCGGCAGTTCCCTGAGTTGGCAGATAATGGGCGTCATTTCGCTGATTGCGATTTGCGCGGTCTGTTTAAACATGGGGCCGGAAATTCCCGCCGACCGACTTGTCGTCCACAATCGGGAATCACAACGAAGCCCGCTGGATTGGCGCACCATCGTTGCGTATGGGGCGGCGGGTATCGGCTATAGTATTCCGGCCACATATCTGCCCGTCATGGCCCGCGAAATCGTTCAGTCTCCCCTAATATTTGGTTGGAGTTGGCCGGTATTCGGGGCTGCCGCTTTCGTTTCTACGCTCCTCGCCGCAAGATTTCAAAAACGATATTCCAATCGGCAAATATGGTCCACAAGCCAGGTCGTCATGGCGATCGGGCTTCTCCTGCCGGTAATTCATTCGCACATTCTCACGATCATCACGGCAGGCTTCTTTGTTGGAGGAACCTTCATGATCATCACGATGACTGGCATGAAAGAGGCGCATCGCATTGCACCGCCTCAAGACGTCATGCGTCATATCGCTGTCATGACGGCGTCCTTCGCCACCGGACAGATGATCGGGCCGGTGTTTGCCAGCTCCGTCTATGACCTGACTCAAAGTTTCGCGGTTTCCCTCATCATCACGAGCGCCACACTCATCATTACGGCGATGATCCTGGTGGGCGCTTCTTCCAAAAAGGAGTTTGTTCAACCATGAACCTATATCTGAACCAAGCCTCTCCTTATGCCCGGTTGATCCGCGTTCTTCTTATCGAAACAGAATTGGATAATGAAACGGAGATGATCTTCGTGAATCCATGGGAATCGCCGGACGAATTACTTATGGCTAACCCCGCTTCAAAAGTGCCGGCGCTGACCTTGAAGGACGGCACTCAGTTGGTCGAAAGCGCGTGTATCAGCGACTACCTTATTCAGCACTCCGGTCAATCCGCTCTGTCACCCATGTCACATCATGATGCGGAAAAAAGGCTTCAAATACTCGGCCTTGGCCGTGCAGCCATTGATTGCTCTTTCGGAAGCGTCATTCAGCAGAAATATGTGCCTGAATCGCCCTTGACTGAACGCTGGCTCGCCACGTTGCCGCGCATTGCTGAAGCCCTGGAAGAACTCTATGCCACGAGAATATCAACCGACGCCGATCTAGCGGACCTGACTGTCGCAATCGCATTCGAGTATATCGATTTTCGGCTTCCCAAAATTCAGTGGCACAGTCAAGCTCCCCATCTAGCCGAACGGGTCAGTTCTCTCGGACAGCGGACATCCCTTGAGACGACACGTCCTCGCTAACATCTTTGGCAAGTATCGGTTCGACGGAACTTGCGGCGATGACCAAAGATAAATGAGATTGTCCGTGGCGATCATGTCCGCTTCTGGCTATTAGCGGACATTCCAGCCTATGTGGATTTATGTCCGCTATTGGGGGTAAAGCGGACATATAATACAGCCGTGCTCAATGTCTGCTAATGACCCTAAGCGGACCTTCGATGTTAGTCGCGCGGGCACCGTCGTTCGCAAGTGGGCATCCGTTCCTCTTCAGCTTTCGGCGACCATCTCGGCCCTGAGCAGATGCTTCTGAATCTTACCGACCGATGTGCGGGGAAGCTTTTGGCGGAACTCGATCCGTTCGGGAACGCGGAAGCCGGCTAGGCGTTCCTTGCACCAGTCGATAACGGTATCGCTCTCAAGGGACTCCCCTTCCACGGTCACTACCACGGCGACGATGGATTCGTCGCGAATGGGATCGGGCACTCCGATGACCGCGCAGTCGAATACCTTCGGATGGTTGGCGATGACCGCCTCCACTTCACTGGCTGCGACGTTTTCGCCAGCGCGTTTGATCATGTCCTTGGCGCGGTCGACGAAATGAAAATAGCCCGCCTCGTCCTGACGCGCGTTGTCGCCGCTCCATAACCAGCCGTCGCGGATGGTGTTCTCGGTGGCCTCCGGGTTCTTGAAGTATCCTTTCATGACCGTGCGGCCGGGCTCGCCTGAAACAACGATCTGGCCGATTTCACCGCGCCGCACGGGATCACCGTTATCGTCGATGATTTCCACGCGGTAGCCCATCACCGGCAGTCCCATGCTCATGTTGTCGCGGCGGTAATGGATGGGATTAACGAGGGGCGGACCCATGGTTTCGGTCATGCCCCAAAGCTGCAACAAGGGCGCGCCAAAACGCTCTTGCCATTCCTCCAACTGACCCTCCGTCACATTCTGCGCGAACAGAACGGCGCGTAATTTGTTTTTGGAAACCTCGTCGCGACGCGGCTGCGCCAGTATCATCCGTATGGGCGCTGAGAACAGGCTCGAGACCGTGCAGTCGTGCCGGATCGCCTGATCGAAATAGCGGCTTGCGCTGAAGCGCGACGACAAGACCATGCTAGCGCCGCTCACCAACGTGCTCATGGTGGAGTAGTACTGAGCGTTGCCGTGAAATAGCGGCATCACCACCAAGTGGCGGTCTTCGGGGGTGAGACATAAAACCTTGGCGACGGTCTCGCCGGCGTAAATGTAGTTGGCGTTGGTGACCAGCACGCCCTTGGGCCGCGACGTCGTGCCGGAGGTATAAAGGATTCCGACTTCGTCCTCAGCGTCTGAGCGCATGTCCGGCCGCTCGTTCGATTGGGAGCTTACCAACTCATCGAAGCTTTCCCCACATATAACGATGTCCTCGACCCGCTCGCAGCGTTTTCGCGCCTCTTCGGCGACATTGAGATATTCCGGCTGTGTGAAGATCAAACGGCATTCGGAATGTTCGATCAGATATTCGAGCTCGTGCGCCGTCGCCGCCACATTGGTGGGCATGATGACGGCACCCGTCTTCGCCGCCGCGAACCATAGCAATAGGAACTCCATACAGTTGGAGAGATGAAGGTTGATCTTGTCGCCTGGGCCGATGCCGAGCGCCAGCAGCATGCGCGCCGTTCGATTGACGTTTTCGTCGAATTCCAGGTAAGAATGGCGGGCGGTCTCGCCCTCGGTGTCGTCGAAGATCACGAACGTGTTATGTGGGTCCGTGTCCGCCCGATACTCCAAAATCTCTCGTAACGTACGACACCCAGCGGCATCCATGACATCTGGCCCCCACCCCAATATTCACGGCAATTTGCCGCGCTTCAGTCTGTATTCAACCTACAAATGATCAGTAATGCAAATGGCCAAAATAAGCTTTTAGTACTGAACAGTGAATGTCCGTTAAGTGCCAATTGCAGCCATTCGTTGAATTTGCAGCAAATGGCAATTTCGAGCCCTTAGCTGACCCGAAAATCGCGTCGCATTTTGAATAGATTGCGACCACAGCCGCCGTCCATACTGCCTCCGAGTTGCTTCACTACAATTTCGTCCATGCATTCTTTCTGGGCTTTGTATAGCGCTCATAGGGCGTTTGCTTTCGGCGCTTTCCTTCACGCTGGACAAAATTTAGGATTGAAAAATATAGGTTGCTAATAGCTCCACCATCACCGTCTTCTTCACAGCCTTTTTTCCAGTTCATTTGTATCAGACCACGATCTAGAACGTAAATCGCATCGATCAAGTGATCTGATCCGCAAGCTTTTTGAATTCTCCCGAATTCCTTAGAAAGCCAGTTGTCTTTTGTAAGATCAGAGTCATATGCAAACATGCAGTGAAAATACCTAGCTTGTCCGGCACCAGAAGATCTAGTTTGTATGTCACTTCCGGCCAGCGGTTTGCCAAAAGGTTTTAGCTTCCTCAATTTTTTTGCGGCTCGAACGCTTTTCGTAATCTCTTCGGCAGTAATTTTTGACTTCACTTCAATTGTAACCAATGCAGCTTCTGCTGCTAAAATCACCGAGTTGCCCGATTTGAAAGGAGAATCTTCAACTCCATCGTAAATAATTATGTCCCTCTGCGGGCTGGACTGCCCAACCAAATCTGTAATTTCACCCTCTACAACGGAGTATCTATCGGGAAGATTTTCGCTTAGAAAATTCATCAAAGCCTTTTCCCTCGCTGTCCCGCGATTTCCACGATGAGTAATTGACTGAGATTTCAGAAACTCAAGCCCTAATTCCTTCACCGCGGCACCAAATTTTGGGTTTAAGTGACGTGATCGCGGCTTTTTTCTGGGCATTGTTCAAGTTTCCCTTAGCTGGCGAGCCATTAACCTTAGAGCAAACTTGACTGATGGTCTTCATTGGCAGCCGTGGAGAACCCTCATGCTCTATGTGGCTTTCTGCAAAAGACTTCGATGGGAATGATGCGTGCTTCCGCAATACCGCGGGAACTGTTCGCAATAGCCTCGGCCGCGAGATCACCGTGGATCAGTTGTACGGCACGG
>CAXMMX010000191.1:0-5288 GCA_964194535.1 uncultured Alphaproteobacteria bacterium | reverse complement strand
CTCTGCTTTACGTGCAGCGTTACAGTCCCTGCCGCCGCAGCGCCCGAAAATCTCCAAGTGATCCCTTGGTACCTAAATGCAATTCGTGGAGCCAGCGGTGAAGACCTGATGTGAGTTGGGATCAAGGCTAACTTTCTAGCTCTTGATATGCGACCTCAATACGCGAAATTCTCTTGGCCTGCTCCTTATCAAGCATATCCATATGACGTTCCAAGTTTCGCGAGAGAGCGCACTCATAACGTGACAGCCTTCCCAACGCATCCAGCCCCTTTCCTTGCCGCACGAGAGCACGCCCGAGCTTCGTCATAGGCGAGGAACACGCCTCAACTGCATCCAGCTGTGCTAGGTAGGCATCTAGTAAATTGCGTTCGCCTTCCGTAAACGCGCCCGCCGCCCCTTCATCCTTATAAAGCTGGATGACATTTGCCACTCTTTCATCCGCTCGTCCCCGTGCCAGCTTGCAACGTATCTCGGCATCAAGTTGATCAATGAATGAGAGGTAGGCGGCCAGAATCGTCGGCTCAAATATGGCAATACGCTTCAGGCGCCAGATATCGCCTGCGATCAGATCAATTAGCTGCTCCTCAAGCGTCGTCTGTGGGGCATAGTCATCCATCAAACGCTGATGTAGAATTCTGAATTCCTCAGGATTTTCACCAGGAATGACGATTTGCTTTGCACTGAGTCCATGTTTCAGTGCGTTCATGCGCGATGCTTTTTTGCCATCGTCTGTTCTGGGTCCTGTGCTTTTTTGCGCATTTCTGCGGTTTGCTTTCGTTTGTTTTGTAATATCCATCTTTTTTCTGTTTCCGTTTATAAAATATATTAGATATATTTACTTAGATTGATCGTATTTTTATACACGTAACTGGATAATTTCTGAATTTTTTTAAATTTATGGAGCTTTTTATTTTAAACAAACGTGCCATATCTGCTCCCAAAAAGGGAACGGTGTCTCCCTCCGTCGCTCGTAATACCCGTCCAGGAGATAAGGTTGCCTCTGCCGCGAACGACACCTTCCAAGCTTTGACTGGCCCGCGCCATATAGATCGGCGTCCGGCAATGCTCTGCCTGGCTTGATTTGCCGCCAATAGCCCCCATATCAAAATCAGCATTAAGAGAAGGGCTGGCGCCCTCGCCAACCTGCCGATCCGCGGCAAGGTGGTTTCCGTGAAAAGCGGGATGCGGTCTCGTCAGAGGCAAGCCAAGCGGATAAAGCGCCAGTCCTCCTCAGCGAACGCTGAAGGAGGATTTTTCATTTCTAAAGTCGGAATAAGTTGGTTCGATCTCAAACCTGATGAGGTTGTGAGTCCATACTTACGTACTCGCATCAAGGAATTTGGGGGCAGAAGAGACGGCTACGTGCAAGAACTTATTTATCTAGAAAAATACTGGAGGGAAAAACCAAAGACCTTGCATAATTTCATTGCGAGAATGATTGCGACTATTGCTGGTCTGTACCCTTATGAAGCAGAAGTCATTCGTCGTGAATTATCGAGTGGCAAAGCCCTTGAGCCAGAAGAAAGCGATGAGATCCACAGGAGTGCTCCGTTTCCAAAGTTGCCGCGCACACACTTCATCCATCAACGGATCAGACACTACTCACGATACAGAGATACGTATCGACTGAAGTCACTCAAATTGTTGGAAGACGATCTTTACAGATGGGAAGTGACGAACAAGCGCTCATGGACCCTAGCTATAACTCTTAGCAGCACTGAAAAATCAAATCCGCTTGAGACTGAAATCATTCGAACTGAATTGCAAACAGGCAAGGCAGTTACAACTCGCTCTGACGTAAAAGCGTGTCATCAGCGGATGCGTGAAAAGCAAGCGTGGCACAGGGAGTTGTTGAAGAAACACGAAGAAGAAGCCCGACAAGACGGGGAAGGATGGATCATTGAAAAAACTATAGCTCGTCGGAAAAGGGGCTGGAAAGTCGGAGAGGACGGAAACTTAATCTAGTTTCATCAGCACACGCTGACCCACCATCATGAACATGAGTTCCTCAAACTGGAGAAAGAAAGGAGGTGATAAACATGAAAAGGAACATACCGAAGAAAGTTATTTCCAGAAGGGAAGCTCTAGGTATCATTGCTGCAGGAAGCACTGGTGCCGCAAGCATTGCCCCTGAGGAGCTTGTTGGTCTCGGTTTTGGTCCATCCAGATACAATCGTCACGCTCGCCCTCAAATGTTTTCTCAAGGTGTTGATGATTATTGGATGGATGAACTGGTCAAGGAAGTCGCTGAGAAGAAGGTCATTTTGAAGAGGGTTAAGGAGACGGGAATCCCTGACCATAAGAAGAAGGAATTATGGATTAAGGCGTATGACAGCGTTCGTTCCATTCATCCTAACATTGCCAATCTGAACTCAGTGTCTCTTGGCCACAAGTTTCGTATGCAAGCCCTGCTCAATTACAACAAGGCAGTCGATGCCTTGGGTGCTGACCTTAATAATGAAATCGAAGACCTCCTCTACAGGATCCGGAACAAGATCGAAATCAACATTTGGTAATTGGGGTGCCAGCTCATTAGCTGATGTCAGACATGAACCGCAAGTCTGCGGAACTTTAAAAATGCTCAGCCAAGCGCGTCCAGATCAATCTCCAGTTCCTTTAACGATCGCAAGGCGGGCCGCTTCCAGCCGCTCTCGCCTTTCGCGAATGCGTCATCAACGGCGTCTTGCAGGGCATGTGGGTCAGTTTCAGACAAGGCTTCGATCAGAGCCTTTGCCTGTAGTAAATCTTTGCCGCGCTTGATGCGTTCATGTAACCTGCGTTTTTGAGCCACAATGAGTTTGTGCACCGCATATTTTGCTGGCTGAGGGACACGAATTGGCACCCCGGCGCCATACAGGGCCACGGAGGAAACGGGTTCTTCAATCAACCAATCAAGGTGCTGCATGGGCGTTGCCCCTGCTCGCAAGTTTTCAAGCGGCATCGGGTTTTTATCAGAGCGCCGCTTTTGGGGTGTCAAAAGGTCTACAAGGAATCCCTCACTCGACCTGAACGAAGATGATGGTGTTCCCTTCTTTAATGCTGGAATAGGCGTGAAGGTTTGATCTGCCCGTCTGAGGAGATCAAGCATGGATCCGGTTTCGCTATCACCTTTGATGGTAAGAGAGGCCGTTGCCAGGTCCACATCTTGTGTCATCAGCGCGCCGGACGGGAGGACAACACCGAGGATGGGGCTGTAACAAACATAGGCTGCGGTCCCGACCAGGACTCCAGCCTCGAACAGTCCGGCATCACTCATTGCATCAAGAACGTTCCCCAAAGCCCTTGTCGGAACTGGTACCCCATTGTCGCGCAATGTTCGGATAAGTCGTCGGCGTTCGCGAGCATTTTTCTGCTCAGCGCGCATTTGATCAGCGAGAGCTCGTGCAGCCGGATCATTTGCAGGTCCGATGAATATATCCCGCCGCGCACGACCAACTGAATATTTGGCATAGAGATATTTTGCCCCTTTGTCAGACTGCGTGTAGACCGTGCCGGCTTTCACGGTGATGCTGTTGACCTGCTGCACCAGCTCAGCAAATAAGGTTTGCAATGTCGGGCCAAGTTTCTGCATATAATCAGCTATAGACAGTTTTCTGTTTTTTGTCTATAGCTGCAACCTGAATGCATTAATCCCTGGCGCAAGGTCAGTTCATGCACGCTGGTGTCCACTGCAATGATGGAACTGAAATTAAAGGCACGGATTCTGGGTGGATTTACTGGTAAGGAAAATGCGTTTTACGAAACGAACCCATTTGCTCTCTCAGTGATCACTCAATCAATTTAAACGGGAAGATGACCGCCTCGTGTATAAATGGCCTTTAGGCCTCCACCTCCGCTGGAAATTTCTCAACAATGACCTCATCGCAGTTCCCCGCCGCCATTCTCTTCGATCTCGATGGCACGCTGGTTGATTCCGCGCCCGATCTCGCAGGAGCACTGGACACGCTGTTCAAGGAGCAAGGCTGGGCGCCGCACTCCCTGGCAGAAATGAAAGCCATGGTTGGGGGCGGCGTCCCGAAACTGATCGAGCGGGCGCTGCACGCATCGCGCATTGAAGCTGACAATGCGCGTCGCGACGAGCTGGTGCAGCGCTTTGTGGATATTTATGGCGCGCGGGCGACGCAGCTGACGCGGCCCTTTCCCGGGGTGGTCGAAATCTTGAGGCAGCTAAAAGATGCCGGGACGCGCCTTGGCGTGTGCACCAACAAGCCCGAAGCGATCACCCGGCAGATCCTCGATGCATTGTCGATCTCGCCGCTCCTCGGCGCGGTCATCGGCGGCGATACGCTGCCCACCAAGAAACCCGATGCAGCGCCCGTGCTTGCCGCTCTGGATATTCTGGGATGCGGCCCGGGCCAGGGAATGATGATCGGCGACAGCGCCGTGGATTTGGGCGCGGCGCGCGCCGCCGGAGTGCCCGTCATCCTGGTATCTTTTGGCTACACGCAAACGCCGGTGAGTGAAATGGACGCGGATGCCATTATCGATACATTCGCTGAATTGCCCGACGCGATAGAACGGCTGATGACCAGACCCTAGGCCTCGTAATAGCCGCGATACCATTCGATGAATTTGGCGATACCGTCCTCGATATTGGTCGCTGGCTGATATCCGAAATCGCGTGCCAGGTCGTCGATGTCGGCATAGGTTTCCGGCACATCTCCCGGCTGCATGGGCAGGAAATTCATCTCCGCCTTTTTGCCCAGCGCCTTCTCAAGGCAGGCGATGTAGTCCATCAGCTGAACCGGGTTGTTGTTGCCGATATTATACAGCCGGTAAGGGGCCGCCGACGTGCCGGGATCAGGGCTTGCGCCATCCCAGTCCTCATTCGGTTCCGCCACGCGATCTACTGAGCGCACCACCCCCTCCACGATATCGTCGATATAGGTGAAGTCACGTGAGTGTTCGCCATTGTTGAACACATCGATGGGTTCGCCGGCGAGAATCTTTTTTGTAAACAGGAACAGCGCCATGTCGGGCCGCCCCCATGGCCCGTAGACGGTAAAGAAGCGCAAGCCCGTCACGGGAAGCCCATAGAGATGCGCATAGGTGTGCGCCATCAGCTCGTTCGACTTCTTGGTCGCACCATACAGGCTCAGCGGATGGTCGACATTCTGATGGATGCTGAAGGGCTTGGCGGTGTTGGCGCCATAGACCGAACTGGATGACGCATAGACCAGATGCTGCACATCGCAATGCCGGCAGCCCTCAAGGATATTGATGAAGCCTGTCAGGTTGGAATTCACATAGGCGTGCGGGTTCTCAATGGAGTATCTGACACCGGCTTG
>CAXMMX010000190.1:0-8064 GCA_964194535.1 uncultured Alphaproteobacteria bacterium | reverse complement strand
CGTTATCCTGACCCGTGCTGGAGCGTGGCATGAATACCGTTGGCGACAAGGGAGAATGACTCAATCAACCAGCATTTAAACATTTGAAAAAGACTGACCGTATCGCGTCCATGGGATATAGACATACCTCATGAGATGGTGGTTTACGCTTAACACGTACAGTAAAATGTGCGCGATCTTAATCCTGCTGATTACATTCACGCCACTGTTCGCTCAGCAGGTAGGGGACCTCAATTACAAACCGCAGGTTGATCGTCCGGCATATGCCAAGGGCGTAGGACCGATGGTGTTGATCGACGAAGCTCACCACAATTTTCATACCGCAGACGAACGATATAAACCATTCGCGGACCTGCTCCGCCGCGATGGCTATCGGGTTATCGGATCCAAAGCAGAATTTACTCGGGAATCGCTCAAAGACGCCCGGATTTTGGTTATTGCCAACGCCCTGTCCGAGAAAAATCTGAACCGACCGGTTCTACCCACGTTTTCGGCGTTCACGCCAGAAGAGATCGCGGCTGTTCGGACCTGGGTAGAAGACGGAGGTTCATTGCTGCTTATTGCCGATCATATGCCATGGTCTGGTGCCGCGGCAAAACTCGGGTCGGCATTTGGCTTCCTGTTTGCCAACGGCTTCGCGTTCACAGTGGATGGTTCCGGTACCATGCAATTTCGCACAGAGGATGGTTCGCTGCAGGATCACTCGATAGTGCGTGGTCGCGATACACGAGAATCAATTGACTTCGTTATGACCTTCACCGGCCAGGCGTTTCGGGTTCGCCGCGGGGTTGATGCGCAGCCCGTGATAATTTTCGGTGATCGCGCATTGTTGCTGATGCCAACTGAGGCGTGGCGGTTTTCTAAACAGACGCCCCGCATGTCCGCATCCGGCATGTTCCAAGGTGCAACGCTACAACACGGATCTGGCCGTGTTGCTGTTTTCGGCGAAGCCGCAATGTTCACCGCTCAGATATCCAAAAAAAAGAAAGTGATGGGCATGAACCATCCGGACGCGAAGTACAACGCCCAGTTCCTGCTAAATATAATGCACTGGTTATCGGGCCAGTTGTAATCTATCGATCGTGCAGACACCCGCACCGCCGTTGTCCCGGTCGCGCTCATCAGATCAGGCTGTAGCCAAGGATGTTACTTGCAAGGCTTTAAGCAATGGCTCCAGCTGAGTCTCGTATCGTTTCCACGATTGGACTGACCCTTTGTAAATCGGTTTACGCACCTGTGCCGCGCTTGCGGTTTTGACAGTCCGGTCTGTTTTATAAAATTTCAAACAGGCATCGTTCCATTCAAGATCGGAATGCGCCAGCAAGGCTCTGGTCTGCTCCTCTTGATCAGACACAATATCTTCATATTGGATTTCATGGATGAAACCGGGTAGCACGCTATGCCAGTGCGCCATCAATTCACGATATAGATTGTAATATTGGCCCAACTCATTCTGGTCGTAAGCGTATGTGTGATCGACATTCGCAAAATAGGTCTTGAATATGGACAGGCAGGTGTCTTTAGGGCTGCGCTTGCAATGTATGATTTTCGCATTCGGCAGCATCAATTTAATCATTCCGATGTGAATGAAATTATGCGGCATCTTGTCGGTAATAAATGTAGCGCTCTTAGATTTTTCTCTGACCTGATGAATGTATTCGCCTCCCAGGCGTTCGAATACATCGCCGTCTACATGGAGAATATCTTTCGGATACGTTCTTTCATCGAACGAGGCGTTGATCGTTTTGCTCAGAATATTCAACTCTCCGGCGGCGTGCACTTTCGGATGACTGGCCAGAATCTGCTCTATCAAGGTCGTTCCCGAGCGGGGCATGCCGAGGACAAATATGGGTGTCTCATCCCTGCACCCGACGCCCTGGTGCCTGTCAAACAATGAGCCGTCGAAGGTTTCTTTCAGTTTTTCGAAATGTGCGTCCCACGTCTCAATTTCGAAACTGAACGTTCTCCGCATTATGGCGTTTCCTTCTGCGAAAAACTCAAACGCCTTTTCGTATTGCTGCAAGTCCTCAAACGATTTCCCCAAACCGAATGCCAGATGCATTCTCTGTTCATCAGTTATATCAGGCTGGGCGAATATCTCCTCCATGATCCGGATGTCGTCGTCATATTTGGAATGGGTCTTACTGAACGTGAGTTGCCTATGCGCCTCCGCGAAATCGGGATTGATGTCGATGGCTTTGCGAAAGTGAGCAACGCCTTCATCCAGCCGCCCTAGTTCACTGAGCGTTGTACCCAGATTGCTGTGTGCCTTGGCGTGATCGGGATCAATTTCGATGGCTTTGCGAAAGTGAGTGACGGCATCGTCTTGCCGTCCAAGTTCACTGAGCGCTATCCCTAAGTTGCTGTGCGCCTCGGCATAGTCAGGTTTGATGTCGATGGCTTTGTGATAGTGAGCGACCGCTTCGTCCAGCCGCCCAAGTTCCTTGAGCGCGGTTGCCAGATCGCTATGCGCCTCGGCGAAATCAGGCTTGATGTCGATGGCCTTGCGAAAGTGAGCGACCGCATCGTCCGGCTGTCCAAGTGCGCTTAGTGCAATTCCCAGATTGCCGTGCGCCTTGGTGTAATCAGGCTTGATGCCGATGGCCTTGCGAAAGTGAGCAACCGCATCGTCCAGCCGTCCAAGTCCACTGAACGTGGTTCCCAGATTGTAGTGTGCCTCGGCGTAGTCAGGCTTGATGCCGATGGCTTTGCGATAGTGAGCAACCGCTTCGTCCAGCCGTCCAAGTTTACTGAGCGCAATTCCCAGTTTGCCGAGCGCTTCGGCGTTGTCATTGTCGGCCGCGATTGCGCGCTTGTAACAATCAATGGCTTCTCCGTGTCGGTCTAGCGCAGCTAGAGAGTCTCCCAGCGCGCAAGATACGTCGGGGTCGCCGCTGTCCAAGTCGAGCGCGCGTTGGAAACACTGAACGGCGTTCTGGTATTCTTTGCGCGCGTTATGGACAATTCCAAGGTTGTAGAATGTCTTTGCAGATTGCGGATGAATCTCGATCGCTCTCAGAAAAAAACCCGACGCAACTTCGAGCTTTCCTTGCATGTAGTTGGCTATTCCCAAAAGGTGCAGGGCGTCGAATTGTTGCGGCTCCGTTTTCAGGATTGAGCTCAAGATGGCCTCTGCCTCGCTTACTTTTCCAGTCTGCAAGCTGCTCTTTGCGTGAGAGAGTTTGTCCTCAATCGCCGAGACCGTCCGTTGGTTCCTGTTAGCCATTGTCGTGTTTTTCCGAAGGAATCTGCCCATCTAAATATACGGACCGTTCATCTGATCTGAAATCGTTCTATTCACCCGCCAGCTCTCTAGCGTCAATATTTTGTCTTTAAGAAGACGGCGAAACCCAGCGGCCGCCCAGTTGTTCAGGCGAGCTGCCTGCGCGGACTTTTTTCAGCATATCGAGATAAGGTTTCGCGCACCCTGTGTCGTCACCGAGATTTGGCAGCGCACCTTTCGGCTTTGGCATCCCGCAAAACTCGGCAATCTGCGCACGTGTCTTTTCAGGATCGGCAATCATTTCCTCGTAGGTGACGCGCATCGATTGGCCCGAAAGCACGCTCAAGGTGACGCGCATCGAGACGCCCGAAAGCACGCTCGACCAGCTATTGATCAACCTGGAATAGCCAGACAGGAACTCATAAATATTCTCCACGTCATAGGCGTAGAAGTTTGTGCCCTTCAAATAAATCTTGCCAAAAATTCGTAATGCCGTGTCGTCAGTGTCCCGCTCAATGAATATGAACTTTGCATTGGGGACGGTTTCCGCGATTCTCCCCACGTCGAGGATGAGCCCGGGATGGGTAATCGTAAAAAGCTTCGATCCTTCGGCGCGTTTGAGAACCTCTTCCTCGTAGTTCCGCGTGAAGCTCCGATGGAGAGTGAAGGGAAGCTGACCTGGATATTCCAGGGCCATCAGTCCACTCGAATTTGACGTCACATTGGCGGCTGCCTGAACGATTTCACTCTCATAGCCTGGCTTGACGCCCTTCATGGAGCTGACCAGGCGCTCCAATGTGCTCTTCCCGGCACGCGAGGGACCAATAATAAATAAAGAGACCGGCAGTTCCGTCTTGCCAGATGCTGTTTGTGGCGGTCCAGCATAGTTCCATTCCGATGCCCGGCGAAAATTGGCCTCGTCCATATCATCCCTCATACGATGCTTATCTGCATAAAGCTGATTGAGTGGTTCATTGGCCTCGACCAGGCTGTTCCAGGCATCTTCATGTTTTCCCGAACCCTCAAGTGCATGTGCCCGGGCAGCGGCGATATGGGCCGTGAAGAATACACTGTCAGATTTATCATTGGCCACCTCCGCTAGATCGCTTTTCAACTGATCCAGATCTGCAAAAATTTTCTTGACGGCTTTTGATGCCGATCCCCGGCTGATGCAGTATTGGACCAGGGCCTGGTCGGTGATTGACAGACCGCCCTTCAACGCCTGCCTGAAAGCCTTGATTGCCTTCTCCTGCTCGCCTGTTTCCTCATGGCAAATACCGAGAAAATATGCCGCCAGGCCATTACCGGGATCAATTGCGAGCGATTTGTCGAAATATTCGATCGCCCGTTCATATTCACGCTGGCTTTCGAGGACCCTCCCCAGGGTGAAATACGCTTCCGCGGCTTCTGAGTCATCCAGGCCCAGCTCCACAGCCTGTTCCAGATTTTGGAGAGCTGTTTCAGTCCCACCCATGTGAAAGTACACTTCGCCAAGCCGCGCCAGAATGGAAGGTTCATCCGGACACAGCATTGAGGCGCGCACAAAGCAGGGAAGCGCAGCCTCAAATTTTCCCATTGCGATATAGGTGCGCCCCAGCGTCTCCAGAGCGCCGAGATATTCGGCATACTCTTCCAGAAGTTGCCGGCACACGTCTTGCGCTTGTTTGAGATCGCCGGTCAGCAGGAACCGTTTGGCATCTTCTAACTGGCGCCGCGCCTGTACCGACGCAGGCGATAATGCTTCTGGACCGGATATATCTTGAACCATATCTGTACCCTGATGATGCAGCTGTTTCCGTACTTCCACCTTGATGGGCGGCGGTATTGCCTGTTAAGCATCTGCTGTGAAAAGTCTCAAATGATTTTGCTGCGACACTTGCTACATCGGCTGCGACAACCGATACAAAATCCCCGGTAGATAACAAATTTATCACCACATAACATGTCGCAGCTGACTGTGGCAAAAAAGGCGGCAAGCGCGCCCGCTGCGGAGCTAGAATATCGCGCAAAGAGGAATTCATGGTTCAGGCAAATAGTGACTTTTCGATCACAGAAGTTCATAGGGCTCACCAGGATTTGATGGAGGCGGAGCGCGCGCGGGTGGCCGGAAATCTCGACCAGGCCCAACGCCATTGTGAAGCCCTGCTGGAGCGGCATCCTGACTATTTTGCCGCACATTCCACCCTGGGATCGATTTTCATGCAAGACGGCAATTATGCCTCCGCCCTTCCGCATTTCATCAAAGCCGCAATGTTGAATCCAAAGGATTGGGAAACATTGACCGGTCTGGGAAGGGTCCAGATGGAGCTGGATGCGAACGAGCTTGCGATCCGGACCCTGAACCAGTCATTGAAACTTGCACCAGATGAGACGAAAACGCTTTACTTACTTGGCTTAGCGCTGATTGCACAGCAGGACCATGATCTTGCGGTTGAACACCTCGAACGCGCGCAGGAACTTGACAGTCAAGATGCGCTGATCCCCATCCGGTTGTGTGAGTGCTACCTGTTTCAGCAGCAATATTCAGATGCCGTCGCCGCTCTCAAAAGAGCGCTCGAGCTGTCACCAAGCCGGAAGAGCAAGGCGTATATCTATCGGCTGGCAAGCAGCCTCCCGAAAGAGGTCGAGTTTGATCTGGATTTGTTGGCGGCTATTGATGCACTTGGGGAGCCTCAACCAGGCGATGACGACGTGACCTTCGCGTATATGGAATTTGCGCGCGCATCATGCCTCGATCGGCTCGGCCGGCATAAGGAGACCTGGGACTGTCTCGTAGCGGCAAATGCACCCCTGGCAAAAAGATATGAGGAGTTAGCGCAGGCGCATGCAGAACAGGTAGATGAATTTGTATCAAAATGCTTGAACTGGTCCTTATCCAAAAAAAGCGCAAAAAATGAGGATGAAAAATTTCCTCTCTCGCTTTTTATCATCGGCGCCTCTCGTGCTGGCAAGACAACAATGGAAAGACTGGTCGGGGCATCGCCGCGCGTTAAAATGCTTCAAGAGCATAACCTGGCGAGTTCGACAGCCAGGCATGTTGCTCAACGCGCAGGCCTGCTGACAACATCTCATCTGTGTGAGTTGCCCGGCGAACTTGATCCAATCATCGCGGAAACCTACAGGGAGCGGTTGCTCAAATGCGCCGATGACGCGGACGTTATTACGATTACCCACCCCGGCGCCCTCCCTGACGCGGGCCGACTCGTGGACTGCGCACCCAATATCAAGTTTGTCTTTATGAAACGACATGAAGATGATTTGGCATTCAGGATCTTCGGTCGGCACTACGAAGAGAACACGAACCCAAACGCCTATGATCTGAGTACTATTTATAACCACCTTTCCAGGCAGAATGCCTTGATAGATAACTGGCTGGAAAAGCTCGGAAAACAGGCAATGCTGGTGAATTATGAAGACATGGTTGCCGACCCGAAAGCCACCCTCGCGCGGGTCGCAAAATTCTCTGGGCTCAAGCTACCGGCCAAGCTCGACCCGCAAGTTGGCGATGACAGGGGATGCGCCGGGCCATACGCGAAATGGATGAAGCAGGCACGATGAAAAAACGCCCGCAGAATATTTCCCTTCCGGAACGTTAAATACGGAATTCATTAAACCTGCTCTAGCTGCTGATGCGTGCGGTACCGCGGCGACCGTCATCGCGCACCCAAACCACTTGCTGGCCCTGGCGCGACAGCTTGTAACAATAGGACTTTCCGCCCTGCCAGCGGTTCCAGCGCTGACACAGCCGGTCCTTGGAAATCCACCAGCGTCCCTTATCCTGCATCGACGCATTCCCTGCCAGCGCGGCAGCGGAAGCTTTCAGACGACCACTCATCGTGCCGTTGCTACGATATGCGATAGGCAGAACAATACCGCTCGCGCTTAAAAATACCGTCTTTCCTGACACAGCCTTACGCACCGCCGTTCCATTCAAATCACCAAAACTGGCCGCCTGTGAGACAGTCGCCACTGAACCAGCCAGAGCGGCGATTAGAAGAATCCGTTTCATGGGTATGCCCCTTGTCATGTCTATTGCAGTGCAGCGCGGGATACCGCACTGCAATAATGTCGTTTTTTTGACGCTCTTTGCGATTTTGCGAGCTAGCGTTGCGCGCTCAGCTTGCAATCATCAGGCCATACCTCCGAAAATAGATGCGTCAGAGTTTCCTTCATGACTCAATATAATTCCATAAACATTTGTAATAAATATGTTTTTAAAAATTACAATGATGTAAGGGATTTTCATTTCCATGAAAAGCTCCCACCTTCAGGCAAGCCATTAAGCCCGGATTGCCCAGATGATTTGCTAGTTTGATGACGTGCTTGATCGATTCTGCTATAAGAATCAATGCAATACCACCATCGCACCGGGCCAGACCCGCGTCACCCGACGGGTGACTCCAGAACACCCCATTTGCGGGTCGAATTTGACCGTCGCCTCAAGCTTGAATTCCATGGTTCCAAGGTTACGTCAGACGCCGGACTTCTCGCCTACCGGGAGCTTGACCATGCTCTTGGCCTGACCGAGATTGCCGGGGGTTTTTTCCAAGACAGCCGTACCGGCAAGAACGGACGGCACGGCATGACGGGTCAGTTCCGTCAGTCTTTGTTTGGACGCCTTGGCGGTTATGAAGACGTGAACGACGCCGAGCGTCTTGGACGTGATCCCGCCATACGGTGGATCGTCGGCAGCAAGGCCATCGAAAGACAGGCCGCTTCCACCAGCCAGATGGGACGCTTCGAGACGCAGCTATTGGCCAGCGACGAGAACTTTGCCGCATTGACCAAACTTTCCGGCATTTGGATCGACCGTGTGCATGACCGGCACCCGCCGAAGATGA
>CAXMMX010000189.1:0-28859 GCA_964194535.1 uncultured Alphaproteobacteria bacterium | reverse complement strand
ATGTCGCGCATCATTTCATCACTGAATTAAGATGGCATCGTCAAAGATGCCATCATCTAGAGCAAATACAAGCTCGAACCCCAAATTTATAGATCAACTCGTTTCACTGGCGTCCGCCTGAAAGCAGCTTGAGCAACCCTCAAGACCATCATCAATGTGCAAAAATTTTCATCAGCGTGACCACCACCCCTTCGACATATACCTAGCCATCTTGAAATGTCCGCTTTGGGTCATAAGCGGACATTCTGAGCTGTAGCGTTCTATGTCCGCTTTACCCCCGAAAGCAGACATCAGTTCGTTTCGGCTCTGGATGCGTGTCTATCAGGTCACGCCACAAGTCCTGGCCTCGGCCCTACTCCGTTTCAGCGTCGCCAAAACCGCTGCCGGCTTGCTTGTAGTCCTCGCGCGGCGGGGCGAAGACATCGAACACGGTCGCGCCGTCAGGGCCAGCTTGAAAAGTATGCACCACATGGCCCGGGGTGCACCAGAAGTCGCCCTCCTTCACGTCTATTTCCTCACCGCCCTGTGTGCGGGTGCCGCTGCCTTTCAGAAGCAGGCCCCACTGCTCTTCTGGGTGAGAATGCAGCTTGCCCTTGTGGCCGGCCTCGATGGTGACGACCGAGATCATGGCCTGTCCGCCCGGAAATACCCGTGCGGTGAGGCCTTCACTCAGGCTGCGCTGGATGCCCTGTCTGGTGTCGTTCAGATTGAAAAAATTCTCGTGTCCCACCTGCGATCCTCCTGTTGGATTTTTCACTTTTTCAGTTTGTATCCCACGTCCTTATAGAAGCGTTCCAGCGCTTGCGGAAAGGTCAAAGTCACCTTTTTCCCCTGCGGGCACTCGCCCTTTTCGTTTTCTTTTACCGAACAGCTCACAAGTCCCCAGTCGCTTTTTCGGTCATAATATTCCAGCATGAATTTCCACGCTTGCGGCCCTTCGCCCAGCAGGATTTTCTGAGCCACGTAACCGGCGAGGAAGCCATTCATGTCCATATCGTCTGCTGCCCATTCGATTATTTGCTGAAGCGAAGTCACATGATGGGGGCGAAATTCGACTCTGGCGGATGCATCGATCAACTTGCCGTCTTGCAGCTGGAGCACGTGAAACGGCGCGGTGGAGCAGGCATAGCAGCCGAAAGTGTAGAGAAACGCATTGTCGCGAAAGGCAAATTCATAGCGCCCGTCGCCATTGAGGTCGCGCACTTTCAACGGACCGCCATCAATCGGTCCAAGCTCGACCTCCTTCCAGGTTTTTCCGTCCCTGGAGCTGGTGAGGATGCGCGTGTCAGAGCAGCAATGAGCTCCGCCGGTATAGCTTGAAAACACCACTTCCTTGTGCGGGTTGCCGGGGTCCATCTCGGCGATCTGGACCAGAAAAACCGGGTTGTCGGGGAAGGATTCGCTGCCCTCGACCCTCAGTACCTTCTTACCCCCAATCGACAGCGACAGGACAGGGGTTAGGAACAGCATGCCGTCCGGCGGGCCTCCCTTGGTCAGGGTGATTGAAACGCTGATCTCTCCTTCGCTCAACTGCCAGCTCTCGCGTTTCAGCTTGTCTTCATAGTCGCGCTTGATGGTTGGCGGATGTTTCTCCTTCTGCAATGTGAGGGGTTTGGCGAAATGGTGCGCGTTGCGGGCGTTCAGCTCGTTTACGAAATTGCCGGCGGTCCATGCGGGGGAAGCCGAAAAATATACCATGCAGACAAACGCCGCCATCGCCACTGCCGCGGCGGCAAGGAAGCGGGCTGGTGCCGGTAAACGCCTGTTTCTGCCTGTCATCCGACGAATTTCCATCAAGGGGGTCGCTTCAAGGGGGCGATCACCATATGCTTGGTTTTATGCTATTATTTCTAGCATATCGGGATTGAAAGACGGGCGCACAATGGCATTTTGGGAGAGGCTAAAGGACATCTCCGAGCGGTTCTCGGGCGCGGAGAAGGTGCAACAGAGTCTGGGCGAGGAGGAGGTGCGGCTCGCCGCGGCCGCGCTACTGGTTCATACCACGGTGGTTGACGGCGAAGTGAGCCGTTCCGAAACCGAAGTGCTGCGCGATGTGCTGGAGCGGCGTTTCAACCTCGATCATGGCCAGGCCGGGCGGCTGATTACCGAAGCTGCCAAAAAGGAACGCGAGGCGGTCGATCTGTATGGCTTCACCAGCGTACTGACCCGCCATCTCGACCGGGCCGAACGGCTGAACATCGTTGAGATGCTGTGGGAGATCGTCGTTGCCGATGGCGTTATCCATGAGCTGGAGGCCAATCTCGTATGGCGGGCGGCGGAGTTGCTCGGCGTGACGTCGCGTGATCGCATCCGCTTGAGAAAGAGCGTCGAGAGCCGGCATGGCTAAACGCCAGACGGTACCGGTGGCTCTGGTTACCGGCGCCAGTGAGGGGCTTGGCCTTGCGCTCGCAAATGAGTTTGCCCGTGCATCCCATTCCCTGCTTCTGGTGGCGCGCACCAGCTCTGCATTAGTGCTGGCGGCGAAAGATATCCGGCAAGCAGCCGGCGTTGATGTTCACATCCATGTGGCGGATCTTTCCACAAGCGAGGGCTGCGAGAGCGTTGAGCTTGCGCTCGAGGAATATGGACTTCATGCAGAATTTCTGGTGAATAATGCGGGCGTTGGCCTGAGTGGCCCGTTTGTGGAGAATGGAAGTGATGATCTGATGCGCCTGGTCGATCTCAATATGCGCGCAGTTACCGATCTCACACGCCGATTGTTGCCTGGCATGATCGCGCGTGGTTCGGGCGGTGTGCTGAACGTGGCTTCACTCGGCGGTTATCTGCCCGGTCCCTATCAGGCGGCTTACTATGCCAGCAAGGCCTACGTCATATCCCTGAGCGAAGCGTTGGCGCATGAACTGGCTGATACGAATGTGCGCGTCTCGGTCGTGGCGCCAGGTCCGGTAAAAACCCGTTTCCACGAGCGCATGGGCGCGCAGAACGACAATTATATCCGTTTCATGGGGCTAATGAGTGTTGAGCAGGTCGCACAAAGCGCTTATGTGAACTTCATGCGCGGGCGAAAAGTCATCGTGCCGGGTGTGATCAATATGGTGAGCGTCCTGTTCCTGCGCATTCTGCCCCACACGCTGCTGGTTCCCTTCGCTGCGTGGCTGCTGAGGCGAAGAGAAGGTACAGCAGATGCATAAGCGGCTCGACAGACTTGGCGAGGAGCCGGATGCCTCGCTTTGGGGTGGGGCAGAACAACCCTCTCCAGCGCATTCCAGGCTACCCGTGCTGATGGTCGTGCATCAGCACCAGTCTTCTCCCGGACACGTTGGTAACTGGTTCCGGGCCAACGGATACCCTCTCGACATTCGCCGCCCGCGCTATGGCGACCCGCTGCCCGATACGCTTGCAGAACATGCCGGTGCGGTTATCTTCGGAGGCCCGCAAAGCGCGAATGACAATGACGATTTTATCCGCCGCGAAACCGAGTGGATCTCAGTGGCGCTGAAAGAGGACAAGCCATTCTTGGGAATTTGTCTGGGTGCACAGATGCTGGCCGTGCATCTGGGGAGCGGCGTATGCGCGCATCCTGACGGGTATGTTGAGCACGGCTATTACCCGATATCGCCAACGGCCGAAGGCGCGGCCATGATGGACTGGCCTGCCCGGGTCTATCAGTGGCACCGCGAAGGGTTTCGCGCGCCCGGCGGCGCCGTGTTGCTGGCTGAGGGTGAATTATTCGGCGAGCAGGCTTTCAAATATGGTTCCGCGTTCGGACTGCAATTCCACCCGGAGATTACCCATATGGTGATGAACCGCTGGGTGACGCGCTCCAGTTACCGGCTGGTCATGCCCGGAGCCAGGACTGGCGCCCAGCACCGCCAGGATCACATGCTGGATGGACCCCGTCAGCGCCAATGGCTGGGCAGGTTCCTCGCCCGGTGGGTTGGCGCGGAAGTTGATAGGTAACTTCTGCCGGGATGGGGATATCCTTGCCGCATCGCGCAGCAACCTAGCGTGCCAGAGACGGCAATATAATCAATATATAGCGTTATAATTCGCATTGCATACCATATATAGATAAATCGCCATACCCTCGACTTGGCAAGCGACTTGCTATGAATGGTGCATGCCGGCTTAAAGGTGTTGCGTACCGGCGCTTATCTGGCGGGGGAAGGCGCGTTCTGTTGTATAGTGACCCCTTCCTATTGTCTTCCTCCGCCAGCTAATACCAGTCCTCATTGAAATGGGTTACTATCAACGAGAATTGGTATTTCTTCCCAACTCTCCGGCAATTTGCAATCCTGAGACATGCGCATGCCAGATGCTCAAGCAGCGAGATTGCGCCTGGCCAACCGGAGCAGGGCTTGATGACCAAGCACCACAGCGAGGAAAACGCAAAGGGCGCCCCCAAGAAGGCGAAATCGAAACGCAGCGGCTGGTATCTCATCCTGGCGATAGCGCTCGCCACGGCTGTGTTCTTTGTGCTGGGTACAATCGATACAGATCTGCGTTATGACTTGATCGGCATTTAGGATCAGACTTTAAGATTGGATGGGCGCTTGCAGTCATTAGTCTTTGTTAACTATATTGAATAAGGTGGCGCGTTAATCTAGATTCAGTGCCGCTATATATATTTCTGGATGTGCGGCTAGTTTTGCTTCCAATAAGTTACGGGCCAATTGGTCCAAGTTGGGCTGGGAGATAATAAGTGAAAATCGCACGGGCACAATCCACGAGTCTACGCCGTCACGCGGGCCGTTCAGGTCAAAGCTGGTCTGCGCGCTACCGCGTCTGGTCTGACCGCAATTACGACTATCTCGACAAGCGAATCACGGAACTGGCGATCTACAATCCGTTCTGGCGGCGGTTCCTGAGCTTCTTCTGGATGCCCTTTGCCTACCATTCAGGCATTCGGCTGGTACGCCGCAAGGGAGACGCGCTGAACGTCCTGCTGCCCTTCCGCCGGCCTAACAGGAACTGGTATGGCGACATGGCCGGCGCTGCGATCCTGGGCAATGCGGAACTTGCCGCCGGCATGATCCTGTTCGAGCATTGCGGGGCGGAATGCATCATCGTCTGCAAGAAGATGGACTTTCAGTTCCATGCAAATTGCACCGGGCCGGCGCTCTATGTATCGCGCGCAAAGACCGACATTGAAGACAAGCTTGCTACCGGGCGTCCCTTCGAATGTTCAATGGAGATGGACGTGTTCCAGGCCGAGAAGGGAACCAGCGAGCCCAGCCGTAAAAGGGTGGGCAGCTGCGATATGTCCTTCTCGGTAACCCAGAAGAGCTATCTGCCTCGCCGCAAGCGGCCGGTCATGCCCGTCTAGATCGCTTCATGTTTTGATGGGATCAAAACTTACGATCTAGCTTTTTGTATATGCGTATCATTTTTCCCATAACCGGTTTCCACTTATCGGTGATACGCACTAGTCCCGCTGCGGAACAAACATGTCCTTTGCAGCCAGGGCCGCGCCCACGGTAATAAAGACACAAGCGGCCCACAGCGAGGGGGTTGCCTGCGAGAGACCAAACGCCACCAGCGAAAGGGTCGAGAGCAGGGGAATTGCATAAGCAGTTGCGCCGAGCACGCGAATATCGCCGTGCTTCACCCCGTAATCCCAGAAATAGAACGCCGCCCCGACCGGTCCAAGCCCCAGCCCGGCAATCGCCGCCCATTCACCCTTGCTCGCGGGCCAGACAGTAATTTCAAGCGCCAGGTGCGCCAGTGCGGCCGCGAGTGCGGTCACAACGCAAAACCCGGCGACACTTGTGCTCGGCACGTTTGCAAAGCGCCGGTTCGCCACCGAGTAGCTGGACCACACAAGCGCCGCGCCAAGCGCCGCGCCATAGCCGAGCCAGGGAATGGCGTTGCCGCCGGGAAGGGAGCCTCCTTCATTGTTTCCGGTCACGATGAGTACCGTGCCGGCCAGTCCGAGCGCCGCGCCGGAGGTGTGCCACCATTTCAGTCCTCTATCCTCGCCGCGCGCCGGGAGTGCGGCTGAAAACAGCACGATAAGGAGCGGCCAGAGATAGTTGATGAGATTGGCTTCCAGGGCCGGGGCGGAGCGCAGCGCCAGGAAGTAGAAAAAATGATAGCCAAACAGCCCCGAGACTCCGAGCGCCCAGACGCCGGGCGGCGCCGCGATCAGTGAGCGAAAACCATTCGGGATACGGAGCAGGTAGGCGAAGCCAATGACGCCTGCGAGCACGAAGCTCATGGCGACAAGCTGAAAAGGCGGGACAGCGCCCGACAGGGTCGTCAGAACCGCAAGCTGCGACCACAGCAGAATGGATATGAAGCCGACTGCGGTTGCGGCTCGTGTGTTCATTGGGCGTGTGCGCGGCCCCGCTCAGACCATGACCTGGCCGCCATTCGCGGACAGGGTCGAGCCGGTGATGAAGCCCGCGTCATCGGACGCCAGAAATGCGACGCATCTTGCAATCTCTTCCGGTTCGCCCAGACGCCCGACCGGAATGTGGGGCAGGATTTTCTCCTTGAGCACGTCTTCGGGCACCGCGAGCACCATCTCGGTGCCGATATATCCGGGGCAGATCGCGTTGACGGTGATCCCCTTGAAAGCGTTTTCCTGCGCCAGCGCCTTGGTGAAGCCCAGCTCGCCGGCCTTGGCGGCGGAATAGTTGGTCTGCCCCATCTGGCCCTTCTGGCCATTGATGGACGAGATATTGATGATACGGCCGAATTTGCGCTCGCGCATGCCTTCGATGACGGGTCTGCACATATTGAACAGGGAGTTCAGATTGGTGTTGATGACCGCGTTCCACTTTTCCGCATCCATACGGTGAAACATCGTGTCGCGCGTGATGCCGGCATTGTTGACGAGAATGTCGACCGGCCCCAAATCCTTCTCGACCTGTCCCAAGCCATCGGCGCAGGCCTGCGTGTCGGAGACGTCACATTTGTAAACGGCAATGCCCGTTTCGTCCTTGAATTTGGCCGCCGCCTCGTCATTGCCGCCATAGATCGCCGCTACAGTGCAACCGGTTTCCTTCAACACTTTAGATATAGCCGCCCCGATACCGCGGGTGCCGCCCGTAACCACTGCTACTCGAGACATCAACTTCCTCCCCCCGTACTGCTAAGAATTACATCATATATTTCATCATACCCGTTTAGTCGCGCTCGACACACATGGCAACGCCCATGCCGCCGCCGATGCACAAGGTTGCAAGGCCTTTCTTGGCATCGCGCTTCGCCATTTCATGCAGCAGGGTCACGAGCACCCGTGCGCCCGAAGCGCCGATCGGGTGACCAATGGCGATGGCGCCACCATTGACATTCACCTTTTCGGTGTCCCAGCCCAAATCCTTGTTCACTGCGCAAGCCTGCGCCGCGAATGCTTCGTTGGCCTCCATCAGGTCAAGATCGTCGGCGGACCATCCGGCCTTCTCCAGTGCTGCGCGTGAGGCGGGGATGGGTCCGGTTCCCATGATTGCCGGGTCGACACCGGCATGGGCCCAGGACACGATCCGGGCAAGGGGCGCCACACCGCGCTTCTCGGTTTCCTTGCTCGACATCAGCACCACCGCGGCGGCGCCGTCATTGATGCCGCTGGCATTGCCCGCGGTCACGGTGCCGTTTTCGCGGTCGAAGGCCGGGCGAAGCTTGGCCAGGCCCTCCGCGCTTACCCCTTCCTTGATGTACTCATCATCTTCAACAACGGTGTCTCCCTTGCGGCCCTTGATAGTCACCGGTGCAATCTCGTCCTTGAACCTGCCGGCCTTCCTGGCGGCTTCGGCCTTGTTTTGCGACGCGGCGGCGAATGCGTCCTGCTCATCGCGGGTGATCTGGTACTTGCGCGCGACATTCTCGGCCGTGGTGCCCATATGATATCCATTAAAGGCGTCCCACAGGCCGTCGCGGATCATGGTGTCGATGAATTTGACGTCACCCATTTTCGTGCCGTCGCGCATATGCGAACAATGGGGCGCCAGACTCATACTTTCCTGTCCGCCGGCGACAACCACTTGGGCCGAACAGTCTTGAATCTGCTGGGCGCCGAGCGCAACCGCGCGTAAGCCAGAGCCACACAACTGGTTGAGTCCCCAGGCGGGAGCTTCGACCGGAATGCCCGCGGCTATCGATGCCTGGCGAGCCGGGTTCTGTCCCGCGCCCGCGGTCAGTATTTGTCCCAGAATAACTTCCGAAACATCACCCGTATCCACTTGCGCGCGAGACAGCGCCGCCTCGATTGCGATCTGGCCCAGCGTATGGGCCGGTAAAGAGCTCAGGCCTCCACCGAAAGATCCGACCGGGGTACGTGCTGCTCCAGCGATTACGATTGCATCCTTGCCACTCATCAAAACATCTCCTGATCAAAATAACTTAGCCCCATAACTCCATATTCAGATACCATCCTTGGGAAGGATATCCAAATGGGCCGGGCCCGGTGATGCACACCATCATAACGCAGTTTTGATTACGGATACCGCGCAGCGATGCTCATGTCTCTTTACCTTGGCCTTGAAATTTCTGGTGCCATGCACAAAAATTATGCTACTTGTTTCGCAGTGCGGCATAAGGTCCAAAATTGGCCTCTCGGAGACGTAAAGCATCGTGTCAAAAGATGAAGAGTCGCAGATCGATCCGGTCATCATAAAGAAGTACGCCAACCGGCGTCTCTACAACACCGATACCAGCTCGTATGTGACGCTTGACGATCTGGCGGAAATGGTCAGGGCGGAGCGTGACTTCTCGGTGTACGACGCCAAGACCGGCGAAGATCTTACCCACGCCGTTCTGACGCAAATTATCGTCGATCAGGAAAGCAAGGGGCAGAACCTGCTGCCTATCCGTTTCCTGCGCCAGCTGATCCGGTTTTACGGCAACAGCATCGAGCGGATTGTCCCCAGCTTTCTGGAATTCAGCCTCGACTCTCTGACGCGCGAGCAGGACAAGTATAGCAAGCAGTTTGCGGGCGCGTTCACCGTGCCGCCCTTCGAGGCGATGCAGGAACATGCCAAGCAGAATTTCGCCATGTTTGAAAAAGCAATGGGCATGTTCAATCCTTATTCTGGGCCAAGAAATGAGGAGGCCGGGAATCAGGAAGCGATGTCGAAAAATGACATTACTCCCAGTACATCCAGCGACGCAGAGTCTGCTGAAGAAAGCCCCAGCGAGCTGGAAACCCTCAAGGCCGAACTGACGGCCATGCAGGACAAGCTCGACAAGATTTCCAAGCGCTCCACCTAGCAATAATATTCCCGGAGGACTACGGGACAGCTTTGCCGTAATGCGCTAATCTGCGCGCAGTGCGGCAGGCCATTGAGGCCCGGCCGTTAGGCCGCGCTCGCGCAGGCCCTGCCGAAGGCCTCAAGTAGCCGATAGGCGATAGGCCAACAAAAAAGGCAGGAACAGCCGTGAGCGATATGACAAGCTCCAGGCTCAGGAAGCCCGTTGCGCTGTTTGAGTGCGATGCTCGAAATCGACCAGTTTTGGCTCGCCGAGATAGAAACCCTGCATGTATGTGATGCCGGCGTCTTCAACAAGTTTGGCGGTGGCTTCATCCGTGACCCATTCCGCCACGGTTTCCATGGAGAAATTTTTGGCCAGATCAATCAGGGCGCGCACGAGAACCTGATCCTCGTGATTCTTGGGCAGATCACGGATAAACGACCCGTCGAGCTTGACCATGTCAAAGTCGAGCAGCCGGAGATTGCGGAATGATGAATAGCCTGAACCGAAGTCGTCGATTGCCATTTGGCAGCCGAGTTCCTTCAGGGATTTAACGAAACTGATGGATTGGTCCATATCCCTGATGGCCGAAGTTTCGGTGATTTCCACTATCATCCGCCGTGTCAGTTGTTTATCGCCATTGGTGAGGCTGCGCAGGGCGTTTAGCCACTCTGGGTTTGAAGCCGTTTCCCCTGACACATTAAGTGAAAGACGTAATTTGGGCGCGCCCTTGAGAAGTTTCACACACAGTTCAAGTACACGGTTGTCTATCAGATGCACGAGGCCGAGCTGTTCGGCAATTTCGATAAACGCGCCGGCAGACGTAATGGCGCCATCCAGTTCACGCATTCTCAAAAGTGCCTCATAATAGACCGGCTGCCGGCTGCCGGCCCTGACGATCGGCTGAAGTGCAAGAAGCATGCGATGCTCGTTCAGGGCGCGGACAATCCGGTCGGCCATCTCCATATTCTGCTGGCGGCGGGACTTTCGTTTCTCATCGGGCTTGTAGATGGCAATGGGGTTGCCCGGCCTGGCCTTCGCGCTTTCAAGCGCTTCCAACGACCTCGACAATATCTCCGGCACCGTATCGGCCTGTTCCGGCAACAGCACATAGCCCTGGCAAATGCTTGCCGCCAGAGAGCCTGCGGTGCTCTCGAGGGCCGAGCCGGAGATGGATTCGTGGAACCGATTGACGATGAAATTTATCTGCTCGGGCCCGCTTTGCCGTAACAGGAGGCCAAACTTGTTGGAGGAGTAGCGTCCGATAGCGTCGCGGTCTCGCAGGCCCGCCCGCAGGCGCTGTCCGACGATCTGGATCATTTCATCGCCGATATCGAAGCCGTATAGCTCGTTTACAAGGGAGAGGTTGTTAACTGCCACCATGATGAAAGCGCCCGTGCCGCGCTCTCTTTTGAGTTCATTGAGCGCTTTGCCGACCTCGTCCGTCAGGGCAATCCTGTTGAGGTGTCCGGTGAGTTCGTCATGGCGGCTTAGGTAAAGCAGCCGCTGCTCCTCCTGGTAACGATTGTTGATGACGCGAATGATACCGCGTGCAAAGGCGGGTTTTCCCAGTTGCCCCGCGTAACACCGGCCATGATCCTCGATCCATAACACGGCAGAATTGCGCCGGCCGTTGGGGCGGAACTTGTACTGGATGGAATAGGGAATTCCGTTGCCGTCATCGCTACCCGATGGGGAGCGGATCACCTCAAAATGTTTGTTGGCGAAGTCTACGTCTATCAGTTGATGGAACGCCGCGCCGCTGTTCAGATTTCTCTGCCCCGTCACCTCCAGCAGCTCGGTGGCGTTGTCCGCCCAGATAAGCTGGTCACTGGCAAAATCCCAATGATATCCGGTTTCACCCGCCGCGCTGAGCGCTAACAGAAGGTCGATGCTTGAAGGCGGTGTGGCATCACCGGCTGCAAGATTGCCTGTCGCCCTGCGCGGATAAGCAGGTTCTGCAGTGCGGTCTTGTGGATCGGTTTCCTGAGCGTTACTCACGTGGCGTCCCCGAAGCATGCGAGTGACTATATTGGCCGTCAGCGCCAAACATGTTGGCCGTGCCCGAGGCGGTCTTTTCGCTGCCCTGCTATCGATTGGGTTACAGCCTAGGAGACAAGTCTTAAAAATCGGAAAACCTTAACGCTCCGGAGTTGGCCCGGGACTTGCGGCGTGAGGGGTGAAGTGTTGCAAATTGAGACAAAGGAGCCGGTCTCCGATTAACGATATGGAGATAAACAGGACAATACGCACGCGGAGCATGACGGACAGGCGCCGTCAGCATACCCCTGAGCCTGCTTCAACAAGCCGGGCCTTGTGCGTATTGAATGAGGACTCCTCCAGCCGCCGCCATAAATTGAGCGCCAACCCGAACCGCCGCACATCGGCGTTTCTGGCGCATCTGGCCCTGCAATATGATGGTTTGAGTGCCCGGCGCGTCCAGCGTTCCGAGCGGCTTGAAGCCGCGATAACGGGTTATGGAGCTGAAAATCGCATGCGGTCGGTACCGCGCGCCCGCTCCACCAACGATTTAAAGATTTGACCTACCTGGCCAGGCCCCGTCCCCAAAGAGTTGGGCCTGGCGATATTCCCCTTCATTAAGCCTGCCCTAGAACGACTGCGGACCGACCGCGAAGTCGCGCCGCGCCGCGCGGATGGTGACGGAGAAGCCGGCGATCACATCAATCAGCGTGATCAGGGTGATGAAAAAGAACAGCGATGTCGCCGCTTCGGGCACCACCAGAAACTCGATGATGCAGATGATGAAGACAATGGTCGACAAGGCATGATCGACCAGTGAGTTGCCGCTGGTTCGGGTGGCTTTGAGAATTTCAATAAACAAAAGGAACAGCGTGGCTGCCACGATCAGATCGCCGAGAGTGAAGGTCCAGATGGTGCCCGACATCATCGGCAATTCAAAGACGATGGTCTCGAAAGGAGTGCCTGTCATGAAAACAATCGCGTTGTAAGCAATCAGCGATAGAATCAGAAACGGGAAACTCAGGATCATAGCCTCTCTCCCGGATGTCGGTTGGTTCTAGAACTCTTCCTTGGGCTCCAGAATCTGCCGGCCTCGATACATACCGGTCTTCAAATCGATATGGTGCGGACGGCGCAACTCGCCGCTGTCCTTGTCTTCGACATATGCGTCAGCTTTGATCGCATCAGTCGATCTGCGGCTCCCGCGTTTGGCGCGCGATATTTTACTCTTAGGAACAGCCATCGAACATCTCCTACGTGAATTTCCCGCTGCCAGCTTCGCCCCTTGGGGCTGCTGCATGTCCTGATCTATATCCGGGACGAGCGCGGGTGAGCCCATTCGGCGTCCTTATACTTATAATTTCAGATGATTGCCAGTGGTCTTGAGGAGCAAAATTCTCAATTTGGGTAAATGCAGTCCAGGGGAGCGCCCACGCGGGCAAGGCGATTTTCAATGCGCCGCGCAAGTGCGCGCGTCTTCGGCCCTGGATGGCCCGCGTTGCGCACATGGGGGTTGGGCAGGGCGGCGGCCAGTTGTGCCGACTGGCGGCGGGTCAGTTTACTGGCGTGTGAGCGAAAATGGTGGCGCGCGGCTGCTTGTGCGCCGAACACGCCGGGGCCCCACTCGGCGATATTGAGATATATCTCCAGCATGCGCCGTTTCGGCCAGATCGCGCTTGCGATATAGGCCAGCGGAATTTCAAATCCCTTGCGGATGTAGCTGCGGCTTTGCCACAGAAACAGGTTCTTGACCGTTTGCATGGGGATGGTGCTGGCGCCGCGCGGGCCATCGCCGCGTTTCTCGGCGCGCTCAAGCGCATCTTCCAGCTCGGTCCAGTCCACCCCCCGGTGAGAGCAGAAGCGGCCATCTTCTGATGTCACCACGGCACTCACCAGATGCGGCGAAATCTTCTCCAGCGGAACCCATTTATGCTTCAGGGTGCGCCCCGCAAGGGCGTTGGCGACCATCAGGGTTGAGTAGGGCGGGTTCACAAAGCGGTAGAGCAGGATCACCGCGAGCACGGCAACCAAAGCTGCGACGACAATCTTTCCCACGAATTTCAGAATTGGATGGCGCTGGAAGGACATGTGGGGTCTTTTAGCGTTCACGACTTGCCACAGCAACGGGCAGGCACGAATTCAATGCAAAATCCGTAGGCCTGCCCGGTCACATTGAGATAATATTGAGTGATGACATTCGCAGCCAACATTACCGAAACCGCTGCACGCGTCGAGCAAAGGCTTGCCGACTATCTCACCGGCGCGCGCGGACCCGTGGCCCCGCCCGTGAGGCTGGCCGAAGCCATGCGCTATGCCGCGCTTGGCGGCGGCAAAAGGCTGCGCCCGATGCTGCTCATCGAGAGCGCCGCATTGTTTGGCGTAAGGGCTGAAAACGCACTGGATGCGGCAGCGGCGCTCGAATGCGTTCATTGCTATTCTCTCGTCCACGACGATTTGCCGGCCATGGACGATGACACCCTGCGGCGCGCGCGCCCCACTTTGCATCTTGCGTTTGACGAGGCCACGGCGATTCTCGCGGGCGATGGTTTGCTCACGCTTGCTTTTGAAATTCTGGCCACGCCGCAAACCCATGGCGATCCGGCCGTGAGGGGAGAGCTTGCACTTGGTCTTGCGCGTGCAGCCGGGTGGGCTGGCATGGTGGGCGGGCAATCGCTCGACCTGGAGGCCGAGGGAAAGCGCCTTGAGGCACATGAAATACGCCGGCTGCAGGGGCTCAAAACGGGAGCGCTTATCCAGTTCGCTTGTGTTGCAGGCGCGATCCTTGGGCGGGCAGAGGGGGCTGACTGGAGTGCGCTGGAGAGTTATGGCCGCCTCCTGGGCCAGGCCTTTCAGCTCGCCGATGACCTGCTCGATGTGACCGGGGAGACGGGCAAGCTTGGCAAACAAACAGGCAAAGACAGCGAAGCGGGCAAGGCGACCCTTGTCGAGGCGCTGGGGCTGGAAGAAGCGAGAGGTGAGCTTAAGCGGCTGGAGGGCGAGGCCATCGTCTCACTGGAGCGGTTCGGTGAGCGCGGCGAGATTTTAAAAGAAGCGGCGCGCTTCGTTAGCCGCCGCGAGCATTGATACTTGTGTCTGATCATGAACCCTTGCCGAAACGCTGCTTGATATAATCTGCAACGATTTTCTTGAATTCCCAGGCAATATTTTCACCACGCAAGGTTATGGCTTTTTTACCGTCAATAAATACCGGCGCCGCGGGCTGCTCGCCCGTGCCTGGAAGCGAGATGCCGATATCGGCATGCTTACTCTCGCCGGGACCATTCACGATGCAACCCATCACCGCCACATTGAGCGTCTCGACGCCGGGATAGAGGTTGCGCCATTCGGGCATGGATGTACGCAAATGCTGTTCAATGTCTTTGGCCAGTTGCTGGAAAACCGTGCTGGTTGTGCGCCCGCACCCCGGGCACGCCGCCACCTCCGGGGCAAAGCTGCGCAAGCCCAATGATTGCAGGATGCTTTGCGCGATACGCACTTCAAGCGTGCGCTCCCCATCCGGTTCGGGGGTCAGGGACACGCGGATGGTATCGCCAATGCCCTGTTGAAGCAGAATGCCGAGCGCGGTGGATGAAGAGACAATACCCTTAGAGCCCATGCCGGCCTCGGTGAGGCCAAGATGCAGGGCGTAGGAACTGCGTTGTGCAAGCGCGGTATAGACACTGATGAGGTCCTGTACCGCGCTCACCTTGGCGGAGAGGATGATATTGTCCGCACCCATCCCCAGCTCTTGCGCTCGCTCAGCGCTCAGCAGGGCCGATTGCACCATCGCCTCATGGAGCACTGACCGCGCGTCCAGCGGCTTGGCGGCTTTTGCGTTCTCATCCATCAATTGGGTGAGCAATTCCTGGTCCAGCGAGCCCCAATTGACGCCGATGCGCACCGGCTTAGCGTATTTTAACGCGGTCTCGATGATGGCGGAGAATTGCGGGTCACGCTTGTTCTTGAAGCCGACATTGCCCGGATTTATGCGGTATTTGTCGAGCGCCTCGGCACACGCCGGATGATCGGCGAGCAGCTTGTGACCGATATAGTGAAAATCGCCCACCAGCGGGACGTCGACGCCCTGGGCCGCCACCGCATCACGGATATGGGGTACCGCGGCGGCGGCCTTGTCGCGGTCCACCGTGATGCGCACCAGTTCTGAACCGGCAGCCGCAAGCGCAACCACTTGCGCCGTAGTGGATTGCACGTCGGCGGTGTCCGTATTGGTCATGGATTGTACGATGATCGGCGCTGTGCCGCCGACTTCTATGCCGCCGACCATGACCGGTGTGGTCTTTCGCCTTTTAATATTCGGGTTGCTCATCATATGCTCTCAAACACGGGTAAAACGCTCTCCCGTCCAGATTCCTGACCATAAGTAAATCAAACCAGTCCGTCTTGACCAGCGCATGGGTTAGCCCGCTGCACGCAAAGAGTCGCGTAAAAACGATAGCAGGAAGATGAGCGCCAGCACCATGACGATTGATGGCCCGGCGGGTGTGTCGAGCCACAGCGAGGCTGCCATGCCGCCACACACACTTGATGCCGCGAGACCTGCGGCGATGACAGCCATCCGCTCGGGAGTTGAAGAGAAGGGCCGGGCCGCGGCGGCGGGAATCACGAGTAGGGACGCAATCAGCAAAATTCCGACAAGCTTCATGGCGAGCGCGACGGTAAAGGCCAGCAGCAACATGAACAGAGCGCTGGCGCGGGCAGTGTTCACGCCCTCCGCACGGGCCAGTTCCTCATGTACGCAGATGGCCAGCAGCGGGCGCCATATCCATGCCGTCACGGCCAGGATGACCGCGCCGCTGCCGTATATCCACATAATATCGCGTTCGCTGACGGCCAGAATATCGCCGAACAGATAGCCCATCAGATCAAACCGGGTACCTCCGAGAGTGCTTGCCGCAATCAACCCGCCCGCGAGCGCCACATGGGCCATGATGCCAAGAATTGTGTCCTGTGGCAGGGTCGTGGAGCGCTGCAACAGCGTCAGGATGGCGCCAAGCGCCAGGGCCACCGCGATAACGCCGATGGTCAGGTCGATGGCGAGCAGCAGCCCGACCGCCACCCCCAGCAGCCCTGAATGGGCGATGGTTGCGCCGAAATAGGCCATGCGCCGCCATACGATGAAGCACCCTAAGGGCGCGGCGACTATGGCAACGCCGACACCGGCTATCACAGCCTTGAGTAAAAAATTATCCAGCATGTCGTATCATCGCTTGAAACGGGGTCCTGGCCCTTAAACCATGCGACCGAACACCACTCCGGCAGGCATATGCCCGGGTTGTGTTTTTATGCTATTCGTCGTGGCGCAATACGTGAAGTAGGCGTTTCCTGCAAGCACTCTTGCGCGCACAACCAGGGCCTGGACCCTAAGCTGAGGATGGTAAGCTGGTGAGCACAGAAGGCGCAAAACGCTATTGCCTGATTGGTGCGGGCGCGTGCGGTCTGGCGGTTGTAAAGCATTTCGCCGAGCGCGGAATCCCGTTCGATTGCTTCGAGAAAGAGGCCGATGTAGGCGGCATCTGGAATCCCGAGAGCCCATCCCATGTGTACGAAACCATCTGCCTGAACACATCCCGCAGCCTGTCGAAATATATTGGATTCAACCCGCCCCAGGGCACGCCCGAGTTTATGAGCAAGGTACAGGCAATCGACTATGTGCGCTCCTATGCGCGCAATTTTAAGCTCTATGACCAAATCACCTTCAACACCAGCGTGGAGAAGGTCGAAAAGAACGGCGACAAGTGGATGGTGAGCGTGTCGGGGGACAAGCGGCCACGTGTCTATGACGGTGTGGTCGTTTCGAACGGCCATCACTGGGACCCGAAATTTCCCGATTATCCGGGCAAGTTCACCGGCGAGACGCTGCACGCTATCGAGGTTAAGACCCGCGATCAGTTGCGGGACAAGAGGGTGCTCGTCATCGGGGGGGGCAATACCGGGTGCGATCTTGTGGCGGATGCGGCCTATCTTTCACGCTCGGTCGAGCATTCCATGCGGCACACTTATTACTTCCTGCCCAAATTCATCTTCGGCCGCCCGATGGACAAATGGCTGGACCGGACCCAGCGCTGGCCCGTGCCGCGCAAGTTCCTGCGCTGGTTATACGGCATGGCGATATTCATGGTTGTCGGACCCTATGAGCGCCTCGGCCTGCCCAAACCGGACCACAAGATTCTTGAATCCTTCCCCAACTCGGCATCGGCCTATCTGGATCACCTGGCGCACCAGCGGATTAAACCGCGGCGCGACGTTGCGCGCTTCGATGGCAAACGAGCCATTTTCACCGATGGCGAGGAAACCGAAGTCGATCTGATAGTTTATGCCACAGGCTACCACCTGTCCTTCCCGTTCATGGACAAAAGCTACATCGCCAATGAGGACGGCTCATCGCCACTGTTCCTTCAGATTTGCCATCGTGAAATGGATAATCTGTTCGCTTGCGGTCTGGTGCAGCCGGCCGATGGCGGCTTCTGGCAGCTGGCAGACTACCAGGCACAGCTGATTGCCAGCTTTGTTGTGGCCCAGGAGCGTGCGCCCGAGAAGGCCGCATGGTTCCACAAGCACAAGGCAAGCGCCTCGCCCGATGTCACCCACGGCGTGACCTATCTCGATACCCCGCGCCACAAACTCGAAGTGCAGCATTACCGCTACCGCACGGCGATCAAGAAGCTGCTGAAAAAATTCGGCCCCGTGACGGCCATGTCCTATCCCGCGCATGCGCAGTCCGAAGCGATGGAGACCGAACGCGCAACCAGGGGCGGCAAGCGCCAGCTCAAGGCCGCGGAAAAACGCCGAGAGAGTGAGCCAACAATAATCGAGGCACGGCCTTAATGCTCGTGGCTGTCCGAGATCCTGCCTGACAGATCATGCTCGTGGTCATGGGTGTGGGAATAGACGGCGAAGGCCTGAGCCGCCTTGGCGCCGAACAACCGCACATATTCCGGATGCTTGGCGACGGATCTCGGCATGCCCGAGCAGCACACATGGCGGTTGAGGCACACAACCCGGTCACTGGCGGCCAGCACCACATGCATATTGTGCGAGATCATCAGGATCCCGCAGCGCCGCGAATCACGAATAGCCTCAATCAGGCGGTAGAGTTCCGCTTCGCCTGAAAAGTCCACATTCTGCGCCGGTTCATCCAGAATCATCAGCTGCGGATTTCCCATCAGCGCCTTGGCGAGCACGACCCTCTGGAATTCTCCCCCCGACAGGGATGACACTTGGGCATTGCGCAAATGTTCCGCCCCAACCTCATTCAGCAGCTTTGTTGCAGTAGCCTCATCAGCAGACGCGGTCAGTGTCAGGAACCGCTCAACCGTGAGCGGGATTGTTGCATCGACGGCAAAGCGCTGGGGGACATAGCCGATGGTCAGGCCGGGGACGCGGCTGACAGTGCCTTTATCCGGCTTCATAAGCCCGAGAAGGAGACGCACTAGCGACGTCTTGCCAGCTCCGTTGGGTCCGACGAGCGTAACGATTTCACCGGGTGAAATGGTGATGTTCACATTCTCGACGATCATCCGGCCGCCGCGCATGAGTAAGAGTTTTTCACCCGCGATGAGAGGTGCGTTTGATATGTGGCGCTTGTTCGACATGTGCGTTCTTTTGTTCTTTGTCAGCCTGCTGGTTTCATAGCCGATAGAACGGCTATGGTATACACTCGCATGACAGCTTTGGATCAGACCACTGGGGGCGCACTGATAAACACGCCGCCAGAATTGAACGGAGGCCAGCTTCAAAAAGGCAGGACTGTTGATCAAAATTTATCGGTTCCATGTCCGCTTTGGGGGCATGAGCGGACATAAATGGCATCGTGAAAAGAGTCCGCAAATGACTCAAAGCGGAAGTCGCCGCCCTTCCCAAACCGAGGCTCTCCGGGCCCGTCCGACCAATGCTTGTGGCGGCCTGCACACTCCGCAAGACCTACCATTTAGAGAAGCGTGACCCATGCGGTGCTGACAACAAACACCAGGAAACACGCAGCTTGACAACAATGCCTGATCAGAGACGCGGACATTGCCATGCGGTTACTGGCGGCACGAGGTGGCCTCTGAATTTCTTCAAGTCTAACCCCCACTGGCCGACACAATTCGCAACTTCCATTGCAGAACCCTCAATTAACGAAAGGGTTGGTGCTCTTGCGCCCCTGCTTTGAATTATTTTCCGAAGAGCGCAGCAGGGCGGACAGCATTTTCGACGTTCCGGTCAGCTTGAATTCCAGCACTTCCCGGGCGGCGCTGATCTTCAGAAGGTTGCCGCTCCGAAACCGTTTGAACAGGGCGTCGCGCGGCTGCAGCATGACCTGGGCTAGCGTCTAGGAGCGGGCAACGGCGGTGCCTTCCAGGGCCCGTCCCCTGTCGATCTGGTATTTCACCGGATATTTCTGGCCCGGCGTCAGGTTTCAGGACGACTTGGAAAATCCCATGCTCCATTGCAGATCTCGGGTCACCGAAAACAGAAGGAGGACGCCGCTGCGATAATCAGCGCTGACAGCGCAGTGGGAAAAGGCGCCGGTGTCGTTGTTGGTGTAGGCGCCGCCGGTCCAGTTGCCGACTTTGAGCGGCGCGATTTCCTCCGCCCCCGCGGGAAACGCGGATGCCGTGATAAGGCCCGCAGCCAGGAGTGCGGACAAGCCAAACCGGGAACCGGACCCAATACGCGCCCTTGCCGCGGGATCGCCATCGAAACCTGATTGACTGAGCCTCATGATCGGTTCTTGCCTGGTCAGACCTGACGCATGCCGCCGAAACGTTTTGGTTCCGGAGCAGATTTGACGCGGACGCCGCATACTCTTGTTGTTTCGTTGCGGTTACCTCGTCCTACATTACCTTATTTAAACCGATATCTCCCAGATGGATTGGTAGCGTTGCTGGATTTTGCCATGCCTTGCTCCTTTTTCCAAGATTGCAGCTGCCCGATGGCGTTATCGGGTAGTTTCCGTTGGTTTTGACCATCCCGTGATGGTGCAAATGGTGATTTTTCTGCGCTGTGAAAAAAGCTCGACGGCTATATCAATTTTCTCCAAGAGAGCAAAAGGCCACTTTTTGGGAATAGTTCCGGTTTTGGCACAAAGCGGACTATCCACACGGCCACTTACAATGACAGCTTTTGGCTATATGCAGATATTCCAGCCTGTGTGGTTTTATGTCCGCTTTTGGGGGTAAAGCGAACGTTCAAAGCATTGTAAGAACACGCATTTTTTGCAGGAATATCTTGAGGCCAAATACAACTTTATAAGGCGCTGCCTGCCCCGGCTAATCAACAGCGATGACGCTTGCATGGTTCATAAGTGGACTGATAAGTTGCGAATAGCAAAGTTCAACCAATTGACGCGAAGAGAGTGTAAAACATGGCAACGTACGAATGCGAAAAATGTGGAATGAGCGTCAATGCGACCTGCGGGAAGTGTGATGCACCGCTGGTAAACGATAGCCTCAAGCTCGATGACGGTAGCCAAGTTCAGGTGTCCAAATGCCCCAATGGTCACGGCAAGATTAAATCGCCATTGTGCTGCGGTCAGGACATGACATGCACCACTGGTGGCGCAGCCTAAACAACAGTGTAAGTCGAGATCTGCTTGCTTCTGGTCAATGGGCTTTGCGGCTCAGTCGACCGGGCATGTCTAATTGGTTGTCTTGGTGAAATAGTTACGAGCTCGGCCGCCAACGTTTGTTTCTTGATATCAGAAGTCCGCTGCTTTTCCCCAGCCCAATAATTTAATATTTTATCGTGCGAGATAATTTCAGTTCCTTGCGCTGCTGATACGGCCAGTACAATGCCCGCTTATGGCTAAAAGCAGAAATTCCTACCTGTGTGGAACAATGTCCGCTTTCGGGGCATGAGCGGACATTCCATGAAGCGACCCGACTAAAGCTTATTTAATGGTACACGGCCTAGCGGTGCGCGCCTCATCGGAGTAGATACGCACATCAAGACCCCGACTTTCTTCTCCCCAACTCTCACGGAGCGCCAATCATGTCTCTCCCCACACTTGCTGTCCTGATGCCCGGCGATATGGGCCATGCTGTCGGCCGGACCTTGCGCGAGCATGGTCACCGTGTCCTCACATGCCTCACCGGGCGCTCGGCGCGCACGCGCGCCTTGGCGGGGGCCGCGGGGCTGGAGGATGCCGGTGATCTGGAAGCACTGGTTGCCAAGGCCGATATGATCCTGTCGATCCTGCCGCCATCGCGCGCCCTGCCGCTGGCTGAAGATGTCGCCAAAGCAATGGGAGAGGCCGGGAAGGCGCCGGCGTATGTGGACTGCAACGCCATCTCGCCGATGCTGACCCGGGAAGTGGGGGCCGTGATAGAGAGTGCGGGCGCGCCCTATATCGACGCGGGCATCATCGGGCTTGCGCCGGGCAAGGGAACCCCGCCGCGCTTCTATGTGAGCGGGGCTGACACGGCCCCCATGGAGGCGCTCGATGGCAAGGGGATCGAGGTGCTGTCGCTGGAAGGCGGCACCGGCGCGGCGTCGGGGCTGAAGATGTGCTATGCTGGCCTCACCAAGGGCCAGTGGACGCTCTACACCGCCGTGTTGCTCGCGGCTGAGCGGCTGGGCCTGAGCGATGCCTTGAAATCCGAGTTTGAGTTCAGCCAGCAGGCGGCGCTGAAGGACATGCAGCAGCGCGTGCCTCGATTGCCGGCGGATTCGCAACGCTGGATTGGCGAGATGGAAGAGATTGCCGCCACGTTCGAAGACGCCGGCGTGCCGTCAGGATTTCACCAGGGCGCGGCGGAAATTTTTAAGCTGCTGGCCAAAACGCCGTTTGCCAGCGAGACGCGCGAGACCATTGACGCCAGCCGGACGATGGAAGACTCCATTTCCGTTTATGCGGAGCATTTGCCGAACAAGGGCAAAATCACATAAACACCGCATTTAACCCCCTGCATTGGCGGGAGCCTGTGCGAATCAATTGCGCCGCGAGGGGTGAAATCGCCGGGAATTATTCTTCAAAACGGGAGACGCGAGGGGACAATGGCGGGAGCGCCTATCATCGTCTGGTTCAGGGCCGATCTCAGGTTGCATGATCATTCGGCGCTGTCGGCGGCCGCGGGCGCCGGTGCGCCGCTTATTCCCGTCTATGTACATGATGAGGAGAGCGCGGGGCGCTGGGTTGGAGGCGCCGCCAGCCGCTGGTGGTTGCATGAAAGCCTGAAAAGCCTCGATGCTGATTTGCGCAAATGCGGTTCCTCGCTGGTATTTGCACGTGGCCCGGCGCTGGAGGTGCTCTGCGATCTGGCGCGCGAGACGGGCGCCGGCGCCATTTTCTGGAGCCGGGGGTATGAGCCATGGGCGCAGAAACTGGAGCGCAAGCTGCACGGGTCACTGGAGGGGGACGGGGTGCGCTGCCGCCGTTTCTCAGGATCGCTCCTGTTCGAGCCCGAAGACATCAAGACTGGCGCGGGCGATCCCTTCGGTGCGTTCACGCCGTTCTGCAACGCCTGCGCGAAAGAGGCTGCGCCCGGTTCCGGACTGAAAGCTCCGGCCGCTCTGCCGGGTTTGCCTGACGGGGTTGAAAGCGACACTCTGGAGGCCTGGGGATTGCGGGGCGAGAAACCAGACCGGGCAGGAGGTATCGCCGCAGCCTGGACGCCAGGAGAGCAAGGCGCGCATGCGCGGCTTAACACGCTGGTGAATGAAATCCTGCAAAGCTATGAGAAAACCTGCGAGCTCACCGGTATCGACGGGACATCGCGTCTCTCACCCCATTTGCAGTTCGGTGAGGTGAGCCCGCGCGATGTCTGGAACGCGGTCAACGCCGCCACCGGCAAGAAGGGCGCAAAACCGGGTGCTGGCGCGCACTGTTTCCAGCGGGCGCTTCTGTGGCGCGAATTCTCGCACCATTTGCTGTTTCACAGGCCCGGCCTTGCCTCATCACCGCTCAAGCCCGAATTTGCCAGGATTCCCTGGCGCGAAGACGCAAATGATCTGAAGGCCTGGAAACATGGGCGCACCGGCTATCCGATCATCGATGCGGGGATGCGTGAACTCGTTTCAACCGGCTGGATGCACAACAGGGTGCGCATGATCGTGGCGTCGTTTCTCGTGAAACATCTGCTGATGTCCTGGCAGCAGGGCGCGGCGTGGTTCTGGGACACGCTGGCCGATGCGGATCTCGCTAGCAATTCGGCGAACTGGCAATGGGTGGCGGGGTGCGGCACGGACGCAGCTCCCTATTCGCGTATTTTCAATCCTGTCCTGCAGGGCAGGAAATTCGACCCCGAGGGCAAATATGTGAAGGCCTGGGTGCCCGAGCTTTCGAAGCTTCTCAAAACCAGAATTCACGAACCATGGAAGGCGAGTAAAAGCGTGCTTGCGAAAGCGGGCATCACGCTCGGGAAAACCTACCCTGAACGCATCGTCAATTTGCGCGAGGGGCGGGCACGCGCCCTGAAAGCCTATGAGATGATCAGGGAGTCAGCAGGTTAGGCACATGGTTCTGCGCCAGGGTTCAACGGCCCGGTCACTTATTTTGTTCAGCGCCGGGCTTTCGGCGCGAGCGTATTGACGGGCCAAACATATTCCACAGATGCATGAGAAATATGAGGCTGTAGGGAATGAGGATAATGGCCAGGAACGCCTTGTAAAAATTCTCGCTCATGACTTGTCCCTCCTCTCCCTCCGGGATAATTGCACCATACCAGAAATGCGGCGGGCGAAATGCCGCGATCATCTGTTTCTCCGGCCTCCCGCGTCGTAAGGTATTGCAGCGTTTGCAAGACCTGCGAAAATTTAGGGTCTAGACCCTAAGGGGTGGGGCTGCGGGACGGCAAGGGAGGCATGTGTGCAATGGTGAAGTTGACCAAGTTCCAGACATATATCGGCGGCAAGTGGTGCAATGCTGAGAGTGACGAAACATTCCAGAGCGAAGACCCCTATACGGGTGAACCCTGGGCGCTGATCCCGAAATGCGGCGAGGCGGATGTCGAAAGAGCAGTGGATGCCGCCTATGCGGCCTGGGATTCAGGCCCCTGGACGGACACCACGGCGACGGCGCGCGGGCGGATGTTGCGCAAGCTTGGCGATCTGGTGGCTCAGAATGCTGAAAAGCTGGCCGAGATCGAAGTGCGAGACAATGGCAAGCTCATTTCGGAGATGCTGGCGCAATGCAAATATTTGCCCGAGTGGTACTATTACTATGGCGGGCTGGCCGACAAGATCACCGGCTCGGTCATCGCCTCAGACAAGCCCGATACCTTCAACTACACACTGCGCGAGCCGGTTGGCGTGTGCGCCATGATCGTGCCGTGGAACTCGCCACTGCTGCTGGCGGGGTGGAAACTGGCGCCAGCCCTTGCGGCGGGGTGCACCTGCGTCATCAAGCCATCGGAATTCACCTCCGCCTCGCTGCTGGAGTTCATGAAGCTAGTGGAGGAGGCAGGCTTTCCGCCCGGCGTCGTCAATGTGGTGACGGGCACCGGCAAGGAGGCTGGTGAGCCGCTCGTCACCCACCCGAAAGTTGCCAAGGTCGCTTTTACCGGCGGCGGGCTTTCTGGCCGGCGCGTCTATGAGCTGGCCGCGCAGGGCTTGAAAAAAGTCTCGCTGGAACTGGGCGGCAAATCTCCCAATCTCGTGTTCGACGATTGCATCATCGACGATGCCGTGAACGGCGCTATCTCCGGTATCTTTGCCGCAAGCGGCCAGACCTGTATCGCCGGGTCGCGGCTGCTGGTGCAGGAAACAATCCACGATCAGTTCATGGAGAAACTCATCGAGGTCGCCTCGCAGGCGCGCATGGGAGACCCGAAACTGGCCGACACGCAAGTGGGGCCGGTGACTACGCCGCCGCAATATGAAAAGGTTCTCGACTATATCTCCATTGCCAAAGAAGAGGGCGCAACATGCGTGCTCGGCGGCGGACCTGCCGGTGCGGATGAAGGTGGCGGGAAATATTTCGTCAAGCCGACGATCTTCGATCACGTCACCAATGACATGCGTATCGCCCAGGAAGAGGTGTTCGGGCCCGTTCTGTCGGTTATCAAGTTCAAGGATGAAGAGGACGCCATCCGCATCGGTAATGACGTGGTCTACGGGCTTGCAGCAGGCGTGTGGACGAAAGATATCAATCGCGCCATCATTATGGCCAGGCGGCTGCGCGCGGGCACGGTGTGGATCAATACCTACCGCGCGGTCTCGGTCACCGCGCCCTTTGGTGGCTACAAGCAGTCCGGCATCGGCCGCGAGAATGGCGCCGAGGCCATCGAGCAATATCTGCAAACCAAGAGCGTCATGATCAACACGGCGGAAGGCTCGGGCAATCCCTTCGTCATGAAGGTGGCGGGGTCGTCCTGATCATACAAGCCACAAAGCAACTGAAACCCCTGCGTACGCAGGGGTCCATTGCAAATTAATTGTCATGGATCCCCGCATTCGTAGGGATTTCGCTGAAGAACAGGGAGAAATTCATGCGCTTCAAAAAGCGGCGCGAGGCATTTCGCGCCATACTGGAAGGGGATCGCTGTGTCCATCCGGCTTCCGTCTTCGATCCCGTTTCGGCGCGCATCGCGGAGGATCTGGGGTTTGAAACCGGCATGTTCGCAGGCTCCGTCGCCTCTTTGACGGTGCTCGGTGCGCCGGACCATATCGTCATCACCATGAGCGAGTTTGCCGATCAGTGCCGGCGCATCTGCCGCGCGGGTGAGTTGCCGCTGATGGTCGATGCCGATCACTGCTACGGAAATGCGCTCAACGTCATGCGTACGGTGGAAGAGCTTGAGATGAGCGGCATTTGCGGCATGTCGATAGAGGATACGGTGCTGCCGATGGAATTTGGCAAGCCGCGCCCCGCGAGCTTCACCTCGATTGAGGAGGGCGTCGGCAAGATGAAAGCAGCTCTTGAAGCGCGCCGTGATGCCGGACTGGCGATCGTTGGCAGAACCAGCATGGTACCGCGCGACCTGGCTGACGGGATCGCGCGTGTAAAAGCCTATGAGAAATGCGGTGTTGATGCGCTGTTCCTGGTTGGCGTCAAGACGAGACATGATCTCGAAGCGGTGGCGAGCGAAGTCAAATTGCCACTGGTGATCGGCGGCAGTCCGGCCGAATTACAGGACATCGATACTCTCTCCAGTCTCAATGTGCGGCTGTGCCTGCAGGGCCATCAACCCGTCGCCGCCGGGTACAGGGCTGTCCACGCCACCATGAAGGCGCTGCGCGACGGGACGAAGCCAGCCGATCTTCAAGGCCTGCCATCGAGCGGCCTGACGGCTGCAGTGAAACGCAATGCCGACTATGAGCGCTGGATAGAACTGTTTCTTGGCGGAAAATAACCGCACCAATGGGACCGGCGGGAGGTAAGTGCGCCCTTCGTCAGGCCTTTATTTGGCGCTATGCTGAAGTTTGATTCGACATACACATCAAGCTGGCACATCAAGCTGTCTCCAGGAGGACGCCCACCATGCGCGCAATAAGATTACTTTTTGTTGCCTTTCTTGCAGTGACGGCTGTCACGCTTCACACGCCTGATACAGCCCGCGCCGCGTCAGCCGCCAGGATTGATGCGGATGCGCGCGCAACGCTGAACCACTTCTTTACGACCGTGGTCAATGGCCGTGAGCTGGCAAACAAGGCGGATGCCATTCTCATCTTCCCCTCCATCGTGAAGGCGGGCATCGGCATAGGCGGTGAATATGGCGAGGGCGCCATGCATGTACGCGGCCTGACATCCGCCTATTACAACATCATCGGAGCTTCCATTGGCTTTCAGTTAGGCGTGCAGACCCGCTCGGTCATCATCATGTTCATGACGCCGGCGGCGCTGGCGGGCTTCCAGTCGCGCGCGGGCTTTGAAATCGGTTTGGACGGATCGGTGGCGCTGATAACCGTTGGCGTGGGCGGCATGGTCGACACCAACAATATCCTAGATCCCATCATCGGCTTCATGTTCAACAATAAGGGGCTGATGTACAATCTGACCCTCGAGGGGGCGAAGATTACACGGATCAACAAGTAGCATATCTCATATGCAATGAGGGGGGCGGTTGGCCGGAAATACGCCTCAGCCCACGATATATATTGTGCGCCGCTGCTTGCGGTAGACACTGAAATAGCCTTCAATTGGCCGGGCCTGATCCAGATTCATTTCTATTCGCTATCCGATGTCCCCTTATCCTTCTCATTCCGCCCTGTCGCCCTATACGGTTCTCGACCTGACGCGCGTGCGTTCCGGCCCGGCATGCGTGCGGCAACTGGCCGATTGGGGCGCCGATGTCATCAAAATCGAAGAACCCGGCGGTGACGATACCGGAGGCATGGGCGGCCCGCGCGCTGGGCCGGATTTTCAGAATATTCATCGCAACAAGCGGGGTCTCACCCTGAACCTCAAATTGGAGGAAGGCGTTGAGGTCTTCAAGAAGCTCGCCCGAAAGGCCGATGTGGTGGTGGAGAATTTCCGCCCCGGTGTGAAGTCGCGTCTCGGCATCGATTATGAAAGCCTCAAACCCCTGAACAAGGGGCTGGTCTACGCGTCTATTTCCGGTTTCGGCCAGGACGGGCCGAACCGTGACAGGCCGGGCTTTGACCAGATTGCTCAAGGCATGGGCGGTCTCATGTCGATCACCGGCAAGCCGGGTGAAGGGCCGATGCGGGTCGGCATCCCGATTGCCGATCTCACCGCCGGGCTGTTCTGCGCCCAGGCCATTCTCATGGCGCTGCTGGAGAGAGAACGCTCCGGAGAAGGACAGTGGGTCCAGAGCTCATTGCTGCAGGCGCAGGTCTTCATGCTGGATTTTCAGGCCGCGCGCTGGCTGATGAACGGCGAAGTTCCGAAACAGGCCGGTAACAATCACCCGACCAGCATCCCGACCGGCGTATTCAGGACTACCGATGGTTACATCAACATCGCCTGCTCGGGACAGCCCATGTGGGAGCGGCTCAAAGAGTTGCTTGGCGATCCTGAACTTGATCATGAAGACTTTGCCGATGGCGCGGCACGCTCAACGAACCGCGACCGGCTGAATGCGCTCATCGATGCGAATACAGCGAATGACAGCTCCGCGAACTGGATTGAGAAGATGACGCGGACGGGTGTGCCCTGCGGCCAGATCAACTCCATCGATCAGGTATTTGAATCACCCGCGGTCCAGCATCTGGAGATGGTGTGGCCCGGAAAATCTTACGAGCGCGGTGAGACCAGATATCTCGCTCAACCGATTGGCATGAGCCGGTCGAAAAGCGGCCTGCGGGCGCCGCCGCCCAAACGCGGCCAGCATAACGACGAAATCCTGGGGTCCCTTGGATATGGCGCGCAGGACATAAAAGACCTTCGCGACAAGGGCGTGATCTGAGAAAGGCAATCCATGCTGGATATAGCAGCCACTGACGGCAAGCTGATCGGCCGCAAGGACGGTTCGGTTGGCCACGTCATCTTCAACAACCCGGACAGGCATAACGCGGTCTCCCTCGATATGTGGCAGGCCATGAGCGAGGTGATAGACGCGTTTCATGGAGACCAGGACATCCGTGTTCTGGTGGTCAGCGGCGCAGGCGGCAAGGCGTTCGTATCAGGCGCGGATATTTCAAAATTCGAATCCGAACGCGCAACGCAAGAGGCCGTGGTGGCGTACGCGGCAGCTTCAACCGCGGCCACTGACAAGCTCTACAATTTCCCCAAACCCACGCTTGCGCGCATAAAGGGCTACTGCATCGGCGGCGGCGTGAACGTGGCCATGTGCTGCGATTTGCGCATTTGCAACGAGGGTGCG